>CAVVZW010000040.1:0-11700 GCA_963752265.1 uncultured Alphaproteobacteria bacterium
GAAAATGCCGAATGGATCAGAGACCGAAATTCCAGCTGCGGCATTCTTGGCCGCGAGCCGATCAAGCTCCAAGACATCAAACCGGTCAGGAACTGTCTGCTGAAGGAAACCGAGGAGAGGATCGACATATTGGTCGATTCGAATTTCGACTGCCTCGCCGCCCATACCACGGCCGGCCTGTTGATTTGCGGTGACGCCTCGCTGGCGCTGGCCAAGGAAGAACTCAACGAACTCGTCATCGGGCTGATCGCCAAGTTGAAAGAAAACGAAGCCAAAGAGGCTTTCTCGGAATTCGACCGGTGGACCAGGGAGCGCGACCGGAAATGTAATCTTGACGGAAAGGACAACGTTCCGCTCCAGGAATTGACGTCCTCGGAGGGTTGCCTCGCCGAATATTTCGACCGAAAGATCGCGGAGGCCACCGCGGCCAAAGGCGACCCGAAAAAGATCTTTGGGCGACAGGTCATTTCGCCGGTGCCGAACGCGGATGCGGTCGATCTCTGTGTTGCGCAAATCCATTCGGCGGGCGCATGCGGCGATTTTTTGGCCGTCGACCGTGTCGTTCAAATCGGCAACAGCCAGACCGACGACAACGCCCGGATCACCAGCGGCATCGAAATGGTCGTCCTCTCCCCTTTCACCGCTTGTAGTCCGGTCGCATCGGGCTGCACCGGCACATGTTGGGATTTGAAATCGGGGAGGCCGAAATCGGCGCCCGGCAGCCGTGAACAATTTCAGGTCGGTTATCGCGTCCGCATCGAGAAATCGTTCGCTTTTCAGAAAAACGATGGCGGCTGGCGCTGTAATTCGACGGCCATGCAGCCGGTGGAAGTCGGTGTCGCGCTAAGCGGGCCATAACAGCAACGCGTTCTCGCTACCAACATTCAATTCGACGATTTCCGGCAGCGGAGCCGTTCGTATTTATTTCGCTAGGCGGAAGCCACTATCGAATTTTTGAGCTCAGCGCCCTTGATTGACGACGCGCTTCGTCGCGGCGTACGATCACGGCAGATCCGCTAGAGATCAATTGGGAGGATAGATGATACGCTGGACGTATGCCAACTCGGCTCGCCGCTTTTTCCCCGACACCATCGCCAAATTATCCGGCCTGGAGCGCCTGCCGCGCACGGCCGTTGCGATCGGCGCATGTCTTGCGATTTCTGGCGGCATCGCGATCGCCCAGAAC
Source organism: uncultured Alphaproteobacteria bacterium (assembly GCA_963752265.1). Classification (GTDB taxonomy): domain Bacteria; phylum Pseudomonadota; class Alphaproteobacteria; order Rhizobiales; family Xanthobacteraceae; genus Bradyrhizobium. Next base: position 1,187 of record CAVVZW010000040.1, read on the forward strand.
GCGGACAAGGGATCGGCCGGCCACATCATGGCCGTGACATCGGGCGTCGATGCCAACTTGATCAAGGCCAATACGCCGACTTCAAAGGACTGGCCCACCGTTGGTCTCGATTACGCTGAAACCCGTTTCAGCAAACTCAACCAGATCAACGCCGACAACGTCAAAAACCTCGGCCTGAATTGGACCTACAATCTTTAAATCAGTGCGCGGCGTACGACGACCGAGAACAACACCAACCTGAAAGACACTGTCCTCAGGGGCCCATTCATGGACAGGGGCATGCCTGATTTCACCGGCAAGCTTACCGATGCCGACATTGTGAAGATTCAGGCCTTCATCCAGGGAACCGCGGACGCGGTGCGTCACAAGCCTGCGGATGCGGCGACGCAGGGCGCAAACACACCACCTCAGAAGTAACGGATAAAGACAAAAGAATACGCGCGAGCTTTTCAACTCGCGCGTATCTTGCATTTTGGGGCCCTGATTCACCGCCCCGCAATGGTTTCCGTCCATGGTTCTGGTAACTGCAACCAGGATCGCCCGACATCATGGCCTCCAATCCATCAGCCCTCGAACTGCGAGGGTTAACAAAGCGTTTTGACCGCCCGGCCGTCGATGCGCTCGACCTCACGGTGCGCTCGGGCGAATTCTATGCCCTGCTCGGCCCGAATGGCGCCGGCAAGACGACGACGCTGCGAATGGTTGCTGGCCTGCTGCGGCCGGATGCCGGTTCCGTCTCGATCATGGGCATTGACGCACTCCACGATCCCGTGGCGGCCAAGCAGATCATGGCCTGGGTATCGGACGAGCCGATGATCTACGACAAGCTGACGCCGCTGGAATATCTCGAATTCGTTGCGGGCCTCTGGGCCATCGATCCGTCCCTGGCCGAATCTCTCCGCGCGCGAACTGCTCGCTTCGCTTGGTCTTGAGGCGAACATGCACGAACGCTGCGAGGGATTCTCCAAGGGCATGCGCCAGAAGGTCGCTCTGGCGGGCGCGCTGGTGCATAATCCGCGTCTCATCATTCTCGACGAACCTCTGACCGGCCTCGACGCCGTGTCCGCTCGTCACGTCAAGGGGCTGCTCAGCGAGCGTGTGCACGGCGGATGCACCGTCATCATGACGACGCATATTCTGGAAGTGGCCGAGCGCATGGCCGACCGCATTGGCGTGATATCCGCGGGCAAGCTTCTTGCCGAAGGGACATTGGCCGAGCTTCAGCAACAGAACGGTCGAGGCGACACCAGCCTCGAAGACATGTTCATCGCGCTGGTTGACCGCGAAGCAGTCGCCGCATGACCACAACCGCATTAAGCTGGTTCGCCCGGCACGAAATCCGGCTGGCCTGGCGCGAGTGGCTGGCGATGATGACGGGCGGACGCCGCGGGCGCCGCCGCGCGGTGATCATCGGCTTTCTGATTTTTGGCGCACTCCTGCACGTCCCGGCCTACGTCGTGATTGGCCGCTATGCCACATTTCAAGCACCGCTCGACAGATCAGCGCTGATCGTCATCACCGCGACCATTTTTCTGGCCTGGGCCTTGATGCTGTCACAGGCGATCGAATCGGTGACGCGGGTATTTTACGCCCGCGCCGATCTCGACCTGATCATGTCCTCGCCGGTCGCACTCACCCACGTGTTCTCGATACGGCTGGTCGCGATCGCGTCGTCGGTCATCGCCATGGCGATGTTGCTCGCAACACCCTTTGTCGACGTTCTGATGTTCGGCGGCGGCCCCCGCTGGCTCGCCGTCTACGGCGTCGTCATCGCCATCGGCCTTTCTGCCGCGGCGGTCGCCATTGCTTTGACCATCCTGCTGTTCCGGACGATCGGCCCGCGCCGGACCCGGCTGGTCGCCCAGATTTTCGCTGCAGTGATCGGCGCCGGCTTTGTCATCGCACTACAGATCGCGGCGATCTTGTCTTACGGCACGCTGTCGCGCTTTGCGATTCTGACCTCGGATGCCGTTGCGGGATTTGCACCCGGACCCGGCAGCATGCTCTGGTGGCCCGCGCGGGCAGCGCTCGGCGATGGCGAAGCGTTACTGCTCCTGCTCGCTGGCGGACTTCTGTTGCTGGGCGTCGTCATGACCTGCTTGTCAGCGGGGTTTGCCGAGACTGCCGCTCACGCCTCGACCGGAACCGCATCCGCCCGTCGCGGTTCGCGAACGCGACCATTCCGATCGGGATCGCGGCAACAGGCGTTACGGCGGAAGGAACTCATGCTGCTCCGCCGTGACCCATGGCTGGTGTCGCAAAGCCTGATGCAGTTGCTTTACCTCGTGCCGCCCGCGCTCTTGCTGTGGCGAAGTTTCAACGACAGTTCGGTCGCCCTTGTGCTGATCACGCCTGTGATCGTCATGGCGGCGGGGCAACTCGCCGGTGGTCTCGGATGGCTAACCATATCCGGTGAAGATGCTCCCGACCTCGTGACAACCGCGCCACTTCCTCCTTCCCGGCTGATCCGAGCAAAGATCGAGGCGGTGATGCTCGTCATCGGCGCCCTGTTCGCACCGCTGCTGGTCGCGCTGTTGTTTGCCTCGCCACAACAGGCAGCCATCACCGCGCTCGGTGTCGCCGTTGCGGCTGCGTCGGCGACCGCTATTCAGCTCTGGTTCCGCGTCCAGGCCCGCCGCAGCCAGTTCCGCCGCCGCCAGACATCGTCGCGGCTGGCAACTTTCGCGGAAGCCTTCTCCTCGATCGGATGGGCTGCGACCACCGCGCTGGCGCTGTCAATTCCGGTGGCCGCACTGGTCACCGGACTGATGACCACAGCCATTTTGGCGACGACCTGGAAATTCAGCCCGCGGCGGGATTAAGCAGACATCTGCCGCTTACGCCTTGACCAGGTCCATCACCGCCGCCGCAAACGCTTCCGGCTCTTCCTGCGGAAGGTTATGGCCGGCGTGCGGGATAACGCGATGGGCGAGGCGACGGCTGAATTTCGCGGCATGCGCAGCGCCGTCAGTCGGCGCAGCAACGCCGTCCGCATCGCCGTCGAGCGTAATCGCCGGAACCGTGATCGCGGGTTGCGCCGCCAAGCGGCGCTCCAGATCGGCATAGCGGGGATCGCCCTCGGCCAGGCCGTAGCGATGACGGTAACTGTGGATCGCGACATCGACATAGTCAGAATTATCAAAGGCCAGCGCAGTCCGCTCGAAGGTCGCATCGTCGAAATGCCAGTTCGGCGACCATTGCCGCCACAAGATCTTCGCGATCTCGCGCCGGTTGGCGGCAAGGCCCGCGCGCCCACGTTCGATCTGGAAATAATATTGATACCAGTACGCAACCTCATGCATCGGTGTCGCCGGAATCATCGCGCGCGCGATGTTCTGGATCAGATAGCCGTTCACGGTCACAAGCCCCGCGCAGCGGTCGGGCCATAGCGCAGCGCCAACGCAGGCCGCGCGTCCGCCCCAGTCATAACCGGCGAAGACCGCGCGCTGGATGCCGAGCGCATCGATCAGCGCGATCAGATCGGCGCCGATGGCCGCCTGTTCGCCGGAGCGCGGCGTTTTGGAATCCAGAAAGCGGGTCGGGCCGTAACCGCGCAGATAGGGGACGATGACGCGGCATCCCTTGGCCGCCAGCATCGGGGCAACGTCAACATAAGAGTGAATGTCAAAGGGAAACCCATGCAAGAGCACCACGGGCGGGCCATCTGCTGGCCCTGCCTCGTAATAGGAAATATTGAGGACACCGGCCTCGACGGAACGAAGCGGTTCCAGGCGGCGAGACGAGGCCACGCCTGGGGACGCAGCTGCTTGCCCTGAACCGCTACCGGCGGCACGGGCCTGACCAAACTCCATGGCAAAACCTCCGGTTAAGACAGCACCAAATGCAAGGACGTGCCGCCGATCGACAAACTCTGACATGACAGCTCCTGGATCGACAACGAACGCGCGGCGATCCCCGCCAATCTAACCAGAAAGTGCGTCAGCGGTAATTCAAATCGTCGCGTATCCTTATGTGTGATCAGCCCAGACATGCACCGTCGCCATCATGACGTTTCGCCGATTCGGCGTTAGGATGCCGTGTCGTCTAAACGCACGCGGTTACATGTCTCTGATATTGCGAGTTACTGTCCTCGTCCTTGGCCTGTTGGGCTTGCCGATCTCAATGGCTGCCGCACAGGATGCTTCCCATGGCAGCGAGTGCGTGGCCATGGCGCAAACACCGCCCCGCGCGATGCCAGTGTCGCTGCGCCAGGTGGCGGCGACGACCGAAGAGGTCACGATCACCTATGCCGGCCATTCGACCTATTACATCGACACACCCGGCGGTGTGCGGATCGCAACCGATTTCAGCGGCGCCTATACCACGGGCCGCTTGCCCGATGTCGTCACGATGAACCGCGCCCACAGTACGCACTACAGCCTGTTTCCCGACCCCCGCATTCCTCATGTCCTGCACGGGTGGAACGACGACGGCAGCCCCGCCCGAATAAATGAGCGTATCGGCGACGTTCTCATCCGCAACGTGACCACCGATATCCGCCGCTACTTCATGGACGATTCCAGCGGCGAGATGATCAAGGACGGCAATTCCATCTTCATTTTCGAAGTCGCCGGTCTCTGCATCGGGCATCTCGGTCATCTGCACCACAAGCTCGACGACAGCCATTTCGCGGCGATCGGCCGGCTCGATATCGTGATGGTGCCGATCGACGGCGCCTATACTATGTCGCTCGACGGCGTCTCCGAGATCACGCGACGATTGCGCGCTTCCGTCGTGCTGCCGATGCATCGCTTTGCTACCCCGCTCGACGAATTCATGCGCAAGATCGGCCAGCAATTCGAGATCGATGAGCGGACCGAGCGCAGCTTGACGATATCGCGGGAGACCTTGCCGGCAGCGCCGACCGTCATCATCCTTCGCGGCGTCTAGTTCCAACAAAAATGCCGGGGGAGAAAGTTCATGGTCGCCAGCTCATTGCCTTCCACCAAAAGCGGCCTTTATGCCGATCCGCGACCTGACTGGCTTGCCCAGCGCCAGGAAGAAGTGCTCGACCCTGCCCGTCCGATTGTCGATCCTCATCATCATCTGTGGGATCGCGGCGGCCAGCGGTATCTGATCGAGGAAATCACCTCCGACATCGCCTCCGGCCACAACGTCATCGCAACCGTCTATGTCGAGGCGCGTTCGATGTACCGTGCGAAGGGGCCGGACGCATTTCGTCCCGTGGGCGAGGTTGAATTCGCCAATGGTGCGGCTGCGATGAGCGCAAGCGGCGGCTACGGACCGGCGGCGGTCTGCGCGGGCATTGTCGGTCACGTCAATCTCCTGTTGGGTGAAGATGCCCGTGCGGTGCTCGAGGCCGAAATATCAGCGGGCCAAGGCCGTTTCCGCGGCATCCGACATTCGGTCGCGTGGGATTCCGATCCCGACGTCGCCCATATGTATGCGACGCGGCCAAAGGGCCTCTTGCTCGATTCCACATTCCGGAAAGGCTTTGCGCATCTCGCGCCGCTCGGATTGAGCTTCGACGCGTGGCTGTTTCATCCGCAGCTCGGTGAACTCACTGAACTCGCGCGCGCTTTCCCCGATACGAAAATCGTGCTCGACCATTGCGGCGGGCCGGCCGGTACTGGCCAATATGCCAACCGCCGTGAGGAAATTTTTACGACCTGGAAGGCCTCGATCCGCGCGATCGCCAAATGTCCCAATGTCGTGGTGAAGCTCGGCGGACTCGCGATGTGCCTGCTCGGCTATGATTTTCACGAGCGCGCGATGCCGCCGTCGTCGGAAGATCTCGCCGCGGCATGGCAGCCATATATAGAGACATGTATCGAGGCGTTCGGTCCGCAACGCGCGATGTTCGAGAGCAATTTTCCACCCGACAAAGGCCAGTGCAGCTATCAGGTGATCTTCAACGCTTTCAAGCGTATCGTGGCTGGTTATAGCGAAACGGAGAAAGCCGCGCTGTTTTCAGGAACGGCGACAGATGTCTACCGGCTGAAGCTCGGTTGATCGTTAGACCGTGCTCTGGCTAAATTCCTGACGCAGGAAATCGATCACCACCCGCACCTTGCGGGGAAGGTAGGTTCGGCTTGGGTAAAGCAGCCACGCGGCGGTCTCAAAATCGGTCGCCGTCGCTTCATAGTCCGGGAAGAGATCGACGAGCGTTCCTTTGGCCAGTTCATCCCTGATAAGCCAATCCACGAGCAAAGCGGGCCCCATGCCTTCAATGGCGCAAGTCAGGATCCCGAGCGGGTTCGAGATCAGGACATCACCGTTGATCGGAATCTCGCTTACTATCCCGCTGTCGCCTCGAAACAGCCATCGAGAGCGGAATTCGGGAAGGCTCAACAGCAGGCAACGATGCGCGGCGAGATCCGGCGGCACCGTCAAGGGCCGTTTTTGCTGATCCACCTTAGCCAGATAGGCCGGACTTGCGCAGACGCGATATCTCGTATCGGTCAGTTTGACTCCTATCAGCGCGGAATCGCGGCTGGGGCCGAGCCGAACCGCAAGATCGATGCCTTCGGACACCAGATCGAGGTTAGTATCGCTCAGCACGAGATCGATGCCGAGATCGGGAAAGGCATCCCGTAATTTCGGCAACAGCGGTACAATCCGTTTCTGCCCGAAAGCGAAAGACGCTGTCATGCGGATGGTACCGATCGGCGCCGCGCTGGTCGTCAAGGCATCATCTCTGGCCCGATCAAGCCCTTCCAGCAATGGCTCAACACGGGCCAGGTATTTTTCTCCTGCTTCCGTCAGCGTCATCCGCCGTGTCGAGCGCTGAAGCAGGCGGACCTGAAGCTCGTCTTCGAGGGTGGCGATCGCCCGGGAAATCGAGGACGGATCGGAGCCGCAATCCCTCGCCACGACGGCAAAGCTGCCGCGCTGCGCCACCCGCACGAAAATCCTCAAGGTTTCGATATCCATTCGCGCATCAGATGCTCTCGCAGGTGAGAAAATGCAAGTTGGACGGCTGGGGGTGCCCCATTCGTGCTTTCCCCGCATCAGCATCGTGCAACCTCTCGGGATAGTGCCAGGCGCGTCAGCCTTTACCTAAGAACCGCGCAGATCTTTCGGGCCGCAACGGCCCACCCTTGCTGGAGATGATAATGCCGACACTTCTTCGTATTGATTCGAGTTCAAGACGTGACGGATCGCATTCACGCAACCTGGCGGATGCGTTCGAAAACGCGTGGTCCGATCGCTTTCCCGGCGCCAAGGTGACACGGCGAGACCTGACGGCGAACCCGATCGCGCATATTCATGAGACAACCATTGCCGGCTTCTACGCGCCGGCCGAACAACTCGACGCCAATCTGAAGGGGGCCGTCGCCTTGTCGGATGAATTGATCGAGGAGATCAACAACGCCGACACCATCCTGATTGCGACGCCGATGTACAATTTCACAGTGCCTTCGGCGCTGAAATCGTGGATCGACCAGATCGTCCGGATCAATCGCACCTTTTCCTATGACGGGGTGAATTTCACGGGGCTGGTAAAGGCCAGGCGGGTCGTCGTTGTCGCCGCCTTCGGCGCCGGCGGCTACGGCGGTGCGCTGGCGGGAGCGGATTTCGTCACGCCCTATCTGAAATTTCTCTTCGGCTTTCTCGGCGTTTCTGACGTCACCGTGATCCCGACCGAAGCTACCACCGCGGATGCCGCAACGGTCGCTTCCAACGTCGATCGGGCCAAGTCCGACATCCTCAAGTTCGTCGAAGCGGCCTGAACCATGCGCATAGCTGTATTGGGGCTCGGCGCAATGGGAAGCCGGATGGCGGCGCGCTTGCTGCGCGCGGGCCATAGCGTAAGCGTCTACAACAGGTCCGCCGGACCGCTGCGCGATCTGGTGGACGCCGGCGCTGTGCACGGCAAGACGCCTCGCGCGGCAGCCGAGGGTGCCGAGATCATTATCGCAATGGTTCGAGACAACGAGGCCTCGCGCACCGTCTGGTACGACGGGCAGGACGGCGCCATGAAGGGACTCGAGCCCGGCGCAATCGCCATCGAGTCCAGTACGCTGACGCCCACCTGGGTCAAAGAACTCGCCGCAAAGGTTCAGCAGACGGGAGCCGACTTCCTTGACGCGCCGGTGGTTGGCTCGCGCCCGCAGGCCGACGCGGGCCAATTGATCCATCTCGTCGGCGGTGACGCCTACATTTTCGGTCGGGCCAAGGAAGTATTCTCGGCACTCGGCAGCGCGGCCCATCATGTCGGGCCGGTCGGAGCCGGGGCCATGTTGAAGCTCGCGGTCAATGCGCTGTTCGGTATCCAGGTCGCCGCGCTCGCGGAGCTTTTGGCGTTGCTAAAAAAATCGGATTGCGATCCGGCCGCGGTGACGGAGGCCCTCACCTCGCTTCCTGTCACCAGTCCGGCCGCCAAGGGGGCGCTGGCGCTGATCCAGGCGAAATCGGATGCGCCACTATTTCCGGTTGATCTCGTCGAAAAAGATTTTGCATATCTGTTGGATCAACCGGGCGCCATCCTCCCGATGACAAAAGCCGGCCACGAATGTTTCGCGGAGGCGAAATCGAAGGGTCTTGCGGCGCTCAACATCACCGCAATAGCGCAATTGTATCGGGCGGAACGCTGAATTCAGGTCGAGGCGAGGCTCGGCGTCGTCCGCTTACCCGACGGCATCAGCGTGCGCCTGATCTTGTTGAAGACGCGCATCGCAAAGCCGAACACGAAGGGTTGGGTCGTCCGGCAAAAGGCGAGCTTACGGACGCGGCCTTCGACATGCCAACGGGCATGGGCGCCGTTCCGGAAGAAGATCACACTGCCGGGGCCATAACGGGTCGGGCGCATCGCGTCGCTTTCCAACACGATCGAGCCCTCAAGAATCATGATCGTTTCATCGAAATCGTAGTACCAGTGGAACCTGCCTTCACTGCACTCCCACACAACGGTAGAGGCGAGGCCATCGGCGCTCTTTGAGAGCATACACCACTGCGCGACCGGATTACCTTCGATGATCCAGGAGGGCTCGATCGGCTTCGGCGTCAGGTTGACGACGAGGTTGGTCGTTTCAATCAAAGCCATCTTCGCCCTCAGAGAACCCGAAAACCTGCTTAAAATGCATCGGGCTTTAGCCCGGCGACGTTCGACGCCAAGCTAATAACAATCTTTTAAGCTTTCCTTAGCGCGCCCGTAACAATCCGACCGGCGCAACCCCTATCGACGAGGCTGACCTGACAATTCAGGCCCACTCGCCCTTCCGGAATACCGGCACGCGCCTGCCGTCGGCATAAAGACCGTCAATGTCGATCTTGTCGGAACCGATCATCCAGTCGATGTGGATCAGGCTGGAATTGCCGCCTTGCGCCGCGATCTGCTCCGGAGTGAGAGCCGCCCCGTCGACGAAGCACTTCGAATAGCACTGGCCGAGCGCAATGTGGCAAGCCGCATTCTCGTCGAACAGGGTATTGAAGAACAACAACCCGCTCTTTGAGATCGGCGACGAATGCGGCACCAGCGCCACTTCGCCGAGACGGCGCGCGCCTTCGTCCGTATCGAGAACCTTGTTAAGAACTTCCTCGCCCCGCGTTGCCTTTGCCTCGACGATGCGTCCTTCCTCGAAGCGCACCGCGATGCCTTCGATCAGCGAGCCCTGATACGACAGCGGCTTGGTGCTGACGACATGGCCGGACACCCGCCGGGCGTGTGGCGTAGTGAACACTTCCTCTGTCGGAATATTGGCATTGCAGGTGACGCCATTCTTGGCCGTCGAAGCCCCGCCCTGCCATTCGTGACCGTGAGCAAGGCCGATAGTCAGGTCGGTGCCCGGTCCGGTGTAGTGCAAGGCATCGAACCGCTGCCCGTTCAGCCATTCGGTCCGCTCGCGTAGCACCGCATTATGCGCCTGCCAGGCGGGAATCGCATCCTCGCGATCGACCCGCGAGGCCGAGAAAATCGCTTCCGCGAGTTTTTCGACAGCCACACTCTCCTCATCGCCGGGAAAAACCAGTTTCGCCCAGGACGGCGACGGATAAGCGATGATGTTCCAGTTGATGTCGAAATTGACGATGCGCTCCAGCGCAGGCTTGTAGGCGACGGAATTGGCCTTGCTGGCGCGCGCGACCTTTACGGGGTCCTCGTCAGCCAACAGCATCGGATTGTCCCCGACGATAGCAAGCCGCGCGGTATTGGCGTCGAAAGCCCTGCCCATCGCATCGTAAAGCCAGTCTGCGGCGCGATCGAAACCTGCTTCGTGGCCAAACCGGTAGCGCGCGAGCGTGACAACGTCGTCAGAAAAAATCGGCGTCACAAGGCCGGCACCGGCCTTATAGGCGTGTTCGGCAACCTTGCGCACCAATGGCAGCGCGACAGTGGGAGCCGTCATCAACAGGTCCTGCCCAGGCTTGAGCTGAAGTCCGACCTTGATGGCGACTTCCGCGAGCCGATCGAGTTTTACGGGATCGATTGGTGCCAAAGGATTGCGTTCGGGAGCGTTCATGGATGGATGACCTGCCATTTTGTTGATGGTCCGATTATATCCATTTTTGCGGCGGCGTGAGGCATCAAACGTAACCGATCACGGCAACGTGGG
>CAVVZW010000041.1:0-63730 GCA_963752265.1 uncultured Alphaproteobacteria bacterium
GCCACGGAATCCTCAATATCGAGGATGACGACATCCGCCGCGAGGACGCGCGCTTTTTCCAGCGCCCGCGCGTTCGACCCGGGCATGAACAAAAGGCTGCGGCGCGGATGGGTCATTTTCCCGTTCCTTTTAAAGGAGCTCGTGACGGACGAAACCGGAGCCGTCATCGGCCTATTGTTTAAGCGTGATTTTTTCCGGCCACGGCTTAACATTTCAACCTGGCGTTCGAAAGCCTTGTCCCGGCCTATGGCATATGGTTAGCAATCAAGATGTCCCCGTTCCCGCAACACCTCCTTGACGGTTACCGGACCTTCCGGTCACAGCGGCTGCCGACCGAGCAATCGCGCTATCGCGAATTGTCCGAGCGCGGCCAATCGCCGGAAGTGATGGTGATCGGATGCTGCGATTCCCGGGTATCGCCGGAAGTGATCTTCGATGCCGGCCCCGGCGAATTGTTCGTGGTACGCAACATCGCCAACCTCGTGCCGGTCTACCAACCCGACGAGGGCGCACACGGTGTCTCGGCGGCGCTCGAATATGCTGTCAACGTACTGCGCGTGAAAAATATCGTGGTGCTTGGCCACGCCCAATGCGGCGGTATCCGCGCCTTCATCGACAAGATCGAACCGCTGTCGCCGGGCGATTTCATCGGCAAGTGGATGGCGATGTTCATCAAGCCCGGCGAGGTCGTCGAGCAGCGCAGCCATGAAACCATGCAGCATTTCGTCGAGCGGATCGAAAAGGCTGCGGTATTCCGCAGCCTGGAAAACCTGATGACATTCCCCTTCGTACGCAATGCGGTCGAGCGCGGCGACATGCGCGTGCATGGCGCCTATTTCGGTGTGGCCGAAGGACTGCTGTTCGTGCTCGATCCGGCGACGAAAGAATTTCTGAGCGCCAGTTAGCGAGTAGCTATTTGCTCGCGTGATCGCTGCCCCAGCGGTCGGAAAGAGCCAGCATCACCGCCGAAATCACGAAAACCAGATGCACGCCGACCAGCCAGGCCAGTTTTTGCGGTTCGAAGACCGTGTCGATGCTCATAAAGGCCTTCAAGACCTGGATCGCTGAAATCGCCACGATCGAAGCCAGCATCTTTTGCTTCAAACCCGCAAAATCGACCTTGGTCATCCATTCCGGCCAGTCGGGGTGGTCGCCCGGGTTGAGCCGCGAGACGAAATTCTCGTAACCCGAAAACACCACGATCAGAATCAGATTGCCGACCAGCGAGACGTCGATCAGGCTGAGCGCACCGAGGATGATATCGGCTTCCGTGGCAACCGGCGCATGGAGGATGAACTCCCACAGCTTCGCAAAGAATTTGAACAACATCACGGCGAGGCAGATGACGAGGCCGAGATAGAACGGCGCCATCAGCCAGCGGCTGTTGAACAGAATGCTTTCGAAGGCGTGCTCGACGCGCTTAAGTTTGGGATTCGGTTGATAGGGAGCTGGTTGTTCGGTCATTGCGATCCGGCTCCCTCATCCCGTACGGCCTGCCTTGCGCCGCCTTTACGCGGCTTTTTTCTTGGCGCTGATCAGTTTGCGGTTGATCAAGACCTCAGCGATCTGGATCGCATTCAGCGCGGCGCCCTTGCGCAGGTTGTCCGACACGCACCACAGCACGATGCCATTGTCCACCGTCGGATCCGCGCGAATGCGGCTGATATAGGTGGCGTCCTCGCCGGCCGCCTCGTAAGGCGTGACATAGCCGCCGGGTTCGTGCTTGTCGATGACGAGGCACCCGGGCGAGCGGCGCAGGATGTTGCGCGCCTCGTCCGGCGAGATCGGATTCTCGAACTCGATGGTGACGGCTTCCGAATGGCCGACAAAAACCGGTACGCGCACGCAGGTCGCGGTCAGCTTGATTTTGGGATCAAGAATCTTCTTGGTCTCCATCATCATCTTCCACTCTTCCTTGGTGTAGCCGTCCTCCATGAACACGTCGATCTCGGGGATGACGTTGAAGGCGATACGCTTGGGGAATTTCTTGTTGACCAGTTCGCTGTTGGTGTAGACGGCCTTGGTCTGCGTGAACAATTCGTCCATCGCATCCTTGCCGGCGCCAGACACCGACTGGTAGGTGGAAACCACGACGCGCTTGATCACCGCCGCATCGTGCAGCGGCTTGAGCGCCACCACGAGTTGCGCGGTCGAGCAGTTCGGGTTCGCAATGATGTTCTTCTTGGTGAAGCCTGAGACTGCGTCCGCGTTGACCTCGGGCACGATCAGCGGCACGTCCGGGTCCATCCGCCAGGCCGAAGAATTGTCGATGACGACGGTGCCGGCGGCGCCGATCTTCGGCGACCATTCCTTCGACACCGAGCCGCCCGCCGACATCAGGCAGATATCGACGTCGGAGAAATCGTAATGCTCGAGGGCTTTGACTTTCAGGGTGCGGTCGCCATAGGAGACTTCAACGCCCATGCTGCGGCGTGAGGCCAGCGCCACGACCTCATCAGCAGGGAATTTGCGCTCGTCCAGAATGTTGAGCATTTCCCGCCCCACATTGCCGGTCGCGCCGACCACTGCGACTTTGTAACCCATCGTTCACTCTCCGAAGAAATAAGCCCATCTCCCGCGAGCCGGGGAAAGAAAAGCGCCAGCGCTTCTATGCGAGAAACGCCGTTAAGACAACGTTAGACGGGGGTTTCCGCGTCTTTCGGCGCCCGGGCCCCTGATGCAATCCAATCCAGATTCTCGTTTCCACATTCATCCGGCACTGACGAGCTTTGCCGACGAATGCTGTGCAACGTTGGCGCGCCTGATCGCCTATGTGGGGGCGCTCGCCCTTTTTGCCATCGTCAGCATGAGCTTCTGGGATCAGTTGCGGCTCGATGCCGACGCTCTCGAGCCGGCCGGCCAACCAGGCTTTACGCTAGTGCCGCGCTCACGTCCGGCCTTTGCCGTGAGCGCGCTAGAAACTCTAGAAAAATCCGAGGTTTACGAGATATTCCGGCATCCGGAAGGCGGCCGCAAGGACGTCTTCCACTGGGGTTCGCCCGGGGAAAAGCCCGTGGCGGAGCTCGAAATCTACCGCCCCGGCGGCGAATTCGACCCATCCGAGCCGCCGACCGCCGACCTTGCGGCACGCCTGGCGAGCGAAGATGGTCAAGCGGCCCGGGCACCCCTCGAAGCTGCCGGCGTCATCGACACCAAATTCGGCACCGTAGCGCTGCTTCGCCATCCCGGCCGCCTGGATGCTGCGAGCTCCTGCCTTGGTTTCATCAAGCGTTTTGGCGACCCGGCGTTGCAGATTTCCGGATGGTCGTGCCAGGGAATTACGCCAGCCGCACGGCAGTCCGCGATTGGCTGCATGCTCGACCGGCTAAACCTGTTGGCGTCTGGCAACGAGCCCAAATTGGCCGAGCTGTTCGCCCACGCCGACCTGAAGCGCGTCGGCTGCGGGCCTGCCCGGACCCTCTCGGTGGATTGGGTCACCAACGCCGAAAAGCCTCATTTGCGCGGCCCACTCTAATCGCCGCCCTCTCAAGGCACTGGTTTCCATGCGACTTTTCGCGCCATCGCTCATTATTCTCTCTGACTGTGGCCCGTTTGACCTTGTGACAGTAGCCCCGCGCGCTAGAATGAACCCGAAAACAAGGCGCACACTTGCGCTTGCCTGAAGAGGACCCGATGACCCAAAGAATTCCAGCGGTAATTCCAGCCGCGAACAAAGTTGCGGTGTTGTTTGCCGCGCTCGCCATCGGCGCTATCGGTTTCGCTGCCTCTCCGGCCGACGCCCAAACCTCCACGCCCACCCAGGGCCAGAAGCAAGCCAAGCGGCAATATGACAATCGCGGCCGCCCCTATTACGGAGCCAATGGCCCGAACGTGTCCTACCAGCAGGGCAACACCCGCATCTACGTGACCAAGCGCTCCTGGCTCGATGCCGGTGTCGAGGTCCTGCCCGGCGACCGCAAGTTCACCGACTACGCATTCCCGCCGGAACTCGGTTATCCGTCATTTGCGCGCGAGAACAACAACCGCCCGATCGACCGCACGCCGCTCAACCCGCCTTCGGATATGGGCGGCTATTCGTCACGGATTCCGCTTCCCTACTGAGATTTGAAGACGCCTGTTTGCTTATGGTCTCTGCAAACGCAGGGACCATCGTTGGTATGCGTCTAGCTGTGCAGCGCCTGCAGCTCCTTCAGGATCGCATCGCCCATTTGCGTCGTCGATACTGCCGTGGTGCCTTCGGATTTGATGTCCGCGGTGCGCATTCCCTTGGCGAGCACGGCTGCGATCGCGGCGTCGACCTTGTCGGCGAGCGCACCGAGGTCGAAGGAATAGCGTAGCGCCATTCCGAATGACGAGATCATCGCGATCGGATTGGCGAGCCCCTTGCCCGCGATATCGGGCGCCGAACCGTGAACGGGCTCGAACAACGATTTCCGCTTTTTGCTCTTGGCATCGATTTCACCGAGCGAAGCCGACGGCAGCATGCCGAGCGAGCCGGTCAGCATCGCCGCGATATCCGACAGCATGTCGCCGAACAGGTTATCCGTCACGATGACGTCGAACTGCTTCGGCGCCTTCACCAGATTCATGCCCCCGGAATTGGCGAGCTGGTGCTCGAGCTGGACATCTTTGTATTCGCGGCCGTGAACCTGGGTGACGACCTCGTTCCAGAGCACACCGGATTTCATCACGTTGCGTTTTTCCATCGAGGTCACCTTGTTGCGGCGCTTGCGCGCGAGATCAAAGGCGACGCGCGCGATGCGCTCGATTTCATAGGTGTCGTAGACTTGCGTATCGACGGCGCGCTTCTGGCCGTTGCCGAGATCGGTGATGGTCTTGGGCTCGCCGAAATACACCCCGCCGGTGAGCTCGCGGACGATCATGATGTCGAGACCTTCGACGATCTCGCGCTTCAGGCTCGAGGCCTCCGCCAGCGCCGGATAGCAGACCGCCGGCCGCAGGTTGGCAAATAGACCGAGATCCTTGCGCAGCCGCAGCAGCCCCGCCTCGGGCCGCGCGTCATAGGGAACACTGTCCCATTTCGGCCCGCCGACCGCGCCGAAGATCACGGCATCGGCTGAACTCGCCTGTGCCATGGTCGCGTCCGTTATGCTTTGCTGGCTCGCATCATAGGCGGCGCCGCCGACCAGCCCTTCTTCGGTCGTAAAATGCGCGATGCCCTGCGCATCGATCCAGGCGATCAGGCGCTTCACCTCCGCCATCACTTCGGGGCCAATGCCGTCGCCGGGAAGAAGCAGCAGTTTGTGGGTCGCCATGGTCGAATGCCTTTTTGGGAAATAGCTGATGCGCGCGGAGTGCTAATGCGGCGTTGCACGGATGGCAAGACACCATTGCCCTCCGAGCGCCTGTGCAACGGCGGCTGGCCTTGCCACATTGGCCCCGCGAGGAGCTTGACGTGACCCTTTCCGAACCTTCCCCCCGGCAGGCGCACCCGGCACGGCTGATCCTGATTCTGTCGCTGGCGCCCATCATCGGACTGGGAATCGGCCGTTTCGCCTATTCGCTGGTGCTGCCGGACATGCGCGACACGCTGGGCTGGTCGTATTCCGTGGCCGGCTTCATGAATACGATCAACGCGGCCGGCTATCTCGTTGGCGCGCTGCTGGCCGCTCGGTTGATCCGACTGTTGGGGCTTTCCGCTTCCATCCGCTGGGGGACGCTGGCCTGTATTCTTGCGCTGGCGCTAAGCGCCCTCTCCGGCAATCTCGTCGTCTTGAGCTTTGCCCGCCTGCTGGTGGGCGTTGGCGCCGCGCTCACTTTTGTCGCGGGCGCGGCGTTGGCGGCGCAAATCGCCCAATCGCATCCGGCACGGGCCAGTTTCCTGCTGAGCCTGTTTTATGCCGGGCCCGGATTCGGCATCCTGACATCCGGCTTGATCGCGCCGTTCGTGTTGCAGGTCTTCGGCCCGGGATCGTGGTGGATCGTGTGGTGGGCGATGACGCTGCTGTCGGCCGCGCTGTCGATCCCGTTGCTGACCGCGCCGATCGACGCCGACACCGGGCTCGATGCCGCCAAGCCGGCGCGCTTTCCCCTCGGGCCGATCCTGATTTACCTCGCCGGATATTTCCTGTTTGGCGCAGGATATATCGCCTACATGACCTTCATGATTGCCTATATCCGCGACGCCGGCGGCGGCGCGGCCGCTCAAAGCGCCTTTTGGTGCCTGATCGGCCTGAGCGCATTTGTCACGCCGTGGGTGTGGCAGCGTTTGCTGGCGCGCGACAATGGCGGGCTCTCCACTGCCATCATCCTCGGCGTCAACGCGATCGGCGCCGCGCTGCCGCTGTTCGGCCATTCGGTGTTGCTGTTGACCGTATCGGCACTGGTGTTCGGCGTTTCCTTCTTCGCGATCGTGGGATCGACCACCGCCTTCGTGCGCTTCAACTCGCCGCCATCGGCCTGGCCCAAGGGGATTGCGGCCATGACCATCGCATTCGGAATAGGCCAGACGCTGGGCCCGACCGCGGTCGGCGCCGTCACCGACGCTTTTGGCAACCTGTCCTATGCATTGAATGCGTCGGCGTTGCTGCTCGCGCTCGGAGCTGTGGCGGCGGCGTTTCAGCGAAGGCTCGCGAGGGGCGCCCGAGGGGTCGCCGCGGGATAGCTAGCTTCCGCTGAACGAATTATAGCCCTGGTCTTCCCAGAAGCCGCCCTTGTAGTCGTTGGTGACCTCCATCGAGATCACATATTTCGGATTCTTGAAGCCGAGCTTGGTCGGAACACGGATCTTCATGGGAAAGCCGTAGGCGCGCGGCAGGATTTCGTCAGCGAATTTGAACGTCATCTGGGTTTGCGGATGCAGCGCGGTGCGCATGTCGAGCGGCGAGTTGTAGCCTTCCTTGTCGGCACACTGGAACCAGCAATATTTCGCGCTTGTATCGGCACCGATCAGCTTGAGGAAATAGCTCAGCGGCGTTCCGGTCCAGCTTCCGATCGCACTCCAGCCTTCGACGCAGATATGGCGCGTCACCTGCTTGACCTGCGGCAGCTTGTAGAGCTCCTCCAGCGTCCAGGACTTCTTGTTCTCGACCAGACCGCTCACCTCGAGCTTCCAGTCGCTGCCGTTGACCTCGGGCGCGTCGTCGAGTTCGTAATAGGCGTTGAACGGGAACGGCTTGGTGATCGCGCTTTCCGGGAAGGTCGGCGCCAGCGCGTCGGGGTTGAAGATAAACGCCTGCACGGCGTCGTTGAACTTCGAAACCTTCTTGAGCATCTCCTCGGCCGAGGAAGAGTCCCAGACATCGCAGCCGGTCAGGAGCGTCAACGCGCCCAGGCTCGCGCCGCCGGAGATGAAGCGCCGGCGCGCCAGATCCGGCATCACCTTCGTCGCATCCTTGATCAACAACTTGTTGTCGACGCCCGGGATCAGAAGCTTCCGAAGTCGGCCCATGAGCTTTCTCCCTTACCTCTATTCAGCGGCCGATAATCATGGCGCGCAGGCTCTTCGGCACCAGAAGCGCCAGAAGCACATGGATCGCCATGAAGGCGACAATCGCCGACATGCAGAAGAAGTGGACATAACGCGCGATATCGTATCCGCCGAATAGCGCCACAAGATAGTGGAGCTGCACCGGCTTCCACATCGACAGACCCGAAAGCACAATGAAGATGCCGACGAGAATGATCCCGGCATAGAGCACTTTCTGCACCTGATTGTACTTGCTCAGGTCATCGTGTGATAGCTTGAAGGTCATCGCCGCGAAGGCATCGGAGATCACACCGCGCGGCGAGATCGGAAACAGCTTCTTCTTGAAGCGCCCGGTTGCGAAACCAGTGATGAGATAAGCGAGGCCGTTGATCATCAACAGCCACATCGCCGCAAAGTGCCAGAGCAGTGCGCCGCCGAGCCAGTCGCCCAACGTGATCGTCTTGGTAAATGTGAGCGAGCGGAACAACGGCGAGGCGTTGTAGACCTGCAATCCCGACATGATCATCAGGATGATCGCGACCGCGTTGATCCAGTGCATCACCCGCACCCAGCCCGGTTGAATGACCTTCGAGGTGGTTGGGGCTGGTGCGGTACGTCCCTCGGTGACTGCAAGGCTGGACATGATGTTCCCGTCGGTTAAAGCCTGCGCTCCATATACGCCATACGCCGAATACCGGAATTTCGTTACTGCCAGAACCCTTTCGCGCTGCCAAGACGCGTATCAAGGCACGCATGGCGTGCACTGGCGATCTGTGGTCACAAAAAAGCGAGCCGGGCTTCCCCGGCTCGCCGTGCTCATCCCGATAGGAAGGGTATCGGGACGTGCGTCCGCGCTGGACCTCAGGAGGCCGGCAGCAAGACGGTGTCGATCACGTGGATCACGCCGTTCGACTGGTTGACGTTCGTGATGGTGATGGCGGCAGTGTCGCCCTTCGCATCAACGATCCAGGTCTTGCCGTCCGACTTCTTCACCGTCAGCTGTTCGCCTTCAACGGTCTTGAGCGTCTTGCCATCGGTCAGGTCGGAAGCTTCGAGCTTGCCGGCGACGACATGGTAGGTGAGGATCTTGGTGAGGGTCGCCTTGTTCTCAGGCTTCACGAGGGTCTCGACCGTGCCAGCCGGCAGCTTGCCGAAGGCAGCGTTGGTCGGCGCGAAAACCGTGAACGGTCCCTTGCCTTCCAGGGTCTCGACGAGGCCGGCGGCCTTCACCGCCGCGACGAGCGTGGTGTGGTCCTTCGAATTCACGGCGTTCTGGATGATGTTCTTGGAGGGGAACATCGCGGCGCCGCCGACCATGACGGTCTTTTCTTGTGCGCTGACGGGCGCAACAATCGTCGCCGACAGGGCAAGAGCACCGAAGGCAACAGCAGAAAGCAAAGCAATACGCTTGGACATTGAAAAGTCTCCCGAATGACTGATGTGGCTCGCGGACATCCGCGGCCGGTGAGGGGTAACGGCAACGATAGGGGTTGACTTCGTCGTCGTTGGCCCGAGCTACGGGGGGTTTTTGCGGTCGGTTTCGAACAAAATTCTTCTGGATTCCTGAAACTATCCGCCAGCAGATACGTAAACCGCCTTTCCGGCCGAATACGGCAAAAAAACGCGGCATTTCCGACGGTCTGTGTGACAGTTTGGTTAATCCCTGTTTGCCGGCGTCTGGATAAAACCCCGGTTCCACGTGGGGCTGATCAGGATTTCGTTGACGCAGACCCGCGGCGGCAGGCTTGCGACGAAGGCGATGGTGCGGTCGGGATCTTCTACTTGCAGCATCTTGGACTGCTCATCCGCGGAAGGCACCACGGGGCGCTGCTGCAGGATCGGCGTTGCCACCTCGCCCGGCGAGCATGAATTGGCTATCAACCTATAATAACATATTTATTGAATACTACTTATACGTTAGGCTTTGCTCCTCGCCCCTCAAGCAGGAGATCGCAATATGATGAAACTCGGTTCGCGAATTTTTCTGGCTCTCGGAATTTTGCTGCTGACGCCGCTGGCGGCGTCAGCGCAGGTTCTTCCGTCGTTTTCCACCTGGGTTAATCAGAGGACGTCGACGCTGAGCGTCGGATTCGTGAATGGGAACCACTTTGATGGCACGTTCATCAACCGTGCCGCGGGATTTCAATGCCAGAACATTCCATATCCTGTGACAGGCGGCACCATCCTCCCGAACGGGGCAATTACCTTTGTCGTCAGTTTCACAGAATGCGATACGGTGACGATCTGGAGGGGCCACGTGGCCGGTTCTCAGATGCCGACCTCGTGGATCCTGTACTACAGAGGTATCCAGCGGCAGACCGGCAACGATTTATTCAAGAAAATGTAGAAATCGCGCCTCAACAAATCTCAGCCAGTCAGGCTCAAAATTAAACGCTGACGCCGGCTAATCCCTGTTTGCCGGCGTCTGAATAAACCCCCGGTTCCAGGTCGGGCTGATCAGGATTTCGTTGACGCAAACTCGCGGCGGCAGGCTTGCGACGAAGGCGATGGTTCGGCCGAGATCTTCTACTTGCAGCATCTTGGCCTGCTCATCCGCGGAAGGCACCACGGGGCGCTGCTGCAGGATCGGCGTTGCCACCTCGCCCGGCGACAGGCAGCAGGCACGCAAGCCGTTGACGCATTCGTCCATGTTGAAGGAATGGGTCAGCGCTAGCACGGCATGTTTGGTGGTGGTGTAGGCCGGGCCCGGCATCTTCGAGACATGGCGGCCGGCCCATGAAGCGACGTTGATGATGCAGCCGTCCTGTTGCGCCCGCATCGCCGGCAGCACCGCGCGCATGCAATACAGAACGCCGTTCAGGTTGACATCAACCAGCCTGTTCCAACCCTCAAGCTCCATGTCCGCCCATCGCCGTTTCGGCACATTGATGCCGGCGCTGTTCACCAGGAGGTCGATGCAGCCATACGCCGCCAGAATCTGGCCTGCGGCCTTTTCAACGTCGGCGGCGATGCTGACATCGAGCGGGATCGCCTTCGCCTTGCCGCCGCTGTTGGCGATTTTCGCGACCACCGCATCCAGGGCGTCTTGCCGGCGGCCCGACACCACAACGATCCAGCCGTCGGCGGCGAGTGCTTCCGCGCCAGCCTCGCCGATCCCGCTGCCGCCCCCGGTGACCCAGGCCACGCGTTTCCCGCTATTTGACATGCAAACTGTCTCCGTTGCCTTGTAAAGGGCCTCTTTGCTAGTGAAACCCCGACCAATATGAGATCATAACGGCGCAAGCGCCGCGCCTCGACGATCGGAATCATGCATGAACGCGCAGCACAAAACCATCGGGAACGCCAACCTGTTTTCCCGTCTGTTCGACAACCTCGACGATGCAAACCGCCTGGCGATTGAAACCCTCGACGGCAAGCACGTCAGCTACGGCGATTTGATCGCGCGCGCCGGACAACTCGCCAATGTGCTGGTCGATCGCGGCGTGAAGCCGGGCGACCGCGTCGCTGCCCAGACGGAAAAATCGGTGACGGGGCTCGTGCTCTATCTTGCGACGGTGCGCGCCGGCGCGGTCTATCTGCCGCTCAACACCGCCTATACGCTCAACGAACTCGAATATTTCATCACCGATGCCGAGCCGTCGCTTGTGGTGTGCGATCCGTCGAAGGCCGCGGGGATTACCGCGATCGCAGCCAAGGTCGGCGCAAAAGTCGAAACGCTGGGGCCTGACGGCAAGGGATCGCTGACGGCGGTGGCCGACAAGGCCTCGTCGGCCTTCACCACCCTGTCGCGCGCGGACGACGATCTCGCGGCCATCCTCTACACGTCCGGAACCACGGGAAGGTCGAAGGGCGCGATGCTGACGCACGATAATCTCGCGTCGAATTCGCTGACGCTGGTCGACTACTGGGGCTTCTCCGACAAGGATATCCTGATCCACGCGCTGCCGATCTATCATACCCATGGCTTGTTCGTGGCCAGCAACGTCACGCTGTTCGCACGTGCCGCGATGATCTTCCTGCCGAAATTCGACCCCGAACTGATCATCAAGTTGATGGCGCGCTCAACCGTGATGATGGGCGTGCCGACCTTCTATACGCGGCTGTTGCAGAACCCCGCGCTGAACAAGGAAACCACCAAACACATGCGGCTGTTCGTGTCGGGCTCGGCGCCGCTGCTCGCCGATACCCACCGCGAATGGTTCGCCCGCACCGGCCACGCCGTGCTCGAGCGCTACGGCATGACCGAAACCAACATGAACACGTCCAACCCCTATGACGGCGAGCGCGTCGCCGGCGCGGTCGGCCCGGCTCTGCCGGGCGTTTCGGCCCGCGTCACCGATCCAGAAACCGGCAAGGTTCTCGGGACCGACGAAATCGGCATGATCGAGGTCAAGGGCCCGAACGTCTTCAAGGGCTATTGGCGGATGCCGGAAAAGACCAAGGCCGAATTTCGCAGCGACGGCTTCTTCATCACCGGCGACCTCGGCAAGATCGACGCCAAGGGCTATGTGCACATTCTCGGCCGCGGCAAGGATCTCGTGATCTCCGGCGGCTTCAATGTCTACCCCAAGGAAATCGAGAGCGAGATCGACGCCATGCCGGGCGTGGTTGAATCCGCCGTGATCGGCGTGCCGCACGCCGACTTCGGCGAGGGCGTCACCGCGGTGCTGGTCTGCGACAAGGGCGCCAAGATCGACGAAGCCTCGGTCCTCCACGCGCTCGACGGCAGGCTCGCCAAATTCAAGATGCCGAAGCGGGTGTTTGTGGTCGACGAACTGCCGCGCAACGCGATGGGCAAGGTGCAGAAGAACATTCTGCGCGAGACGTACAAGGATATTTACGCGAAATAATTCCGGATACGAACTGCAAGGGGGGCTGAGGCAGTGGTAAGCCGAGACAGGGCAGAAAGGCTTGTTTCGTACTTGGAGGACGCCGAAGAGGCCCTCCAGCGCGCGGTTAGAGCTGCCTCCGGCTTTCCCAAGGAAGAGCGAGTAAGATTTAGCGAGTTGCTCTACGAGGCTATCGCGGCGCTGAATTCCGATGTCTGGAAGCCGATCTACGATGCATACCCTGACCTTGCGCCAGAATACGAGAGTTTCTGAGTTCCCGACCATCGATAGCGAATTGAGTTGGGATGAGGTTCGTCTTGAGCCTCCGCTTACTGCAAAGGATGTCGATGACATTCTGTTTCCTCTTCTAAGGACTTATTGGAAAAAGGTCTTGCGCGTTCTCTTCGAAGCACGCGACAGCTGTAATATAAATGGCCTTTCGATCGATTATGAGATTTTAGCTGCACGGCTTCGAGACCTTGCGGATAGAAATGAAATCGAAGGTGTCGGCGACTTCCGGATGTGGGGCCGCAGCGAGGTTCGCCTGAAAGACTGATTATTCGGGCCTCCGTCATGCTGACAGAAATTAGCAGCAGGACATGTTAGCGTCCCCAGGAGGGGATAGGCATGTCGCGCGCGCAACGTCTTCTCGACCTGATCCAGATTCTGCGCCGTCACCGCTTTCCGGTGGCCGGAACTTCGCTGGCCGATGAACTCGGCATATCCCTTCGCACGCTCTATCGCGACATCGACACGCTCAAGGCCCAAGGCGCCCACATCGATGGCGAGCCGGGCGTCGGTTACATCCTGCGGCCCGGCTTCATGTTGCCGCCTCTGATGTTTTCGGAAGAGGAGATCGAAGCGCTGGTGCTGGGCGGCCGCTGGGTCGCCGCCCAAACCGACGAACCGCTTGGCAAGGCGGCTCGCAATGCCCTTTCAAAGATCGCAGCCGTTTTGCCGGACGATCTGCAAAGGAGCCTGGAAACCTCAAGCCTGCTGGTGCCGTTCCAGCGCCCGGCGGCCGGCGACACCGAACTGCCGACGATTCGCGAAGCCATCCGGACCGAACGCAAGCTGCGCATCACCTACAGCGACGAGCAGGACAATCGCACCAGCCGCACGATCTGGCCATTTGCGCTCGGATTTTTTGAACGCGTCCGTATGGTCGCGGCGTGGTGCGAAATGCGGCAGGACTATCGGCATTTCCGCACCGACCGGATCCGGTCGCTGAAAATCACTGATAGCCGCTATCCGCGCCGCCGGCTGGCGATGCTCCGCGAATGGCGAAGCCAGGACCGCATTTCGCAGCAAAAGCCTCCTCCGGAATCATACTGACAGAAATTGGCAGGATGACCCCGTAAGGATTGGCGATGGACGAGCCGGACCGCCCGTCCCCAATCCAGACCGAAGGAGACTTCCCGTGACCGACTTCAATCTCGTGGTGCTCTATGTCAACAATTCCGGCGCCAGCTCGGCTTTCTACAAGGACCTGCTGGAGCGGCCCATTGTGCAGGCCTCACCTAAATTCGTAATGTTGCCGCTTGGCAAGGAAACCATGCTCGGGCTTTGGCAGCGGGAAGCCGTCGAGCCGCCCGCCGGCCATGAGATCGGCGGAACGGAAGTTGTGTTCAACGTCGCTGATGCCGATGCGGTCCGCGCCACCCATGAGGCCTGGAAGGCGCGCGGCCTGAAAATCGCGCAGGCGCCGACGGCGACGCCGTTCGGGCAGACATTTGTCGCGCTCGACCCGGATGGTCACCGTTTGCGCGTGCTCGCTCCGGCGGCATGAGACCGCGCATCGTCATCCACCGTTCCACAGGCTGATCGCAAAGCGCGTGCCTACGATGAAGAGATAACTCCCGTAGGCACGCTCCAGCGTCTTTTTCGACAGCGCGTGCGCCACCCTGACCCCCAGCGGCGCGGTCAGGAGACTCGTCGGCATTACCAGCACCGCGCCGATCAGCGAGACGTAGCCGAGCGCAAACGGAAATTGCAGCGCCAGCACGTCCGGATAATGCGCGGCCGCCGGCCAGCCCGCGTAGATATAACCGAGCGCGCCGGGAATGGAGACCAGCACCGCGATGGCCGATGAGGTCGCTACGCCCTGATGTATAGGGCGGCCGTAGAAGGTCATCAGCAGGTTGGCAAATAGCCCGCCACCGACGCCCATCAACGTTGCCAGCAGCCCGACAAAGAGGCCGAAGACGCGCATCAGCGGTCCCTTCGGGAGGTCGTCGCCGAGCTTCCAGCTTTCGCGTGCCGACAACAGCCGCGCGGCGGCGAAGTAAGCCACCATCACGAACACGATCTTGAACAGCCGTTCGGGCGCGTAGCGCGCGATCAAGCTGCCGGCGAGCACGCCGATCAACACCGGCAGCCACCAGGCTTTCAGGATGCTCATGTCGATGGCGCCGCGGGCGTTATGGGCGCGATAGGAACTGATCGAGGTCGGAATGATGATGGCAAGCGAGGTGCCGACGCAGAGTGGCATCCGCACGTCGAGCGGGACCCCGGCCAGGCGAAAACACTCATAAAACACCGGCACCAGAATAGCGCCGCCGCCGATTCCGAACACGCCGGCGAGAAACCCCGATAGCGCCCCGACCGCCACCAGCAGAACGGCCAGTTCGAAAACTTCCGAGACATTGAGTCCCGCGATGGCCATCGTCTATTCCCGTCCCGTTGCCGTGTTCATGAATCGTGCTTCAGGTATACCAGTCAGACGGTGCCTACATCCCCCTATACTGCAAGGCTCATCTGAAGCGATGAACTGGCATTCGCAAACAGGGGGATTTCGTCATTGCACTGGCTGTTTCGACTTCGTAAATAGGAATCGTCTACCGCGATCCCTTTGAAGGGCTCCTCCCGGAGGCCCGCCAACCCGCCAAAGCCAAGTATGACCACCAGGATCGAAAGACCCCTTTCACCATTCCTCACCTATCGCTGGACCTTGACGATGGCGCTCTCCATCGTCCATCGCGCCACCGGTGTTGCGCTTTATTTCGGCACGTTGCTTTTGGCCTGGTGGCTGATTGCGGCGGCCTCGGGCCCGGCGCCTTACGCCTACGTCCATGCCTTTATCGCCAGCATTTTCGGCCGCCTGATCGTGTTCGGCTACACGTGGGCACTGATGCACCACCTGTTCAGCGGCATCCGCCATCTGGTCTGGGACCTCGGTTATGGCTTCAAGGCCAATGAACGCGAAGCCATGACCTGGGGCGCGCTGGTCGCCGGCATTTCGGCAACCGTGCTGCTCTGGATCGTGGCCTACATGATCGGAGGCGGCCAATGAGCGCGCCCCAGCCCGTTAAATCGATGCGCACGCCGCTCGGCCGCGTTCGTAATCTCGGCGCCTCGCATTCAGGGACCACCGACTTCTGGCGCCAGCGCATCACGGCAGTCGCCATGGTGGTGTTGACCGTGCCTGTCATCGTGGTGGTGATGATGCTGCTCGGCAGCAACCACGCCGGCGCGGCGCAGATGCTCGGCTCGCCGCTGGTCGCAATCGTCCTGTTGCTGTTCATCATCGCCAGCACCTGGCACATGAAGATCGGCATGCAGGTGGTCATCGAGGATTACGTCCATCACGAGGCACTGAAGCTCGCATTGATCATGGCCAATAACTTCTTCTGCTTCGCAGTCGCGCTGGCCTCGATCTACGCCATCCTCAAACTGTCATCCGGAGTGTAACGATGGCCGCGGGCGGAAACGGCACGGCGAATGGCAAAGGTGGCCCGGCCACCAATGGCAAAGCCTATCCAATCGAAGACCACACCTACGACGTCGTGGTGGTGGGCGCCGGCGGCGCGGGCCTGCGCGCAGTGGTCGGTTGCAGCGAGGCGGGACTTCGCACCGCCTGCATCACCAAGGTGTTTCCGACCCGCTCGCATACGGTCGCGGCCCAGGGCGGCATCTCCGCCTCGCTCGGCAACATGCATCCGGACGACTGGCGCTGGCATATGTATGACACCGTCAAGGGCTCCGACTGGCTCGGTGACCAGGACGCGATCGAATACATGGTGCGCAACGCGCCCGAGGCGGTTTACGAGCTCGAACATTGGGGCGTGCCGTTCTCGCGCACCGAGGACGGCAAGATCTATCAACGGCCATTTGGTGGCATGACGCTGGACTACGGCAAGGGCCAGGCGCAACGCACCTGCGCCGCCGCCGACCGCACCGGCCATGCCATGCTGCACACCATGTACGGCCAGGCGCTGCGCCATTCGGCCGAATTCTACATCGAATTCTTCGCCATCGACCTGATCATGGACGACCAGGGCGTCTGCCGCGGCGTGATCGCGCTGAAGCTAGATGACGGCACGCTGCATCGTTTCCGCGCGCAGACCACCATCCTTGCGACCGGCGGTTACGGCCGCGCCTACGCCTCATGCACCTCGGCGCATACCTGCACCGGCGACGGCGGCGGCATGACATTGCGGGCCGGGCTGCCGCTGCAAGACATGGAGTTCGTGCAATTCCACCCGACCGGCATTTACGGTTCGGGATGTCTCGTCACCGAGGGCGCGCGCGGCGAAGGCGGCTATCTCGTCAATTCGGAAGGCGAGCGCTTCATGGAGCGCTATGCGCCTTCCGCCAAGGACCTCGCCTCCCGCGACGTCGTTTCCCGCGCAATGACCATCGAAATCCGCGAAGGCCGCGGCGTCGGCAAGAAGAAAGATCACATCTTCCTGCATCTCGACCACCTCGATCCGAAGGTGCTGCACGAACGCCTGCCCGGCATTTCCGAATCCGCCAAGATCTTCGCCAACGTCGACGTCACGCGCGAGCCGATCCCGATCCTGCCGACGGTGCACTACAATATGGGCGGGATCCCGACCAATTATCACGCCGAGGTACTGACCAAGAAGAACGGCGACGACAACGCCATCGTGCCCGGTCTGATGGCGCTCGGCGAAGCGGCCTGCGTCTCGGTGCATGGCGCCAACCGGCTCGGCTCGAACTCGCTGATCGACCTCGTGGTATTCGGCCGCGCGGCCGCGCTGCGCTGCGCGGAGAAGCTGACGCCCAACGGCAAGCAGCCGGATTTGCCCGCTGACTCAGCCGACAAGGCGCTCGGCCGGCTCGACCATTATCGTTATGCCGCAGGCGGTACGCCGACCGCGAAGCTGCGCGACGGCATGCAGCATGTGATGCAGAACAACTGCGCCGTATTCCGCACCGGCGAGATCCTGGACGAAGGGCAGAACCTGATCCACAAGGTGCATGGCGGGATCGGCGACATTTCGGTCTCGGACCGCTCGCTGACCTGGAACTCCGACCTGATCGAGACACTGGAATTCGACAATCTGATCGTGCAGGCGGTCGTGACGATGGATTCGGCGGCGAACCGCACCGAAAGCCGCGGCGCGCATGCGCGGGAAGATTTTTCCGCGCGCGACGACAAGAACTGGATGAAGCACACGCTGGCCTGGATCGACGAACAAGGCAAAACCGCGATCGATTACCGTCCGGTGCACGATTACACCATGACCAACGACGTTCAATACATCCCGCCGAAGGCGCGGGTGTACTAACTCACTGTCATGCGCGGGCCTGACCCGCGCATCCATCTTTTGAAACGATGGATTGCCGGATAATTTGGGTGAAGACGCGCTTCGCGCTTGTGCCCGGCAATGACAAGCGAAGGATTGAGGCGACTACGATGGTTGAATTAGCGCTTCCGAAGAATTCGAAAATAACGGGCGGCAAGACCTGGCCGAAGCCGACTGGGGCCACCGAGACGCGCGAATTCAGGATCTATCGCTGGAATCCGGACGACGGCAAAAATCCGAGCGTCGATACCTATTACGTCGATACGCATGATTGCGGGCCGATGGTGCTCGACGGGCTGATCTGGATCAAGAACCACATCGACCCGACGCTGACCTTCCGCCGCTCCTGCCGCGAGGGCGTCTGTGGCTCCTGCGCGATGAATATCGACGGCCAGAACACGCTCGCCTGCACCAGATCGATGCACGACGTGAAGGACGGCGCGGTGAAGATCAACCCGCTGCCGCATCAGCCGGTGGTGAAAGATCTGGTGCCCGACCTCACCAACTTCTATGCGCAATATGCCTCGATCGAGCCGTGGCTGAAGACGACCTCGCCGACGCCGCAGAAGGAATGGAAGCAGAGCCACGAGGATCGCGAAAAACTCGACGGGCTTTACGAGTGCATTCTCTGTGCCTGCTGCTCGACCTCTTGCCCGAGCTATTGGTGGAACAGCGATCGCTTTCTGGGACCGGCCGCGCTCTTGCAGGCGACGCGATGGGTGAAGGACTCCCGCGACGAGGCAACCGGTGAGCGGCTCGACAATCTTGAAGATCCGTTCCGGCTTTATCGCTGCCACACCATCATGAACTGCGCCAAGGCCTGCCCCAAGGGACTTAACCCCTCCGAGGCGATCGCCGAACTCAAGCTGACGATGGTCGAGCGGCAGGTCTGACGCGCAAGAAATCGGGCGCGTTACGCCTGCCCGGCAACACCGAGCTCGACCTTCGCTGAAGTTTGACGATGGATCACATGACGAGCGCTCATCCGATCATCCTGCATCATTTCGAAAAGTCGCCGTTTTCCGAAAAGATCCGCGTGATCTTCGGATTGAAAAATCTCAACTGGACCTCGGTCGTCATCTCGCGAATCATGCCGCGTCCCGACCTGATGCCGATGACCGGCGGCTACCGGCGCACGCCGGTGATGCAGATCGGCGCCGACATCTATTGCGACACGCAATGCATCATACGCGAGCTGGAACGGCGGTTTCCCGAGCCGACGCTATTCCCTGGCGGCAATGAAGGCCTCGCCTGGGCGAGTGCGATGTGGACCGACCGCTCCTTCTTTCAGAACACGGTGAACCTCGTGTTCGGAACGCTGGCCGATCGCGTGCCACAGGATTTTATCGCCGACCGCGAAAAACTGCGCGGCGCCAAATTCGACGTCGCCGCGATGACGGCTGCGATCCCCCAGATGCGCGATCAGCTTCGCGCCCACGCCCATTGGATCGAGACTGAGCTCCGTGACGGCCGGACGTGGCTGGGCGGCGGACACGCGAGCCTTTGGGACGTTAACGCCTATATGAACGTCTGGTATCTGCGCCAGAATCTATCGAAGACGGACGCGATGTTGGTTGAATTCGAACATGTGCGGGCCTGGGAGGCGCGCGTTCGCAACATCGGTCATGGCCGGCGGATCGACATATCGAGCGCTGAAGCGCTTGATCTGGCGGCCAGCGCCACGCCGCAAACGACGGAGGTCGCCGATCCCGCCGACCCTAATGGCCGCAAGCCCGGCGACCTCGTTGATGTCGTCCCCGACGACTACGGCAGGGTCCCTGTGCGCGGCGAGATCGTTGCGTTGTCTGCGCAGCACATCGCACTCCGCAGGCATGATCCGCGTGCCGGTGATGTGGTCGTCCATTTCCCCCGCGCGGGCTTTATCGTGCGTCAGGCAGGATAACCGGAACATCGCTTTACCCTCACCGTTACCTCTTCAGTCAACGACTGAAGAAAGCAGCGATGCAATGCCGATCGGTCCGCTCGAAGATCCGCCAATCCAGCCGGGGCAACCGGCGGAGCCGCCGCAGGAAAGTCCGCCTGGAAATCCGAGGCCCGAGATTCCTCCGCCGGTGCGAGAGCCGGGCGAGCCGCGCGCGCCTGATGAATTGCCCGGCCATACGCCGGAAGAATTGCCTGTACGCGGACCGCCACCTTCGCCGCAAGCGCCGACGGATATCTGAAGCGCGGAACACTTGTCCCTTTCGAACGCGCGATCGGTTTTGCAATTCAACTTCCGATTTGAAGTGACCGTCTGAATGCGTCATGAACAGCCGCGCGCCCGAATTGTGTCGGTGCCGAAATAAATACGCGTTCCCGTTTGAAAGCCGCCACAATCCGGCCTAACGCCTGTTTGTTGATCACCAACGTTTGTTACCCGAAGATTTCTCGCTCCCCTTCCGAATTCCCAGGACCCAAAGCACATGACAAAACGACGACTAGCGCTGCTTGCCACGACCGCTCTGACGGCCATGCAACTGGTGACAACTCCATCGCACGCGCAGTCGTCGCCAATCGTGGTGGCGCAGGCCAGGGAAGAACTCGGCCCTGACGGAAAACCCAGGCAGCCGCCGAAGGAGGCCCCGAAGGCGGCTCCGCCGGCACGACCGGCAGCTCCACCTCCGCCACCACCGCCACCACCGCAACATCAGGCTCCGCCTCCTCCGCCACCACCGCAACATCAGGCTCCGCCGCCTCCGCCTCCTCCGCCGCCACCCCAGCGTCCGTCGGCGCCGCCACCTCCGCCACCCCCGGCTGCGCCTCGTGCCGCGCCGCCCGCAGCAACCCCCGCGCCTGTCGCGCCGAAGCCTCCGGCTGGACCCGCTGTGCAGCCTCAGGAGCGCGAACGGGAAATGGAACGCGAGCGGCAGCAGAAGGCGGCACCGCCTTCACAGCAGCCTTCTGCGCCGCCTGCGGCAGCCCCGCAGCCTCCGCGCGCGGGCCAACCACCGGCACCAGCGGCGGCACCTCCAGCCGCAGCACCGTCGACCCAGGCTCCGCGACCTGCTCCCGCCGCCGCGCCCGCAGGCCAGACCTCGTTGCCGCCGGCTGCAGCCCCAATGGTGCGCCGACCGCCGCCGGCCGTCGCCGCGCCAATCCCGGTCGTGCCCCGGGCGGCGCAAGCACTCACTCCGATTGCGCCCGGCGCCGTGGCACCCGGCCCGCGCCGGCTGGAAGAGTTCCGCGCCCAGCGGCAGGAAAGCGACCAAGGCGGCCGCAAGGTGTTCACCGAACCCGGACGCGTGATCGTGGTCGACCCGAGCGGTCAGTCCTTCATCCGCCACGACGAAGAGGAGCGTTTCCGCTTCGGCGCCCGCGATATCCGGACCGAGCAGGTCGGCGGCGAAGCCCGCACCATCGTCATCCGTCCCGATGGCTCGCAGATCATCACGGTCATTGGTCCCGATGGTGTATTGCTGCGCCGGATTCGCAGAGATCGCGACGGCCGCGAGATCATCATCATCGATAACAGTTTCCGCGATCCGGCCGCGGGCGGCAGCTTCTATGTCGATCTGCCGCCGCCGGTGATCCGGATTCCGCGCGACCGTTACATTGTCGAAGCCGACATCGCGGCGCCCGAGTTGATCTACGAGACGCTGGAAGCGCCGCCGGTCGACCGGATCGAGCGGCGCTTTACGCTCGACGAAATCCGCTACAGCCCGTCGGTGCGGATGTTGATGCCCAGCATCGACCTCAACACCATCAATTTTGAGACCGGGTCATGGGATATCCCGCCTGACCAGGCCGCGAGGTTGCAGGTGATTGCGGACGGCCTCAACCGGGCCATCACGCGCAATCCGCGCGAGGTGTTCCTGATCGAGGGTCATACCGACGCGGTCGGCAACCCCGTCGACAACCTGTCGCTATCGGATCGCCGCGCCGAATCCGCCGCCGAATTGCTTACCCAGCAATTCGGGGTGCCTGCGGAAAACCTGACCTCGCAGGGTTACGGCGCGCAGTACCTGAAGGAGCAGACCGACGGGCCGAGCCGGATCAACCGGCGCGTCACCGTCCGCCGCATCACGCCGCTGCTCAATGGTGGTGTGGCCGCGCTGCCGCCACCGCGCTGAGCGACCCCTATCAATGCAAATGGCCGGGCATATTCCAGCCGCCCGGCCATTTTTTCATTTGCACCAAAGCTGCATGATTGAAGCAACTTCTCAGCGCGCCATCTGCCGCGGATCGTAGAAGAAGCGTTCCTCGATCAGCTTGTCGCCGCGCCAGGTCTGCCAGGCGACCTCTTCCATACTGCGGGTCTTGCCGTCCTTGCCGGTGAATTCGAAGCGCCAGCAAATCGCAGCGGTGTCGCCGTCGAGTAGCAGCGGCCCGAGCCGCGTGGTCTTGACGCCGGCCACCGAGGCCAGCACCGCGCGTTCGCGCTCCGCTAATGCCTCACGGCCGATCCGCCACTCACCATCATTTTCCTGGGTGCGCGCTTCGGGGGCGTAGAATTTCAGAATGGCCCCGACATGGTCGTTGGATTCCACCGTATCGGCGAAAGCCCGGAGGGTTTCGAGCGAAGGCATGGCTTGGTCTCCTTTGTTCCGGGATGATCGCCTGGGGAAGACGGACTTCCGGCTTTAGCGGACCACGCCCACCTTACAGACTGATAGTCGGTATTTATCGACTGTCAGTCGGTAAGTCAATTGGCTCGAACAGGGAACTTGGGCTAAACAGATCTGATGGCAACCCAGGCAGAACGGCGCGACAAAACCAGGGCTTCCATCGTCAAAACAGCGAGACGCATGTTTGGCGAGCGTGGTTTCGCGGCAACGACGATGGATGACATCGCTGCCGGCGCCGGCGTGGCCAAAGGCTCGCTCTACCACCACTTCCCGACCAAGGAGGCCGTCTTCGAAACGGTGTTCGAGCGGGTCTCGCTGGAGCTGGTTTCAGAGCTCGATCGCATGGCGCGCACCGAGAACGATCCGCTTGCCGCCATGGCTGCCGGAACGGAGGGCTATTTCTCGGCATGCTCCAAGGGCCCGACCGGACAGATCATTCTGCGCGACGGGCCGGCCGTACTGGGATGGGAACGCTGGCGCGAGATTGACGCAAAACATTTTGGCGGCAAGTTTCCCCTGGGGCTTTCCGCGGCGATGAACGCCGGCGTGATAGCGCGACAGCCGATCGAGCCCCTGGCGCGGCTGCTGCTCGGCGCGGTGACGGAGGCCGCAGTCGCGGTTTCGGCCGGCCCCGACATCGGCAAGGCTGGCGTCGAATATGCCCGCGCGTTCCGCGCGCTGCTTGAAGCGTTGAGGGTGAAGTAAGAGGGCCTGCTCCGGCGCGCCACAGCAAAAGCCGGACAGCCGGAGAAATCAGTCCTTGTCGCTTTCAATCCTTGGAATCGGCGAGCCCTCCCCGATCGAGATCAGGCCTGTCTTGGCGTAAACATCCAGCTTGGCGCGGGTGTCGGTGATATCGAGGTTACGCATGGTCAATTGGCCGATACGGTCCGCCGGTGTGAACGCCGCGTCCTCCACCTTCTCCATGCTCAGCCGCTCCGGCGCATAGGTCAGGTTGGGGCTTTCGGTGTTGAGGATCGAGTAGTCGTTGCCACGGCGCAGCTCCAGCGTCACCTCGCCGGTGATGGCGCGCGCCACCCAACGCTGGGCGGTTTCGCGCAACATCAGGGCCTGCGAATCGAACCAGCGCCCTTGATAGAGCAACCGGCCAAGCCGCATGCCGTTGATCCGGTATTGCTCGATGGTGTCTTCGTTATGAATGCCGGTGAGCAGCCGCTCGTAAGCGATGTGCAGCAGCGCCATGCCGGGCGCTTCGTAAATGCCGCGGCTCTTGGCCTCGATGATCCGGTTCTCGATCTGGTCGCTCATGCCAAGGCCATGCCGGCCGCCAATGGCGTTGGCTTCGAGAAACAACGTGACCGGGTCCGTGAAGCTCCGCCCATTCAGTGCG
Source organism: uncultured Alphaproteobacteria bacterium (assembly GCA_963752265.1). GTDB lineage: Bacteria > Pseudomonadota > Alphaproteobacteria > Rhizobiales > Xanthobacteraceae > Bradyrhizobium. The sequence continues at coordinate 23,649 of CAVVZW010000041.1, forward strand.
ACCGGCTGCCCCTCCTCAAAGCGCACGACGACCTTCTCCGCCTTGACGGCGCAGTCGTCGCGCCAGAACGGCACGCCCATGATCGGATTGACGATTCCGATGCCGCTGTCGAGGCTTTCCAGATCCTTGGCCTCATGGGTGGCGCCGAGCAGGTTGCTGTCGGTCGAGTAAGCCTTTTCGGCGCTCATCTTGTAGGCGAAGCCGCTCGCCGTCATGAACGCCGACATCTCCGCGCGGCCGCCGAGTTCATCGATGAACTGCTGGTCGAGCCAGGGCTTGTAGATTTTCAGACCGGGATTGGTGAGCAGACCGTAGCGATAAAACCGCTCGATATCGTTGCCCTTGAAGGTCGAGCCGTCGCCCCAGATGTTGACGCCGTCCTCCTTCATGGCCGACACCAGCATCGTGCCGGTCACCGCGCGACCCAACGGCGTGGTGTTGAAGTAAGCGATACCACCGGTCGAGATGTGGAAAGCGCCCGACTGGATCGCGGCAATGCCTTCGTGTACGAGTTGCGTGCGGCAGTCGACGAGGCGCGCTTTCTCGGCGCCGAATTCCAGGGCTTTTCGCGGAATTTCGTCGTAGTCGGCTTCGTCAGGCTGGCCCAGGTTAGCCGTATAGGCAAAGACGCGGGCGCCCTTTTGCTTCATCCACAACAGCGCGGCACTGGTGTCGAGACCGCCCGAGAAAGCGATGCCGACTTTCTCGCCCTTAGGCAGGCTTTTCAGGATCGTACTCATCAAGCTTCCAATCGATCGAAATGGCCGGTGTTTCTTGAGTGCCGCGAATATCAAATTTCGTGGTCGAGGGCACGCGTTAATAGCGATCGACGTAAACGAAGACGCTTACACGGACGGCTTTTCACTGATCTCGCGGCCGCGCCAACGTTGCAAGACGCGATATCCCGGCCATGCCAGCCGCGTCAGCGCGGCGTCGACCTGTTCATCCGACAGGCGGGTGCGGGACCAGCGGTAAATATAGCCGTGCGCGAGCCAGATCACCAGAAACGTCACCAGTCCCGCGATGGCGACGTCCGTGAAAAAATGACCGCCGAACGCCATCCGGAGCAAGCTTGTGGTCGCGCCGAACACGGTTGCGGCGGCATAGGCGAGCGGCCGCCACGCCGGCGGCGCGAGAGAAGCGGGCGCATAGGTCCAGAACGCGGTCGCGCCCTCACCGGAGAAGAACGAACAGTTGCGCGCGCAAGTCCCACGCGGATCCCACCACGCCACGAACGGCTGATCGCCGTTGAACTGCGTCACGGTGACCGGACGCGGCCGGCCCCAATAGCTCTTGAAGGTGAGATTGGTCAGCACACCGGCGGAAAGAATAAGTGTGACCAGAAGAAAAACAATCGCCCGCCCCGACATCAGCAGCGGACGATCGGGTCGCGCGAATTTCACAGCCAGGGAAATAATCGCCGGCACCGCAAAGACCCAGGCGATCACCATGGCGCCGTCGCGGGCGATCGCGGCGAGCGCGTTAAACTTCAGCGGAAATACCCGGGCGGCTTCGTCGTAAAACCACGACTCGAATTTCAGATCGAGTTCGGGATAGATTCCGAACAGCAATCCGATAACAAGCGCCAAGGCCAGCGCGGCAATCAATCCGGTCCGGTTCATGGCGCGCGGTTTAGCCGAGACAGCGGATGATGAAAAGACCTCGCCAAAAAGGCACCTTCACGGCGGCGGCAGAGGGGATTGCGACGGCATCGGCGGGGGCGGCCGAAGCGCGGGCCGTGGCGCGCGCCAGGCGCCGGCATTGCGGCCGGCGATCATCCAGTAGATCACGCCGGCGATGATCCCGGCCCCGGTCATGATTTCGAGATGCCGCTGCACAACGCCCTCGAAACGAAGCTGCCCGGTATCAAAGGGAACGAGACCGAGATAGCAGGCAAGGCCAACGAGCGCGCCGCCGACCGCATAAGTCAGCGCACTGCGGATATAGAAGGCTTCCGTGACCGCCACCACGACCATGGCCGGCACCAGCGCAAATCCACTGACAAAGATGAAGCCGAAGCCGAGCATGATATTCCGCACGCCGGGATCGACGGAACCTACGCCGAGATCAGAGAATTCGGGAAACAGGATCGCGCCGACCACGACCATGCCCGCGGCAAAACACGCGGCGAGAAACGCGAAGAAAATGACGAACAGCCGGCCGATCAGTACCATCACAAAATGCCGGAGGCGCCGTCATTGCAGAGCGCAGCGAAGCAATCCAGAAATGTTAGCTAGGGTCTGGATTGCTTCGTCGCTTTCGCTCCTCGCAATGACGAAATGAAGCACTGTCATCGCTCAATCCGTCATCGCCATCGCGCGGAGCGCCTGCCGCTCGCGCACGGACAGCTTCTCGGTCTCTGATTTCAACTGACCGCAAGCGGCCAGGATGTCGCGGCCGCGCGGCGTACGCACCGGCGAGGAATAACCGGCGTTGAAAATGTATTCGGAAAATTTCTCGATTTGCTGCCAGTCCGAACATTCGTAAGAAGTGCCCGGCCACGGATTGAACGGAATGAGGTTGATCTTGGCCGGAATGCCCTTGAGCAGTTTCACCAGCAATTTGGCGTCATCGAGGGAATCGTTGATCCCCTTGAGCATCACATATTCGAACGTGATGCGCCGCGCGTTGGAAGCACCGGGATAATCGCGGCAGGCCTGCAGGAGTTCGGCGATCGGATATTTGCGGTTGAGCGGGACCAGTTCATTACGCAATTCATCGCGCACCGCATGCAGCGAGATCGCGAGCATCACGCCGATTTCCTCACCGGTGCGCTTGATGTTCGGCACCACGCCCGAGGTCGACAGCGTGATGCGGCGGCGGGAGATGCCGATGCCTTCATTGTCGGCCACGATCAGGAGCGCCTCGCGCACCGCGTCGAAATTATACAAAGGCTCGCCCATCCCCATCATCACCACATTGGTGACGAGGCGATTGCCGTTGGGCGTCTCGCGATCGATCCAGTCATTCAGCCGATCACGCGCAACCATGATCTGGCCGACGATCTCGCCCGACGTGAGATTGCGCACCAGGCGCTGCGTGCCGGTATGGCAGAACGAGCAATTCAGCGTGCAGCCGACCTGGGATGAAACACACAGCGTGCCGCGATCGGTCTCCGGAATATAGACGCACTCGACTTCATGCGCTTTCTCGACCTTGTCGCCACTCGGCAGGCGCAACAGCCATTTGCGGGTGCCGTCGTTGGAAATCTGCTCGGCCACCACTTCGGGCCGCGCGACCGTGAAATGCTGTTCGAGCTCTTTGCGCATGTCCTTGGAAATCGAGGTCATCGCCTCGAAGCTTTGCGCGCCGCGGACATACATCCAGTGCCACAGCTGCTGCACGCGCATCTTGCGCTGGGCCGGCGCGACGCCGATCTCGCCGAGCCTGGCTGCGAGCTCCTCGCGGGAGAATCCGATCAGCGAGGGTTTTGCCGGCGGCACGTAGGATTCCAGCGGCACCTTTTCCAAGGGGACGTGGGCGGCAGCAATGGTCTCGATCAAATTCGTAGCCATTTTCATCTTGCGTGATATCTGACCTCATCCTGAGGAACGGCGCTTGCGCCGCGTCTCGAAGGATGACAGCCGGGCCTCGTGGTTCTCCCGGCGATGCAAAGCATCGTCCGGAGACGACGCCCTTTATGTGCACCGTTCGCAACAGCCTCGCAATAGCTCGGCCTGCTCGGGTGCGGGCGCCTGCTCACCATGAGGGGCAACGTCCATCAAATAGGCTTTCTTGATCCCGCAAACAACGCCATTTTGGCGTTAGCGCCGGCAGTCCTGCGCGACCCGGTCAAGGGCCTGGGAAAGCCCCTTCAGCGAGAACACGTCGATGGTCTCGGTGCCCTTCGCAGAGACGCCCTTGACCGTGACGTCGGCTGCCTTGCGCATGGCGTCGACCATCCGCTCTTCCTCGGCCGCATTCTTGATCCAGAGGCCATCGCCCTGCGTGTACATCGCATAGGCCGCGCCACCGACTTCGAGCGTCGATTCCGAACCCGGCTTCAAAACGTAGCCGATCATGATCGAGACCTCGTTGGCGACCTTCTCGGCCGGACGGGTCGAGATGAAGGCATAGGCCGGATCGCGCGGACGGTTCGGCGGATTGGTTTTCGATGAAGAGGGCTTGGCGAGCACAAAGCACACCTTCTTGCCGTTCGGCGTCGCCGAATAAGCGCCCCAGGTACCGAATTGGCCGATCAAGGTCGGCTCGCTTCCGCCCGCCGCCGCGGCTGCCGGATCAGGCTTGGCCGCCGCTGGCTTCGCCGCGCCCTTGGAGTTTGCCTGCGCCAGCGCATGACTAGCGGCGGCGCACACAAGCGCTGCCGCAATCGAAGCTGTCAGCATTCCCCGCACGGTCATCGCCGAATCTGGTCCCTTAAGCATTCTGGTCACTCATCATTGTGACTGGAAGATGGCTCGGAATCCGCTGCACCAGTTGCGATGGATAAAGGGTAAACGACTGATTAGGAAGGCGTTGGCTGGTTTCCCCAAAGGGTCACCTCTCTCACCTCTCACCCCTTTGCGCGCGCAGCTCTCTGGGCGTCCCACTGCGCCTGTGTCCAGGTCAACAGGTCCTCCGCGCCGGAGGAGCGCAGATGCGCGCCGCCATCCTGAACCACCATTTCGCCGTTGATGTAGGAGCCCGCATCGGAAATCAGGAAGCTTGCAAGATCGGCCAGTTCACGATGCTCGCCGGTACGGCCGAGCGGAACGCGCGCGGCCCAGTCTGGATCGCGCCCTTCGGGGCGAAGCTGGCCTGTTGCGCCCTGGGTCGGAAACGCGCCGGGCGCGATCGCCACGGTGCGAATACCCTTGGGCCCCCACTCGACCGCAAGGCTCTTGGTCATCGCCAGCACGGCCGATTTCGCCATCGCGGACGGCACCGTGAAGGCGCGGCCCGTGATGGTCGACGTGGAGAGGATGCTGAGCACCACGCCTTTGCGCCCGGCCTCGATCCAGCGTCGGCCTGCCGCCAGCGTGCAGTACATCGTGCCATGCAGCGTGGGGCCAAGGATCGCGTCCGCGGCCCGAAACGACAACTGCTCGGTCCGCGCGATGAAGGTCGCAGCCGCATTGTTGACGAGAATATCGATCGGCGCCTCGCGCCAGATGGTCTCCATCATGGCCTCAACGGCCGTGCCATCGCGAATATCGCACGGTATCGCGAGAATCTTGCTGCCGAACTCCTCACGGATCGCGGCGGCCGCCTTTTCGAGCACGTCCGGCCTGCGGCCACAAACGATCAGTTCGGCGCCGAGTTCCGCGAACCGGCCGCCCATCGCCGCCCCCAGTCCGGAGCCGCCGCCGGTGATGAGGATGCGCTTTCCCGCCAGCAGTCCTTTTTCAAACATTGTTCTATCCTCCCGGTCATTGCGAGAAGCTTCAGCGACGAAGCAATCCAGAGTCCTTGCTGTAGCTCTGGATTGCTTCGCTGCGCTCGCAATGACAAGTTAGAGCCATCAACCTGCGTCCGAAACCCGGTGTATCCATGAAAGCCATTCTCTGCTCGCAATATTGTGGTCCCGACGACCTCGTGCTGACGGAGGTGCCAGACCCCGTGGCCGGGCCCGGCGAAGCCGTGATTGCGATCAAATCCGCGGCGCTGAATTTTTTCGACCTGCTCATGATCCAGGGCAAATACCAGATCAAGCCGCCATTCCCGTTTTCACCGGCCGCCGAGGTGGCAGGCGTGATCGAAAGCGTCGGCAGTGGCGTGAGCGACCTGAAGCCCGGCGACCGCGTAATCGCCTCCTGCGGGTACAACGGAGCGCGGGAAAAGATCGCGCTGCCGGTGGCGTCCATAGTCAAGATTCCCGCTGATCTCGACTTCGACCGCGCCGCGGGCGTCATCATCACCTATGGCACCGCGCTTCATGCGCTGGAGGATCGCGCCAGCCTCAAGCCGGGTGAGACGCTCGCCGTATTGGGTGCGGCTGGCGGTACCGGTCTCGCGGCGTGCGAACTCGGCAAGCTCCTCGGATTGAAGGTAATCGCCTGCGCATCGTCGGAGGAGAAGCTCGAATTCGCCAAGGCGCATGGCGCCGAGCTCGGCTTGAATTACGCCAGCGAGGACCTCAAGGAGGGCCTGCGCCGCCTCACCGGCGGCAAAGGTGTCGACATCATCTTCGATCCCGTCGGTAGCCACTATGCCGAGGCCGCATTGCGCTCGATCGCATGGGAAGGCCGTTTCCTGGTGATCGGATTTGCCGCCGGCGATATTCCAAAGATGCCGCTCAACCTCGCGCTATTGAAGGGCTGCGATATCAGGGGCGTCTTCTGGGGCGCCTGGGCGAGACTCAATCCGGACAAGAATCGCGCCAATCTCCAGCGGCTCGTGCAATGGACGGCGGAAGGCAAGATCTCCTCCCATGTCGATCGCACCTTCCCGCTGGCGCAAACCGCCGACGCGCTGAAAGTGCTCGCCGGCCGCAAGGCGATGGGCAAGGTGATCCTGCATCCCTGACGTTGCCCACGTCCATGATGCTTACGTGACGCCATGGATGATGGTTATGTGACGCGGGCGCGTTTAGACGGCCGTTGGCAGCGCAAGCTGTGCCATCTTGTGTCATCTGCACATATGGCCACAGCTTTTCCTCATTGATGCCGCGGATAGGCCGCAAGGCATTCGGCGCAGTACACCCAAATGCCTAAATGAAATCAAAATATCTCCCAAATCGAGATCGCGAATGTCGCTTTTTGGACGGATTCAAAATGCGTTTTACAGGCCTCAGTAAACGGGCAGAGACCGAGTAACTGATGCCGGCATGCCCGATGTTGTGTGAGTTGCGGGAGGCATCACGATGGCGCAGGGGACAAGGTACAGTCCGTATGGCACTTCATATGAATCGAACTACGGTTCATACGAGGACCGTTATGCGGAACCAGTCGACCTCGATACGTTCGGTTCGCAACTGAGGTCTAATCACCCCTCGCGATCGGTTGCGACGCGCGAGGAGTTCTTGCCTGAAGATTCCGTTCCGCTCTTTCTTTCGGGCGAGGACGAAGAACGGCGATCACCGAAATTCGCGCGCCCACGCAAACGCGGATCGCGGCTATTGAAGACCGCGGCGTTTGCGGCCGCCGCGCTGGTCGCCACCTTTGTGGCCGTCAAAAATCCCTTCGCCGTCTTTGCCAATGCGACAGCGTCGCTGATGGGCACCACGGACGTCCAAACAGCGCAAGCGCCGGCAGCGCCGCCGCGTCAGGTTGCAACAGCGGCTTTGGCCAGCACGCCGGCCGTGGCAGCCGCCCCCGCGCTGGCGACGACCCCAGCTCCAACGCCATCGCGCGATGAAATCGCGCTCGCGCTCAGAACAGCGCATCAGAGCCAGCCGTCGCCAGAACCTCAACAGCCAGCTGCCGCTGCGCCCGTTGTCGCTGCGGCCGCACCCGTCGTCGTCGCGGCACCGCCCGCACGGCGAATGGATGCCGACGAACTCGCCGCGCTGATGACCCGGGCAAAGGCTTTCCTCGCCTCTGGCGACATTCCGCCGGCCCGCCTGCTGCTGGAGCGCGCGGCGGAGGCACAAGAGGCCAGCGCGGCCTTGATGCTGGCCCAGACCTACGATCCCGCGGTGCTGGGAACGCAGGATATCCGCAACATCACGCCGGATCCGGCACTGGCGCGCAGCTGGTATCAGCGCGCCGCCCAACTCGGCTCGCCCGACGCGCAGCGGCGTCTCAGTCAATTGCAATAATTGCAATAATTGCGATAATCGAACCGCTTTCATTCAGGGGCAGGAAAAAATGCGACGTTTGATTGGTATGGCACTCGTTGCCACGATGATGGCGCTTGGCTTTGCGGCGCGCGCCGAGGAAAGCGTAGTCGATCCGGCCAAGGTCTCCGACAGTCTCAAGGCCATCTTCCAATTCGGCTCGGCGCAGACCAAGCAGGCGCTGAATCAGAACACGGTGACGCTGATCACCGGAACCATTGGCGGCACCTATGTGCAATTCGGCGCCGATCTTGCCTCCGTGCTCGACGACGGAAACAAGTTGCGCGTACTTCCGATCGTCGGGCGCGGCTCTGTTCAAAGCGTCGCCGACATCCTGTTCCTGCAAGGCGTGGATATCGGCATCGTGCGCGCCGACACGCTCGATTATCTCGAGCGCAAGGGCTTCGCCAAGGACATCAAGAAGCAGTTCACCTATGTGACCAAGCTGTACAACGAGGAAATGCAGGTCATCGCGCCGAAGTCCATCAACAGCCTGAGAGACCTTGAAGGCAAGACGGTCAGCGTCGACCTGCCGAACGGCTCTACCTTCGTCACCGTGCTCACGGTGGCCGACCGGCTCGGGATGAAGGCGAACTGGGTCTACATCGAACAGCGCATCGCGATGGAGAAACTGAAGAAGGGTGAAGTCGACGCCGTGATCGTGGTCGGCGGCAAACCGTACAAGTCGGTTTCAAACTTCGCCAATGACGGCCGCTTCCATCTCGTGAAGGTGGACTATGAAAAGCCGCTGCAAGGCGACTATCTGCCGGCTGCACTGACCTCGAAAGACTATCCGAACCTGATCGCCGAAGGCGAGACGGTGGACACCATCGCAGTCCCGGCGTTGCTCGCAGCCTATAACTGGGCGCCGAACACCGACCGTTATCGCAAGCTCACGAATTTCGTGGACGCCTTCTTCACGAAATTCCCGCAGTTCCAGAACCCGCCCTTCCACCCGAAGTGGAAAGAGGTTTCGCTGGCGGCCCCGCTCGCCGGCTGGACACGGCTGCCGGCGGCCCAACAGTGGCTCGATACACACGGAATCGAGCCTGTTTCCCGCGGCAAGTTTGACGATTTCCTGAAGCAGAGTTCGGCGGCCGGAAAGCTGCCGGCCGACACCGACAAGGAAGCGCTGTTCAAGCAGTTCAAGACCTGGGAGGCCGAGCAAAACGCCCGCGCCCAGGCACCCGCAAAGCCGAAAGCGCAATAGACAAAGACACGGCAAGACCAACACGGGAGAGCGACCAAGGGCCTGACGCGACGTCAGGCCCTTGATTTTAGGTTATTGATTTTAGGCGTTGATCCATCCCGCTTTAGTCCCGCGAGATCACATCAGGTGACCCCGAGTTGGGCAGCGATCGCATTCATGGCCTTGGCCAGATCGATGTCGCGCGCCGTCACGCCGCCGGCATCGTGGGTGGCGAGGACCACCTCGACCGTCTTGTAGACGTTTCGCCATTCCGGGTGATGGTCGTTCTTTTCGGCCACCAGCGCCGCGCGGCTCATGAAGCCGAACGCCTCATTGAAATCCTTAAACACGAAGGTGCGCTCGATCGCCTCCCGGCCCGCCACTTCCTTCCAGCCCGGCAAACCCTTCAGCGCGGATTTCCGTAGCTCTTCCGACAATCGTTCCACCACGAAGGCCTCCTCTTTCGAACCGCTCACTGTCTAACACCGATCGCTCGATTGTGATCCGCAGGGGGCCCAAAGACGGCCCTTTCCAAAATAGTCTCTGAAAACAAAGACATAAACTTCGGAAACTGGGCACCAGTAACTATGACGACGAAGTAACTCGGGAAAGGCGCGAAATTTGCTACATTTCTGGCTCAACCGGATGGGCAGATCCTCCTTGGGGCTGAATTTTTCCAGATCAATGGCAAGCGGTCTCGACACGGCGCCGGCAAATCAGGCGGAGCCCTCCACGACGGCATCAGCTCCTCCCCCGCGACGGAGCGTGGCCTTCGTCGTGCTGGCCGGACTTCTGGCCGTTATCGGCACGCTGGCGGCCGGTTATTACTTCGCGGTGGGCCCGGCCACCTTGCGGATCGCGGTCGGGCCGGCCAACAGCGACGATTTCAAAGTTGTTCAGGCCTTGGGCCAGGCTTTTCTCCAGGCCCATAGCCAGATCCACCTGCGGCCGATCCAGACCGAGGGCGCGACAGCGAGCGCGCAGATGATCGCGGACGGAAGAGCCGACCTCGCCATTGTCCGCGGCGATCTGAGTGTGCCGAAGAATGCCCAGGCCGTGGCGACGCTGCGCAAGAATGTCGCGGTGTTGTGGGTGCCGCCGGCGATGAAGGGCAAGAAAGCGGCTGCGAAAATCACCAAGATTGGCCAGCTTGCCGGACACCGTATCGGCGTCGTCGGCCGCACGCCCGCCAATGTCGAACTGCTCAAGGTGATCCTGCAACAATATGGCATAGACCCGAGCAAGGTCGAGATCGTCCAGTTTCCCGCCAGCGAGGCGGCTGATGCGATCCGCAACCAAAAGGCCGATGCCTATCTCGCCGCGGGTCCGGTCAACAGCAAGATCACGTCGGAGGCGATTGCCGCCTCGACGCGCGATGGCATCCCGCCCACGTTCCTGGCGATCAATTCGGCGGAAGCGATCGCGCAGAACCATCCGATGTATGAAGCATCCGAAATTCCTGCCGGCACGTTTGGCGGCTCCCCGGACCGCCCGGCGGATGAAGTCAAGACGATCAGCTTTTCGCACCACGTTGTCGCCCGCAAGGACCTTTCAGAAACCACGGTTGCTGCCTTCACGCGGCAACTCTTTGCCGTCCGGCAGATGTTGGTGACCGAATTTCCGCAGGCGGCGAAGATCGAGACGCCCGATACCGACAAGGATGCGTTTATCCCGGTACATCCGGGAGCTGCGGCCTTTGTCGATGACGGGGAAAAGACCTTCCTCGACCGCTACAGCGATATCATGTGGTGGAGCCTGATGGCGCTGTCGGCGATGGGTTCGATCGGCGCATGGTTTGCCGGCTACCTGAAAAAGGACGTGCGCAGCAACAACTCGGCGGTTCGCGAACGCCTGCTTGAGATGATCGCGGCCGCGCGCCTGAGCGATTCGACCGAAGAGCTCGACCGCATGCAGGCCGAAGCGGACGATTTGCTGCGCGATACGCTATCGCGTTTCGAACAGGGCGCCATCGAGGAAGTCGCGTTGACCTCCTTCAACATTGCGTTGTCGCAATTCCATCACGCGGTGGCCGACCGCAAGGCGTTGCTCGTGGACCTTCCGCAGAACCTGCAACGGGCCGGCGCCGCGTTGCGGGTGACCGGAACCTGATTAAATTTTTCATCACACGAAGGTGTGCGGGCGAGCGGAACGGAGTTCCGCGCGACAGGTTTTCTCCTCATGGCGGACAAGAGGAGAGGATCATGCGGTTGAAACTTGTAATCCCGGCGCTGGCGGTTTTGGCCACGACGTTGGCTGCCCCGGCCTATGCTCAGTCTGACCGCGTATACCGCCCGGGCTACGCTGGACCGGCCTATTACGGGCCGGCCTATCAAACCAGGACGTTCCGCCGCGCCTACAACCGGGCGCCGATGGATGAACCCTTCTATAACGGCGGCTGGGTCCCTGAGAGCATTTACGACCATTCGAGACCGGGCGGCATGGACCCGAATATCAACCCACCCGGCTAAGTCGCAGCCTACGATCTACTCTGCATCGGCAGGCCGCCTTGCGGCCTGCCGATTTCATTGCGCGTCCGCGTGTGGTGCACTAACGCGGCAATGCACACGTCACATTGTCTACGTAAGTTTCGTGCGCGATAACATGCATGATCGATGTGAGGCGCGCATGAAGACAGGCTTTTCCCGCGGGATCTCCCGCCGACAGCTCATCAAATATGGCGCAGGCGCAGCAAGCGTCGTCGCGATGCCTTGTCTGTCCCGCGCCGCCGACCGGCCGGCAGTCACCCACGGCGTCCAATCCGGCGACGTCAACGCGGACAGCGGCGTGGTGTGGGCACGCGCCGACCGCCCCTCGCAAATGCTGGTGGAAGTCGCAACGACCAAATCTTTCAAGGATGCGCGCGCGCTGCCGCCGATCGCCGCGTTGCCGGAGAGCGATTTCACCGCGAAGATGCTGCTGGAAAATCTCCCCGCGGGGCAGGATATTTTCTATCGCATCAAATTCCGCGATCTATCGCATCCCGATATATCAGGCGAAGCGGTAACCGGCCGCTTCCGCACCGCCCCCGGGGACCGGCGCGACGTCAGTTTTGTCTGGGGCGGCGACGTCGCCGGACAAGGCTGGGGTATCAACCCCGACGATGGCGGCATGGTGAGCTTTGCGACCATGCTCAGGCATCGTCCGGACTTTTTCATTCATTCCGGCGATACGATCTATGCTGATGGCATCTTTGCTCCCGAAGTGAAACTTGCCGACGGCCGCATCTGGAAGAACCTGATGATCCCGGAGAAGACGAAAGTCGCCGAGACAACGGACGAATTCCGCGCCGCGCATAAATATAATTTTCTCGACGACAATGTTCGCGCCTTCAATGCAGAGGTGCCGATCTTCGTGCAGTGGGACGACCACGAGGTCACGAACAACTGGTCGGCTTCAAAGCAGCTTTCCGATGCCTACAAGGTGCGCGACATCTATCTTTTGGCCGCGCGTGCATCGCGCGCCTTCCACGACATGTATCCGATACGTGAGAGCATCGTAGAGCCCGGGCGGGTCTACCGCACGATCAACTACGGGCCGCATCTCGATGTCTTCATGCTGGATGAGCGCAGCTATCGCGGGCCCAACGGCCCGAACCTGCAAGACAGCTACGGCCCCGACGCCTATTTCCTCGGGCCGGATCAACTGGGCTGGCTCAAGCGGGGCCTTGTGAACTCGAAAGCCACCTGGAAGGTGATCGCCTCGGACATGCCGCTCAGCCTGATCGTCTACGACGATTACGCCAGCAAAAAGGGCTCGGAAGCGTTTGCGCAAGGTGACGGCCCACCGCGCGGACGTGAGCTCGAGATCGCCGATCTCCTGCGCTTCATCCGCGACAAAAACGTCGCCAACACCGTCTGGCTGACGGCGGATGTGCATTATGCGGCCGCGCACTTCTACAATCCCGATCGCGCGCAGTTTCAGGATTTCACGCCGTTCTGGGAATTCGTCGCCGGCCCCTTGCATGCCGGAACGGGCTGGCAAAACGAACTCGACAATACGTTCGGGCCTGAGGTGAGGTTCGCCAAGGCAGCGCCTTCCGGCGTGATCCTGTCACCGTCGGACAACATGCAATTTTTCGGTCAGGTCCAAATCGAGGGCGCGACCGGGCAAATGACAGTAACCTTGCGCGACCGCGCCGATACGGCGCTGTGGTCGACGACGCTCGATCCAAAACAGAGCTAGACGTTTGGCACAGCCGTTGACGAAGCCTGTCAACGCACCGGGCGGCCGGCCGGGACCCCTCTCAGCGCAGCTTCCAGCGCATCGGTGGTGCAAGGTTTCGGTAATCTCGGACTTTGGGCGAAGGCGGCCGGGATAGCCGCATCGGTGCCGTATCCGGTGATAAAGGCAAAGGGAATGCGAAGTGCCTCGAGCCGCTCGGCGACTGCAAAGCTCTTCTCATGCGCCAACCCGATATCCAGCAATGCAAAATCCGGCGCGCGCTCGGCGATCAGCTGAAGCGCACGGCTGACATTGGCCGCGACGCGAACCGTCTTCGCGCCAAAACCCAGAATGGTGTCTTCGAAATCCATGGCGATGATCGCATCGTCCTCGACAACAAGGACATCATCGGGGATGCCGCCACTTGCAACGCTGGCCATCACGCTAACAAAAGTTCCGGCTTGGGGCATGTGTTACCGCAGGACAGTTCTGTTGGAATGCATCGGAGAGGCTGCCCCTTGTTCCCCGCATGAAACCATCACATCGCGGGCCTGTTGTCTGTGCACTAGTGGACGGAACAGCGGAACCCTCGTCGGTATTGTGGGAGCAGGCGAGGAAATGGACCCAAGGAAGGTTGTTGCTGATGACCTCACAGGCAAGGCTTGAGCGCGGCGGCGATCGGCCGAACAACAATCTGCTGCGGCGGCTGAGCGAGCCGGATTTCGCGTTGATTGCACCACATCTGTCCACGGATGAGTCCGCTTCAGACGAGTTGCTTTATGATCCCGGCGACGACGTTGACACCGTGCATTTTCCCTGCGGCGCGAGCCTGGCATCCTATCTCGTTGCCAATGAAGACGGCCGCGACGTCGAGACCATCCTGGTCGGACGCGAGGGCGCTGTCGGCGGCATCGTCAGCCTCGGCTACTTGCCGGCCTACACGCGGATCACCGTGAAGTTCGGCGGACCGTTCGTCCATTTGCCGGTCAGCAAACTGGATGCGGCCAAGGCAACTTCCGCCTCGCTGCGCAACGTGTTCGCGCGCTACGCCGATTGCCTGCTCGCGCAGATGTTTCAGTCGACCGCCTGCAATGCCATTCATTCGATCGAGCAGCGCACCGCGAAATGGATCATCTCGGCGATGGAGCGCACCGACGGCGACAACATCGTGCCGCTGACCCATGAGCAGCTTTCGACATTGCTGGGCGTCGGCCGCAGCTATGCCTCCAGGGTGATCCAGACCTTCAAGGCCGAAGGCATCGTGGAGACCCGCCGCGGCTCGATCGTGGTGAGTGACCCCGAGAGGCTACGGGCGCGGGCCTGCCAGTGTAACGAATCTGTCAAAAACCACTTCGAGGAGGTCCTGCGCGGGGTCTATCCGGGCGACGAAGCCGCAGGAAGTTAGAAGCAGCCCAAATTTACGTCATTTTGGCTAACCAAAAGCCCAACAAGTCATTGTTTTTTGACCTTTCCTGACTATATTGCGCCGCAACGAGTACAGCGTGCCCGGCCCTTTTGGCCGGGCATCCTTTTTGGGTACCCAAGCGCACCCAAATCAATGGTTTTCGAGCGTGATCCGGAAAAGTGGGTCCCGGTTTTCCGGTGAGATCGCGCTCCCTCATTGTCTGACGCAGAAGAAGCTAAAATGAACCTTCGTAACGTCGCCATCATCGCCCACGTCGACCACGGCAAGACCACGCTCGTCGATCGCCTGTTGCAGCAGTCCGGCACCTATCGCGAAAACCAGCGCGTGGTTGAGCGCGCGATGGATTCCAACGACCTGGAACGCGAGCGCGGCATCACCATTCTGGCCAAGGCCGCGTCGGTGCAGTGGAAGGATACCCGCATCAACATCGTCGACACGCCGGGCCACGCCGATTTCGGTGGCGAAGTCGAGCGCATCCTGAACATGGTGGATGGCGCATTGGTGCTGGTGGATGCGGCCGAAGGTCCGTTGCCGCAAACCAAGTTCGTGGTGTCGAAGGCGCTCAAGGTCGGATTGAAGCCGATTGTCGTCATCAACAAGGTCGACCGGCCTGACGCGCGCCCGACCGAAGTCATCAACGAGGTGTTCGACCTGTTCGCAGCGTTGGATGCGAGCGAGGAGCAGCTTGATTTCCCGATTCTGTACGGATCGGCCAAGCAAGGCTGGATGGCGACGAGCCCCGAGGGTCCGAAGGACCAGGGCATGCAGCCGCTGTTCGACCTGATTCTGCGCCACGTCGCGGCTCCGACTGTCGAGGAAGGGCCGTTCCGCATGATCGGCACCATTCTCGAAGCCAACCCCTATCTCGGCCGCATCATCACCGGCCGCATCACGTCAGGCACCATCAAGCCGAACCAGGCCGTCAAGGTACTCGGCGGCGACGGCAAGCTGATCGAGAGCGGGCGCATCACCAAGATCATTGCCTTCCGCGGCATCGAACGCACACCGCTGGAAGAAGCCGAAGCCGGCGACATCGTCGCCATCGCGGGCCTTACCAAGGGCACGGTGGCCGATACCTTCTGCGACCCTTCCGTCGAGACGCCGCTGACGGCCCAGCCGATTGATCCGCCGACCGTGTCGATGTCGTTCATCGTCAACAACTCACCGCTCGCGGGAACTGAAGGCGACAAGGTCACCAGCCGCATGATCCGCGACCGCCTGCTGCGCGAAGCGGAAGGCAACGTCGCGCTGCGTGTCACCGAAGCCGACGACAAGGATTCCATGGAAGTGTCGGGCCGCGGCGAATTGCAGCTCGCGATCCTGATCGAGACCATGCGCCGTGAGGGTTTTGAGCTTTCGGTGTCGCGCCCCCGCGTCGTCCTCAAAAAGAACGACGCCACCGGCGAATGGCAGGAGCCGATCGAGGAAGTCGTGATCGACGTCGACGAGGAACATTCCGGCGTCGTCGTGCAGAAAATGAGCGAGCGCAAGGCCGAGATGATCGAGATGCGCCCCTCCGGCGGCAACCGCTTGCGGCTGGTGTTCTACGCGCCGACCCGCGGCCTGATCGGCTATCAGGGCGAACTGCTCACCGACACCCGCGGCACTGCGATCATGAACCGCCTGTTCCACGGCTATGCCGGTTACAAGGGTGAAATCCAGGGCCGGCGCAACGGCGTCTTGATCTCCAACGATCAGGGCGAAGCGGTGGCCTATGCGATGTTCAAGCTGGAAGATCGCGGGCCGATGCAGACGGTTGTCACGTGCCTGGTGATCCACCGGCACTGGGACAAGACCGGTTGATCGGGTTACCTCCTCTTGATACCGGAAGTATGTCGCCCGTGAACGGGACGTCTTGCGAGCAAATTCCGAAACCCGCTCCTCAGACGAGAAGGAGTTGTCCACCATCAACTGTCTGACCACCTGCTGATCGGGGTTGAGACAGAACGTGTCCTGGATTACTTTTGGCCAATCGATGCCAGTTCGCTTCAGCCTGGCCGACTGCGTATACGCTCTCTGGGTCGGAAAGGCGATTTGGTCCAGAATTGTAGACATGTAGTCGTATACCTCTTTGTCAAAGGCGGGTACACCGTTATCCCCTTTGATTTTCTTCCACCATCCACCCACGTCTTGGTGGACTTCGTGGGAGTCGGGTTCCAGGTGGACGACCAATCCACGATCCTCAACCGCCCGCAAGTGCTTGTCGAAGATCCGTGGATCGTTTGAGATCACAGCGATCCGGTTCGCCTTGAACTCAAACTCCATCGGGAGTTCAGTGCCGTCCCCATCCTTCGGCATGCGGCTGGAGTTCCACTGGATGACAGGCGGGAGGTCGAAGGCACCCTTCAACATGTTCAACACTTTTAGCTCTTTGAGCATTGAATCGATGTCGTCCAGTAGGACCGGGTGTTCGGTGTCCTTGATGTCGTAGAAGGCCCGGTAAAGTTGCAGAGGCGTGCCATGACATCGGATGATCCTGGCCTTCTCACCGAGGACTTGCCTCAGAGTGAAGGTCTTGCTCAATCCTGGATTGCCATAGACCCCGAGAAAGGTCGTGTCTTTGCTCTTCGCCCAATTCTGAGCAAGAGAGCGCCATTCCTGATAGGTTCTGACCGTCGTTTGCATGATACCATTTCCTCAATGTTTGATTCCTTGGTTGAGCCGCCCCAACCTCCCTGATGCACTTTACGGTGTTTCGACTCAGAAGGCAAGAACTATTTCTACTCAGATGGCATTTTTATAAGCGTAGATGCGTGAGTGCATGCTCTCTGGTGGCATTGGTGATACTGCGAGAGTTGCCACTCCCTACTTCTAGACCCAAGGAGATTCACACAATAGGGTTACAAGCTGGAACTCAATGCTCAAGACACCACGATGATAGTCGCACGCACCGGTGGAATACAAAAATTGGACAGAATCGTGCGTGTACAGTTTGTGGTTGAGCGATAGAATGTCTACAGATTCGATTGGCAAGAATTGGGGGCAGAGAAATGGCATCCAAGGCAGTGTTCTCAGCTTTTGAGTGCATAGTGCAGGCTTACATAGAATCCACAGGCGTTTCCTATAAGCACTTAGGTGATGCATCGGGTGTTCACCCATCTCAGATCAGTAAGTTTATGAAGGGCGAAAGAGGTCTGTCCTCTTTGAGCATCGGTCGAATTGTGGACGCCCTGGGGTGCCCTTTTCTTCCGCCAAAGAGGAAGTTTCAGCCTCCGACAGTGGGTCGCCCCAAAGCGACTATCACTACGTTGCTCTCGGATTTCGAGCTTAAGGTAAGCAAATATATTGAATCCACAGGTGGGTCATACCAAGAACTGGGCGAAGCATCGGGTGTCCACCCATCCCAGATCAGCAAGTTCATGAAGGGCGAAAGAGGTCTATCCTCTCTGAGCATTGGCCGCATTGTGGATGCTCTTGGATGCCCTCTGCTCCCGCCCACGAGGAAATTCGAGCCGTCTACTGTGGGTCGCCCCAAGACGACTATCAGCAACGTTGGTGCTCGGGGGATGACCGGCTAATGCCGGGCTGCCCAACAATATCATGTGATCATGTCTAACAAAGTTGAGAGCGTGGTCATAAGTTTCTATCGCCGGTAGAACTCGGACAGTGCGTCGAGGATTCCATCAGTGTCCGAAACAGTCATGAACGAACAGAGATGCGAAGGGCCGATGTTCGTCGTGTGACGGAAAATGCCTCAAGCATAATCGGGAAAAGCCTCATGACGACCATCCGGAAACGCTATCTTATATCATTTCGTTATGAACAACGGGGGGAGACGTCTCTTTGGGACAGCACTCGGTTCGATGTTCAGGAAGACCCCCCTGTTGAACAATGGCGAGCCACTGCTGTCTATCTGGGTGAGCATACCGACCGCTTGGAGTGGATCTACGTACAAATCGAAAAGGCAGTTCAGCCCGAAGCTGACATGTCTGATTGGCGGGAGGAGGCCGTAGACGAGGCCCAGAGCTTGGCTGACGCCGAACTCAAGAGGCGTCATCACGGTGCTATTTTGATGTGAGCCCGAAACTTCTGGATCTCCAAGGACAAGCAATCGGAAACTACCGGGTGGTCTGATCATCGAGAGCAAGTTGCTCCATCCACCTACGAAATGCGGCGGCGTCGGGGTTGGACCCGACATCACGCTCGATTTGCTTGATCGGCACTGTTTCGCCGAGAAAGTGATAGATGTGATGGACGAGCCGCTGAACGTCTGGTCGTTTCAGCGCCCCTTCGATCCGTTTCTCTGTGTCGGCGATCTCCTGCCAGATTTCCTTCCTGGGTTTCTCCCAGAATGCTCCGACCGTCCCGACCTTCTTGATCCCAAGGTTCGCATGGAAGAGCAGTCGTTTCCGAGCATAGTAGTCCTGCACGTACTGACCCTTCACCACGCCAGAGAGCTTGGCTTTCGTGAGGTAGTAGGCCAGCCTCCATCCCTTCTTGACGGGCTTGATCATCTTGTGCCAACGCATCGTCTTCCGAGAGGGCATGCTTTTTTCGACGATCCGAGCTAGCTCCTCTTCGGTCACGTTGTTCTTCACCAGCAGATGATGATGAACCTTATTTGTCTTGCTGGGCTCCCTTACCCAGATTGCAACCAGGCCGTTGTCTCGGAAGTTGTCGCAGGCGGATTTCCAACGGGACTTGATGAGATTTGGCTCCATCACATCCTCGAAGTTGATCGTCAAGAACCAGCGATATGGACGTTTCATCAAGCGTCGGTTTTGGAGGATGCATTGGGTCAGTTGTTTGGCTTCCTCACAGTATGACTCAACCGAGTGTGTCCACGATTTGACACGGAAGATCGAGGGCTTTGAGCGAAGGGGTTTTCTCTGAAAGATTTCGTCCATACAACTGCCCCGTGCGCTTCCATGTAAGTGTTTACCGCTGTTTCTTTCTTATACTACTAAATAGCCTGCTGGATCTCTCCGGACTGCGCCACCGCCAACTTGCCGTAACGGTGAGCCAGGTTGAGCAAGCTGACGACCAGTTTGGCGTTGCGACTGCCGACGACGATGACGGAGACCTCGCCATCGCCACCCACAATTTCGATCCGTCCGTCATCACATTTCTTTTCGCTGAACGGACCCGTCAACGATGGCGGATCAACGAGTTCAAGGGGCGGTGGATTGATTCGGCGATGACCGGCAAGCTCCAGCGTCGGCACGACTTTATCGACGACCCACGCCCATTGATATGCCTGACCGTGCGAAGGGGCGGTCTCGCAGAGTTTTCCGTCGAACGCTTTCGGGCTTGGCTTGCCTTTCGTGGTGCGAAGCCCAATTTCAACCAGCCATTTCCCGACCTGATGCGATGTCGTCCCGAACAGACTGCCGAGTTGTGTCAGCGTCATTAACCGATACTTGTACATGTGGTTCCTTTCCAAAATAATGGGCAATGCGGTCGATCTCGATGTCTGAGTAAGCCCTCCGTCCGCAGACCCTCATTGGTTCTGGGAGTGCCCCGATGTGGTGGCAGTAGGTGATACGGTGGGTCTGAATACCGAGTAGACGACCGACTTCCGAGAGTGATTTGAGTTCCAAAATGAACCTCCTCGTGTATCTATGCACGGGAGGATTTTTTTTCTCAGGAGCAGAAGAAAGTAATCCTGGACGAGAGCCAGCAACGGCTGGAGCGCAGCCGTTGCGCAGGACCGGATGTCACGTCATAGCATACGCTTGCGTGTTTCGGGCCGCACCAGCGATCGATGAGGTCGTCGAGCTTCGCCATCTCGCCCGAGGCGATGATGTGGGTCAGCGTGCGATCGAATGGCGTGAATGTGATGTGGCCCAGTGCTTGACGGGCCACGCTAATCCCCTGGCTTGAGGGAGCCAGATCATCCAAGCATTTTGGACAGGCTGACACTGTGAGATCAGCGTCGGATTATGAGTGGTTGGCTCTGCGGTAACTGACTGCAAAATAACCCCGAATTGGTACACGATCTGGTACACAAACTTGGTACACCAGATTGGCCGACTTAAGTACTTGCCGCATAGCGAGTTATATTGGGCGGCACAGGATTCGAACCTGCGACTTCCACCGTGTGAGGATGGCACTCTAACCACTGAGTTAGCCGCCCGAGCGAAAATCGACGGTCTCAGCGTCGTGCCTGAGACCGTCACCTATCAAAAATAGCGACTCGCACCGCCGACGGCAAGACTGCTGATGCCGGTCGCCCGACTTCGATCGCCAGACAGTGAGGTGTTGCCCAAAGCCAAGCGCCTTCTTACATTATCGCTTGGGTGTCTGTACCGATTGTCAGGTTGGCGTACCGTGCGAGTCCTCTCCGATGGCCGAGTTTTTCCCCGACGTGCCCAAGATCCAGTTCGGCGGCCCCAAGTCGCGAAATCCGCTGGACTTCAAGCATTACAACGCCGACGAGGTCGTCGATGGGAAAACGATGAAGGAGCACCTCCGCTTCTCGGTCGTCTACTGGCATACATTCTGTAACGCGCTCTCCGACCCGTTCGGCGTCGGCACGGCGCTGCGCCCCTGGGACGATGGCAGCAACTCGGTCGGCCAACGCCCAGCGCAGGGCCAAGGTCGCCTTCGAGCTCTTCGAGAAGCTCGGCGCCCCGTTCTACGCGTTTCACGACCGCGACGTCGCCCCCGAGGGCAACAACCTCAAGGAGAGCCACGCCAATCTCGACGAGGTCGTCAAGGTCCTCAAGGACGAACAGGCCCGCACCGGCGTCAAGCTGCTCTGGGGCACCGCCAACCTCTTCTCCAACCCCCGCTTCATGCACGGGGCCGCCACCAGCCCGAACTTCGACGTCTTCGCCTTCGCCGGCGCCCAGGTCAAGAAGGCGATGGAGGTCACCCACGAGCTCGGCGGGGCCGGCTACACCTTCTGGGGAGGCCGCGAAGGCTATTCGACCCTGCTCAACACCGACATGAAGCGCGAGCTCGACCACCTCGGCCGCTTCCTGCACATGGCCGTCGACTACAAGAAGCAGATCGGCTTCACCGGCACGTTTTATATCGAGCCCAAGCCCAAGGAGCCGACCAAGCACCAGTACGATTCCGACGCCGCCGCCTGCCTCAACTTCCTGCGGACCTACGATCTGCTCCCCCACTTCAAGCTCAACCTCGAAACCAACCACGCCACCCTGGCCGGCCACGAGATGATGCACGAGCTCGAAGTCGCCATCGGCGCCGGCGCTCTGGGCTCGATCGACGCCAACACCGGTGATTACCTGCTCGGCTGGGATACCGACCAGTTCCCGACGAGTATTTATCTGACGACCCAGTGCATGCTTCTGCATCCTGGGGATGGGCGGGCTCACCACCGGCGGCATCAACTTCGACGCCAAGGTCCGCCGCGAGAGCTTCGAGCCGATCGACCTGTTCCACGCCCACATCGGCGGCATGGACGCGTTCGCCCGCGGCTTCAAGATCGCCCGCGCGATCATCGCCGACGGCCGGCTCGCCGCGTTCGTCAAGGAACGCTATCGAAGCTGGGACTGCGAGCTCGGCCGCCGCGTCGAGGCCGGCAAGGCCAGCTTCGGCGATCTCGAATCCTACATCCTGCCCAAGGGCGACGCCGCCAAGAACGTCCAGCGGCCGGCAGGAGATGCTCGAGAATCTGATCAACGAGTTCATCTGACAGTAGGCAGTAGGCGGTAGGCGGTAGGCAGTGAAGACGGTCGGAGCGGCTGCAGCGCCGGATTCCGCGTGTCACTTCGACGCTTGTTCTTCGAGCGCGGCCAGGATGCCCTGCATGAAGGCGGGCAGGTCGTCGGGGGTGCGGCTGGTGACGATGTTGCCGTCGCGGACGCAGGCGGCGTCTTGCCAGATTCCGCCGGCGTTTTCGACGTCGTCGCGGATGGCGAAGAAGCCGGTGACCTTCCGCCCCTTCAGGCATTTTGCCGAGCAGAGCATCCAGGGGCCGTGGCAGATCGACGCGAGAATCTTGCCTTGCTTGGCCGCCTGGGTGACCAGGTCGACCATCGGCGGATGCCGGCGCATGTGGTCGGGCGAGTAGCCGCCGGGGATGATGATCGCGTCGAAGTCGGACGCCTTGACCTCGCTGGCGGCGACGTCGGACTTGGCCGGGTATCCGTGCTTGGACGGCGTAGGTCTCGCCGGCCTTGGGGCCGACGATCTTGACGTCGCAGCCGGCCTCGCGCAGCCGCAGGACCGGATACCAGAGCTCCAGGTCTTCGTAGAATTTCTCGACCAGGACGGCCACGCGCTTGCCTTTGACGTTGCTCATGATGATCGTCTCCTATGGGTGTCCGTGCGAGAAATCGTGTATCGATGCGATCTCATCTGCGCCGCGGCGACCGCGGTCGGCTGCGAGGCGGCGGGCCGATGCTCGGCCATGGCCCGCTCGATGCCCTGCTCGAAGGTAAACGGTGGGTCGATAACCGAGCACGCGGCGTGCCTTTTCGATCGAGTAGTCGAGGTTCAGGCCGAGGAACTTGAAGCGGGCCTTGTTGATGATCGGGGGGTTCTTGGCGCCTCGGAGCTTGGCCCCGCCTTCGACGACGTTGGCCAGGACCTGCGCCAGCCTCAGCGGCAACCGCCGGGTCGGCGGCTTCAGCCCGGCCAGCTCGGCGACCCGGCCGACGAACTGCTTCTTGGTGACCGGCTGGCCGTCGGTCAGGTTGAAGACCTCGCCGACGGCGGCCGGGTTCTCGGCGGCGAGAAAGATCCGCTGCACCAGGTTCTTCACGTAGATGCAGTTGAGGGCCTGCTCGCCCGATCCGAAGTACATGAAGCTGCCGCGCCTGAGGTTCAAGCAGCAGCTTGGGCAGGACGGTCCGGTCGCGCTCGCCGTAGATGAAGCCCGGCCGGACGATCGCCGCGGGCAGTCCGTGCTGGCGATGGTATTCGAGGACCAGGGCCTCGGCCTCGGTCTTCGACCGGGTGTAGGCATCGAGGGAATTGGCGGCGGGGGGCACGGTCTCGTCGGTGCCGTAATGGTCGCGTCCTTCGTAGACGCCGAGCGAGCTCACGTGAACGAACCGCTCGAGCCGGGCCGGCACGGCGGCGTCGAGCAGCAAGCGGAGCGCCTCGACATTGAGCCGGCGGAACTCGTCGAGCGTGCCCCAGTCGCCCACCTTGGCGGCGCAGTTGAAGACCCAGTCGGCACCGTCGACTCCGGCTCGCAGGGCCTGCGGGTCTTCCAGGTCGCCGACGATCGTTTCCACGCCCCACTGGTCGAGCCAGCGCGTGTCGCTGGTGGGACGGACGAGGGCCCGGACGCGATGGCCGCGCTTGAGGGCCTCTTCGGTCGCGTGGCTGCCGACCAGCCCGGTCGCGCCGGTGATGAAGATGGTCTTCGATGTCGTCGTGTTCATGATGCTCCGCACGGTCCGAGAATCAGAAATCGGCCGCACGAGGCGAAGCTATCGTACCTCATGAACGGCCGCCAGGAAAATGCGTGAGCCGGCCACAAAACGGAGATGGGGGTGGTATTGGAATTGTCGGTCAGTGTAGGCTTTAGTTGCTCGGAATGAGTCAGCGAGAGCGAGCGAGCCGTGCCGTCGGACCGATCTCTCGGCGGCTCGAGACGGTGTTCGGTTTGACAGGAAGCTCACAAGGGTCTAGGATTCGCCAAATCCTGTCCCTTTCTGGATACGACGGAGATCGGTGCGGAGAGGAAGGGGTGGGATCGATGGCGAGTGTTTTGAAGAATGACGAGCTGGATTCTTATCGCGAGACGCTGCAGGGCTTGCGAGCGCGGCTGCGCGGCGATCTGAACCAGATGACCGACGAGGCTCTTCGCTGGGACACGGCCGGCGGAACGGGCAATCTTTCCAACGTTCCGCTCCACATGGCCGACCTGGGCACGGACAACTACGACCAGGAGTTTACGCTGGGGCTGATCGAGAACGAGCAGGGAACGCTCGAGCTGGTCGTCGAGGCGCTTGGCCGGATGGAAAAAGGGACGTTCGGTCAATGCGTGGAGTGCGACGAGCCGATCTCGAAGCCGCGTCTTGCAGGCGATACCTTATGCCCGGCATTGCATCGGCTGTGCACGGAAGCTGGAGGGGGGCGAATGAAGACGGATGGGCGGTGTGGGTCTCGGCCGGCATCTTCTCTTCTGGTCGATCGCCCTGGGCGGCACCGCGTTCGATCTGGCGACCAAGTCGATGGTCTTCGCGAGAGTCGGCCCCCCGCCTGCTCGGCCGGTCCCGATCATCGTGCCCAACATCCTCGAGCTGCACACCAGTCAAAACACGGGCGCGCTCTGGGGCTTCGGAGCGGATTTCCGGGCAGCAGCTATGATCTTCGCCGGCCTTTCGGTCGTGGCCGGCGGTCGTGATCCTCTACTACCTGTTCTGTCTTGGAGCGGCCTCGAGCCGGGTCTTGACGATCGCCCTGGGCTTGATCATGGCCGGCGCGATGGGGAATTGCTTATGATCGGCTCGCGTTCGGGCACGTCCGCGACTTCGTCCACTTCCACGTCGATGCCATCGGCTTCGATTGCGCGATCTTCAATTTCGCCGACAACATGCTGATCGCCGGCGCGGTCACGCTGGTCTTTATGCGCTGCGGCCCGAGAAGTCGCAATCGATGAGCCAGGCCGGCCCTGCGCGTCACGCTCCGACCGTCATCGAGATCGCACGTCGATCTGGCGATCGCGGCGTCGACTGCCTGCTCGTGACTGATCGCAGCGGAACGTCGCCGAGCTCACACATCGTAGTAAAGTGCAAACTCGTACGGGTGCGGACGAACCCGGATCGTCTCGACCTCGTGCGACTGCTTGTACCAGATCCAGGTGTCGATGACGTCGGGCGTGAAGACATCGCCGCGAAGCAGGAATTCGTGGTCGGCCTTCAGGGCCTCGAGCGAGGCCTCGAGCGAGCGCGGGGTGGTGGGCACGGTCTCGAGCTCTTCGGGCTGAAGGTCATAGATGTCTTTATCGAGCGGCTCGCCGGGCCGCAGCTTGTTCTGGATCCCGTCCAGAACGGCCATCAGCATGGCCGAAAAGAGCAAGTAGGGATTGGCGGCGCTGTCGGGCCCGCGATACTCGATCCGGCGGCTTCTGGGGCTGGGGCTGTTGACCGGGATGCGAATGATGGCCGCGCGGTTGCGGCGGCTGTACGAGATCTTGGTCGGGGCCTCGAAGCCCGGGACCAGCCGCTTGTAGCTGTTGGTGGTGGGATTGGCAAACGCGCAGAGCGCCGCCGCGTGCTTGATCAAGCCGCCGATGGCGTGGATGCCCAGGTCGGAGAGGCCGGCGTAGCCCTGGCCCGGCCAGGAGCGGCTGATTGTCTTTCCAGAGCGTCAGGTGGGTGTGCATGCCCGAGCCGTTGTCGCCGAAGAGGGGCTTGGGCATGAAGGTCGCCGTCTTGCTGGCTGCGCCGGGCGACGTTGCGAATGATGTACTTGGCCGTGACGACCTGGTCGGCACTTTCGACCAGCGGCCGTGGCACCAGGTCGATCTCGCACTGGCCGGCGGTGGCGACTTCATGAAAGTGGGCCGCCGTCGCGATGCCGCATTCGGCCATGCGCTGGGCCATCTCCGAGCGCAGGTCTACCAGGCTGTCGGTCGGCGGACAGGGGAAATAGCCCAGCCCGGAGCCCGGCTTGTAGCCGAGGTTGGGGTTCTCGGCGCGGCCCCGGTTCCATGCCCCTTCGACCGAATCAACCTGATAAAACGCTTCGTGGCCGCGCTGGTCGAACTGAACGTTGTCGAAGACGAAAAACTCGAGCTCGGGAGCGAGCAGGCACTGATCGGCCACGCCGGTATTCCGCATGTAGCTGATGGCCTTGCGGGCGATGTTGCGCGGGTCGCGGGTGTAGTCCTGGTGCGTGATCGGATCGTGGATATTGCAGATCATCGTCAAGGTCGGCTGCGCCGGAAACGGATCGATCAGGGCCGTCTCGGGCTGCGGGACGACCAGCAGATCAGACTCGTTGATCGCGCGCCAGCCGACGACGCTCGAGCCGTCAAAGCCGATTCCTTCCTCGAAGGTCTCTTCGGTGAGTGAGTCGGCCGGAATCGAAAAATGCTGCCAGACGCCGGGAAAATCCATGAACCGCAGGTCGACCGTCGTCACCTCCCGCTGCCGGATCTGTGCCAAGACTTCTTTGGGCGTCACGCAGCCGTCTCTCCTTTGTCGGTCAGCTTGAACGGCCGGCACGATCTCCGGGCGTCTGGCCTGGTTTCGATCGCCGCACGCCGGGTACCGACCATTATCTACGGCGATCGGCCGGCCACGATAGGTCTGACGCAACCAAAACCCTGATCGCGGTTCTGTTTGTGCCGTGCGAGCGGCTTTGGCCCGTGTCGACCCTTTTGATCTGGATTCTCGAATCTGAAATCGTCGAATCTGGAATCTGAGTAGCTATTCGGAGCGTGATTGTCGCTCGATCCTGATGGAGCCGAGAATGCCCCGCTTTGTCGTGCTCGAGCACGTCTGGAACGGGGTGCACTGGGATTTCATGCTCGAGTGCGGCGACGTTTTGCGGACCTGGGCGATCGATCGCGCCGATCGTCGCGGGTCAGGATCTGCCGGCCCGGGCACTCGGCGATCATCGGCTGATCTACCTGGAATATGAGGGCGAGGTCTCGGGCGAGCGCGGCCGGGTCCGGCGGGTCGACTGCGGGGACCTATCGGTGCCATCGTCTGGTCGAGCGGACCGCGTTCGCGTCGAGCTGGCGGGCTCTCAACTGGTCGGCGAAGTCGAGCTACTGGGCACCGGTGCCGGAGTCGGGCGGGACCGGCTCGTGGATTTTCCGGATGGGAAACTTCGACTGAAGCACCTTGCGCGACGGCAAGATCGGCCGATGAAAGGCTCCCTTTGTCCGATCGGAGTGGCCGGCGAGCCGGATCTGGCCGGCGCGGATCTGAAGTTCTTCGAGCTGCACGTCCTCTCGCTCGAGATTGGGCGTATAACGCATGAGGACCACCGGATATCCGTCTTTTCGCGTCCATTCGGCGTCAACACCATGGTAGCGTGCATACTCGATAATTCGGTCCAGAACGTTGTCGGCCGGCACCGGCAGGATGCCGGCGCGGATCTTTTCGAGAGTCAGCTCGACCGTGTTTCCGCCCGGGCACGCGGGGCCGAGCCACGACCGTGATCACCGACTGGACGCCTCCCTGTTTCAGCAGGAAGGCGAGGGTGATCCGGTCCAGCTCGAAGAGCACGCGCGGTTCGTAGACCTCCGGCGGAAGCTGGTCGGCGAAATGGGTGACCAGATCTTCGGCCAGCCAGGCGTTGACTTCCTGGTCGGTGAAGACGGCCTCCCAGCTCGGCTCGTTGCAGATATCGTTGCGGAGCTGAAGGCTCTGCGCCACGAACTTCTTGGCCTTGCCCGGCTCGCTGTTCTCGCGGCAAGAGCACCATGTCGCGATAATAGGAGGGCTGGTAGGTCAGGGAAAACCAGACCCCCAGCGGGAATCGACGCGAGAACGCTCAGGCCGAGACCGATCCAGAGCAGCCGTTTGCTGGTTTTGTGCATCGGACATCCCGATCTCGTGGTGAAGGGGACGCAATGACGAGAAACGACCAGCGCTCGGGGGCAACGAGTCGTGGTGATCGGCTGGGAGGGCCGGAGAAGGAGACGTGGTCGAAACGTCATTAAAGCTTACGATCTTTGGTCAAACAGGTCAACCCTGGCTGGCGATTCCGATCATGCATGTCAACGACGTCACGCATTGATCGACATTCGTCCATCGATCGAGCCAATTTTGCCGACGCTGATCGTTAGGACCATTGTACGGAGAGGTCGCGTCGCGCCTAGCATAGCAATTGCACAGTGCGACTCAAGGGGAGTCTGGGGTCATGCCCTCTCGGTTCGTCTCGCTGGTCATCCTGGTCTACTGGTCGATCGCCGCATTTTGCCTGCTGACCTGGGACGTCATTCCCGAGCTGGCGTCGGGCTATCCGCCCGACTTGCGGGCGATCGCTCTGGCCGGCGATTCGTCGCAGGCCGGTGCGGTGGAATATTCAGGTGATCGACGATCCCCGAGTTTCCCGACGTGCGCCGGATGGTGGGCGAGGCGGTGACCGGGTCGTCGCGGCGGCCCGATGGCTGGTTCGAGCTGACCAGCCAGGTCGAGATCGACGCCGGCGGGCCTGCTGAAGGGAACGGCGTTTCTGACCCGGTCGAGCATCCGGCTCGAGATCGAGAGTCGCTATCTGGTCGATCCGTCCGGCAACCTGCATTCGTTCACTCTCGACGTCAAATCGCACGAGTCGCCCGAGACCTTGATCCAGGTCAAGGGCCAGTTCAAGGGAAAGAAGATGGAGATTGTCTCGCACGGGCCGGTGGAGATGCTCAACAAGAAAATGGAGATCGACTACGTGCCGCGGGGCGTCGTGCAGGACGTGCTGGGTCCGCTCGATCGACTGCCCGGCCTGCACGTCGGCCAGCGGTGGGAGACGCAGGTGGTCAATCCGTTTACCGGGCAGGTCGACCGCGTGCGGGTCGAGGTCGACCGGCAAGGGCTTGATCAACTGGAACGGCAATCCGGTGACGACCTTCGAGGTCGTGCAGCACATGACCCCTTGTCGATGCGGACGTGGGTCCGACTCGACGGCGTCATCCTCCGGCAAGAAGTGCCGTTTCCGTTCGTGCGGCTGGTGCTCGAGCGCCGGCCCGAGCGCGGACGACGTTCCATCATCACCTCAGACCAGGGTGCCAGGCTCATGATCGCAGTATGCGGCGTGACCAAGCGGTTCGGATCCAAGTGCGCCGTCGACCGACTCGACCTCGAGGTCCGCGCCGGCGAGCTCTTCGCGTTTCTCGGGCCCAACGGCGCGGGCAAGACGACCACGATCAAGATGATCTGCGGGCTGCTTGGCTCCGACCTCGGGCACGGTACGGGTCGGCGGTTTCGACGCGTCCAGCCAGCAGGCGCGCCAGCTTCTGGGCTACGTCCCCGATCAGCCCTATCTCTACGACAAGCTGACCGGCCGCGAGTTTCTCAGGTTCGTCGTCGAGATGTACGGCCTCGAGCCGCGGCGGGCCGCCCAGCGGATCGACGAGCTGATCGAGACCTTCGAGATGGGCGACTACGTCGACGAGCTCTGCGAGAACTACTCGCAGGGGATGAAACAGCGCGTCGTGTTTGCCTCGGCCCTGGTGCACGACCCCAAGGTCCTGGTCGTCGACGAGCCGCTGGTCGGCCTCGATCCGCGGAGCGCGCGGATCGTCAAGGACCTGTTCATCACCCAGGCTCGGTCGGGCTGCGCCGTGCTGATGTCGACGCACCTGCTGGCGATCGCCGAAGAGCTGGCCGACCGGATCGGGATCGTCGACCACGGCCGGATGCTGGCGATGGGCACGCTCGAGGAGCTTCGCGGTCAGGTGCAGCATCGCGGGCCGCTCGAAGAGCTGTTCCTGAAACTGACCGGCGACCATCGCCCCGCGGCCAACGGCGTGGTTCGAGTCTGAACTGGCCGAGATCAAACCATGAGCCTCGCGATTCCCGAATCCGACCGGTTCGCGCTCCCGCCGATCAAGGCCGAGCAGACGGCCCGCGCCTTCGCGATCTGCGCTGGTGCCTGACGCGCAACACGATCCGCTCGCTCCTGGCCGGCTCGCGGCTCCGGCTGGCGATGATCCTGTTTTGCAGCGTCGTCTTCTGGGTCGGCCTGTTCGGGCTGTTCCTGGGGGGGTTCGAGTTCATCGGTCTCTCCGACGAGCTGTTCCACGCGATCTTCGAGTACCTGTTCAGCATGTTCTTCCTGTCGATCTCGATCATGCTGTTCTTCTCGACGGGAATCATCACGTACACGGCCCTTTTCCATTCGCGCGAAGGGGCGTTCCTGCTGATCGACGCCGGCGTCGACCGACCGGATCTTCGCCTACAAGTTCGCCGAGGCGGTCGGCGATTTCGAGCTGGGGCTTTTTCCTGCTGGGCAGCCCGCTCATGGTGGCCTACGGTCTGACCGTCAAGGCGCCGGCGGCCTTCTACGCGATGTTTCTGATCTACCTGTTCATGTTCGTCCTGATCGCCGGGCAGCCTGGGCGCGATCACGGCGATCGTGGTCGCCAACATTTTCCCGAGACACCAGAAGGTCGTGCTCGCGCTGGGCGTGATCGCGACGCTGGCGCGTGGTGGTCGGCTCTGGCGGTGCGGCTCTGGCGGACGCCCGGCGACACCCTGACGACCGACTGGCTGGGCAACGTGCAGAACCGGCTGGCGTTCTGCCAGCACCCGCTCTGGCCCAGCCGCTGGATGTCGGCCGGCTTGCTCGCGTCGGCCCGGGGCGAATGGTCGCGGTCGGGCTATTACCTGATGGTCCTGTCGGCGCACGCCGGCGCTCGTCTACCTGGCGGCGGCGGCCGTCGCGCGCGACCTCTATTTCCGCGGCTACAGCCGGGTGCAGGGAGGCCGAAGCAACCGGCGCCGCGTCGGGGCTGTACGCGCTCGACGCGGTCTTCCACCGCCTTTTCTTCTTCCTGCCCCGCCCGATCCGACTGCTGATCCTCAAGGACCTGCGGACCTTCCGCCGCGACCCGGCGCAGTGGTCGCAGTTCCTGATCTTCTTCGGACTGCTCGCCTTCTATTTCCTCAACATCCCCCGTCTGGGCTATGGCGTCCAGAGCCCGTCCTGGCGGAACCTGGTCAGCTTTCTCAACCTCTCGGTGACCGCCCTGATCCTCTCGACGTTCACCAGCCGGTTCATCTTCCCGCTGCTGTCGCTGGAAGGGCGCAACTTCTGGGTGCTCGGCCTGCTTGCCGGTGCGGCGGGCGCAGATCCTCTGGGGCAAGTTCGCGTTCTCGGTGGGGATCTCGCTGGTCGCCACCGAGGTGCTGGTCTTCCTCAGCGACCTGATGCTCGGGATGAGCCCGGTGATGATCGCGCTTCACGTCGGCGATGGTGGCGATTCTCTGCATGGGGCTCTCGGGGATCAGCGTCGGCCTGGGCGCACGGCTGCCCAACCTGCGCGAGACCGACCCCTCCAAGATCGCCGTCGGGTTCGGCGGGACGCTCAACTTGCTGGTCAGCCTGGTCTTCATCTTCGCGATCGTGATGGCCCTGGCGGTTCCCTGCCACCTCTATTTCCTGGGCCAGGACAATCCCGACACGACGACGCATGGCCCTCTCGCACGCAGGATTCCGGTTCTGGCTGACCGTGGCGATCGTCGTCAGCCTGGTCATCGGCGCCGTCGGGACCATCGTGCCGCTGCGGATCGGGATCAAGGCGTTTCAGCGGATGGAGTTCTGACTGATGGATCTGACGTTCATCGACCGGGCCCTGGGAAGCAACATCCCCTACGTCACCTACGCGGTGCCGGTCTTCTTCTTGTTGATCGGCGTCGAGCTGGCCGTGGCGCTCTGGCAGCGCAAGCAAACCTACCGGCTGCACGATTCGATCAACGATCTGAGCTGCGGCATCACCGAGCAGATCGTCGGCCTTTTCTTGAAGGGCCTGCTCTTTCTGGGCTACCTGGGGACTTACGCTTACGCGACCCGAACGGGGATCAACCTGGTCGACGTCCAGAGCTTACTCGCCGGCGGCAAGTGGGTCGCGGCGATCGTGCTGTTCCTCGGGGTCGATTGTGCGTACTACTGGTTCCACCGCATCGCCCACGAGTATAACGCCCCCTGGGCCGGGCACGTCGTGCACCATTCGAGCGAAGATTACAACCTCGCGGTGGCCCTGCGGCAGGGGACGTTTCAGGGGCTTTTCTCGTGGGTCTTCTACCTGCCGCTGGCGCTGGTCGGCTTTCCGCCGGCGTGGTTCGCGGCGGTCTCGAGCTTCGACACGCTCTACCAGTTCTGGATTCACACGCGCTTGATCGGCAAGCTGGGCCCGCTGGAGTGGGTGTTCAACACGCCGTCGCACCATCGCGTGCACCACGCGCGCAATCCCAAGTATCTGGACAAGAACTACGCCGGCACACTGATCATCTGGGACCGCATGTTCGGCACCTTTCAGGCCGAGGAGGAAGAGCCGGTCTACGGCCTGGTCAAGCCGCTGAATAGTTGGAACCCGCTCTGGGCCAACCTGCACGTCTGGAATGACCTGTTCCGCGATGCCTGGCTGGCGCCGCGATGGATCGACAAGCTCCGGATCTGGTTCATGCCGCCGGGCTGGCGGCCCGAGGGATTGCCCCCCAACCCCAGCCCCCCCGAGGTCTCGCGGCAGACGGCCATCCCCTACGACACGAAGATGCCGCGCGGCTTGAATGCCTACGCGCTGGCGCAGTTCGTGGCGACCTTGCTGGCGGCCTTCGGTCTGCTGGCGGCCGGCGGGGGCCTGGAACGTGGTCGCCTTCTGGTCGCGGCCGTGTCTCGTCTTGTGGGCTCTGCTCAATATCGGCGGTATGTTTGAACTGCGCTTGTGGGCATTTTACTCCGAGCTCATCCGGCTCCCTGTCACGGCCGCCTTGGCTTTTGGGCTCGTGCCCGCGGGTCCGTGGCGATCGAGCACACAGGTGGGCCTCGCGGCCGCCGTGGTTGCGTCTGGGTTGTTGCTGCTCAAGTATCGCCGCTCCTTCGGCGCCGCTATGCACAATTCGAGCGGCCTAACTGGCGTACACGGTGAGGCCGCGGAGCTTGCCGCGAGCACGCCGGCCGCGGTGGCGACGTCCGTGACGTCCAATAACTCCTGGAATTTGACGAATAGTTGACATGGCCCGTCTCGATTTCCGCGATCGTGCGCACTGCGGCGTCAACCGGCGAAGCGAGAGTGCGGAATGATTTTTAGTCCCGAACCCTGTTGAGTGAGACACCTGATGGAAATTTCGCGAACCTTTGCTCTCGGTGCCGTGGTGACCGCGTTTCTCACCGCGAACGGCGTTGCGCCAGTCAACGCTCAGGCCCCTGCGAAAGCCGCTGCGCCAGTGGTGGCCGAGTGGGTCAAGAAGAGCAACCAGAACGCCAGGCTCATGGTCGAGCTGATGGCGAAGTCTGCAGCCCGAAGCAGGCGTCGCAGTTCGGCGTCGAGGGTTTCGACGATCAGATCAGCGACCTGTCGCCCGGTTTTGTCGAGCGGCAGCTCGAGGCCACGCGCGAGGTCCACGCCAAGCTCGTCAGCCGGCTCGCGGCCGAGACCGACCCGCGCGTGAAGCAGGATCTCGAGATCCTGGTCAAGGCCGCGGCCGACACGATCAAGGGGACCGAGCTGTCGGACCGGCTGGAGATCCCTTACTTCAGCCTCGACCAGCTCATCTTCGCGTCGTTCCGCGGCCTACTGGACGACCAGGTCGCGGCCAGCCGGCGCCCCGCCTCGCTCGTTCGCCTGCGCAAGTATGCCGGCCTCGAGCCAGGCACGAAGCCGATCACCGAGCTGGCCATGGCGTATGTCCGCGAGCGGCTCAACAACCGCAAGCTGCTGCCGCCGGTCAAGTCGAAGGTTGAGAAAGACCTGGCCCAGGCCTCGTTCTTCGTCGCCGGCGTCGGCAAGCTGTTCGAGCAATTCAAGATCGAGGGCTACGAGCCGGCCTATGGAAAGCTCAAGGATCAGCTCGCCGCATGGAATGAATTCGTCAAGTCCGAGGTCTTGCCGCGGTCTCGCCAAGATTTCCGCTTGCCGCCAGAGCTCTACGCGTTTCGGCTCGAGCAGATCGGCATCGACATTCCGCCCGCCGAGCTTGCGGCCAAGGCCCACCAGGCCTTTGCCGAGATCCAGGGCCAGATGAAAGACTGTGGCCGCGCAGGTTGCCAGGGAAAAGTGCGCTGCCGTCGGCCGACTATCGCGACGTCATCAAGGCACTCAAGAAAGACCAGCTCGTCGGCGACGCGATCCTCGCCCATTATCAGTTGCGGCTCAAGCAGATCGAGGAGATCATCCGCAGACAAGCAGATCTTGACCTTGCCGGCGCGGCCGGCCCGGATCCGGATCGCCACCGAGGCCGAGAGTGCGGCCACGCCCGCGCCCAACATGCATCCGCCTCGGCTGCTGGGTAACACGGGCGAGGTCGGCGAGTTCGTCCTGCCGCTCAACGTCCCCGACAAGTCGGGGAAGATGCAAAAGTTTGACGACTTCAATTTCGCGGCCGCCTCGTGGACCCTGACCGCCCACGAGGCCCGGCCCGGCCATGAGCTCCAGTTCGCCTCGATCATCGAACAGGGCGTTTCCGACGCCCGGGCCACATTCGCCTTCAACAGCACCAACGTCGAGGGCTGGGGCCTCTACTCCGAGTGGCTGATCGAACCGTTCGAGCCCGCCGACGGCCACCTGATCTGCCTTCAACATCGGCTTGATGCGTGCGGCCCGGGCGTTTCTCGATAGCGAGCTCCAAACCGGCAAGGTCACCCGTGAAGCAGGCCCTCGCCTTACTCAAGAACGAAGTGGTGCTCTCCGACGCCATGGCGAACCAGGAAGTCGAGCGCTACACCTTCTGGGCTCCCGGCCAGGCGAACGCCTATTTTTACGGCTACACCCGCTTGCGCGAGCTGCGCGATCAGGTCGAAAAAGCGATGGGCAGCCGGTTTAGCGCCAAGGCGTTTCACGACTTTGTGCTGGCCCAGGGGCTCTTGCCCCCGCACCTGCTCAAGAAGGTCGTGTTCGAGGAGTTCGTCTCCGGCTCGGCTCAGGCGGCCGGTGCCGGTTCCTCGGCGGTCCGGCGCCCGGTCCAGCCAGCGAGCCCCTGAACCTTGAAAGCTTTGAGTTTATCGCACCGACACGCCCCAGCTCCGTTCCCCAATGCCCAAGGTCATCCCTCGATTCAGCCACCGATGGCCCGATCGCGTGCACTTTTTTGACAGGGCATTTTGGGGAACATTGTTTCAACGTTGCGCAGCTCGTGGTAGATTTCCCGATTCGTTCGGTTAGTTTTCTGCGGGATCTGTGCGTTTCAGACTTCGTGTGAGAGGGAAGAATTGATGGGGTTTGGTATCAGGGCTGCGGTCAAGCGGCTGGGCAAGCGTGTCGGCGATTGGTATCGACGTTATCCGGCCCGGCCGTTGCATCGCGCGTTCTATAATGACTTGATCAGGCACACCGACGACTTCGCGCGAGTCGAGTGGCTGGGTGTGCCGATCTGGCAGGGCATTCTTGACCTGTGGACGATTCAGGAGACGATTTCGCAGGTGAAGCCCGACCTTCTGATCGAAACCGGGACTTTCAAAGGTGGCTCATCGCTCTTTTACGCGCCACATCCTCGATCTTTTGTCTCATGGGCACATCATCACGATTGACATCAACAAGTTGCACGACCTGTCGCACCCTCGAATTACCTACTTGATCGGCAGCTCGACCTCTGACGAGATCATCCAAAAGGTTCGTGAAGCGGCGGCGGCCAGCCCTGGTCCCGTGATGGTGATCTTGGACGGGCTGCATGCTCGAGACCACGTGGCACGGGAACTCGAGCTCTATACGCCGCTGGTGACCCCGAACAGCTTTTGCCTCGTTCAGGATGGTATCATCGACACGTTCAGGTATTTCCGTCGGTTTCGCCCTGGACCGGTCCCGGCGATCAAGCAATTCCTCAAGACCTCGACTGACTTCGAAGTCGACACCGAGCGCAGTGGTCGGTACCTCGTGACTCATCATCCGCTGGGCTGGCTCAAGCGAAAGTCGACGAGCTCGCCCTCGATCAAGTAAAGTCGAATCGCCTGTGGTGTGCAGGCTCACACTGCGGCCATTGCCCCCGAGCCTGCGATTTGACGATGATTTGGGGGCG
Organism: uncultured Alphaproteobacteria bacterium; assembly: GCA_963752265.1. GTDB lineage: Bacteria > Pseudomonadota > Alphaproteobacteria > Rhizobiales > Xanthobacteraceae > Bradyrhizobium. The sequence continues at coordinate 59,687 of CAVVZW010000041.1, forward strand.
ATCATGTCGAATGTGTGGCATAATCACCATAAGTCATTCTAATTTCGATGACCGGGGTGAAACCATCGGATCGAGATGCCGGGATTCGATACCGGGCCTGACGTGGGAGGATTTATGAAGGCGGCTGTTGCGAATAAAGCCCGCGCCATCAAGCGATTGACGGCGCCGTTGCTCGAGTGCCTGGAGGATCGCCGCCTGCTCTCGGGTAAGCCGTCGGCGACGGTCATGTTTCAGGAGACTCCCGGGCTCACTTCCGGCACGACTGACCTGCTCATCACCGACAATGTCAAAAACGACTCGATCTCGATCAACGACAATGGCAGCGGCACCCGGGCAACGTCTTTGTATCGTCCGGGGATGGCCAGGAGTATACATCGAACGGCGGAGTGGCGGAGATTGCCGTGCTGACCGGCAAGGGTACCGATCATGTCACATACGAGCTGGACGGTAATCTACAACCGAACACCAGTCAGTTTGTGGAAGTCGGCTCGGCCAAGAGAGGGGGCGGCCCGGTCATGATTACCGTCAACGTCGTCGGGAAGGTGCTCGACCAGGCCAGCTTGGTCGCCCTTGCGTTTCCGAAGTTCAACAAGAAGACGACGATGACGGTCAACGATTCAGGTGAGATCGACGGCACTTCTCAGCCGCAATCGCTCCGGAGGGCTCCAAGGCCAAGCCAACGACGCCCGAGGTCTACACACTTTCGTCGACCGCCACGATCGGCCCCGACGGCAATATCTCCACGGGCCTGATCGGGTCAACGAAGAACGACGTCGGCAGTATTTCCTATTCGGGCACCAACGATGGTGAGCTCTATGTTCTCGAGCTCGGTAACGGCGGCAACGATCAATTCTCTGCCGACGTCTACATGAACCCTGGCTCAACGGGAACCGTCGGCTCGAGCGGCCAGACTTCGATGATCAAGTCTTCCGGCAAGAAGGACCACCTGCGGTTCACGGTCTACCAGGGAACCGACTCGACGTCGCGGAGCAACATCTTCGCCGAGCTGATCGATAGCTCGCGGAAAGACGTCTCGTCACACACAGCCAACGTGATCGCCTTGACCAAGGGCTCGGACACGATCGTCTCCTGAGCGGGCTCTCGTCGCTCGGTCATTGCGGTCGCCGATCGGGCAGGCGATCATGAATGCTAGAAGCGGTGACAAGCGCTGAATTGGCGAACTTGTCACGTGCGGTGTCGTGGAACTCTGGTTCTGGATCAGATAAGAATGGCCAAGGCCAGGTCACCCAAAAGCAGTCGCAAGCCAACGCGAACCCCGATCGCCCCCGATCCAGGCGTCCGGCGTAATGGCCACGCGCCGCGCCGCGTCACGGCCGGTGATACGGCACCAGGCTTTGACCGGCGGGAGATCGAGCAATTCGAGGTTGCCGAGTCGGTCGCTGGAGCACAGGACTTCAAGGTCGAGACGATCGACGACATGGTCGCCGGCAAAACCCCGCACGACGTCGCCAAGATCGCAAAGTCGCTGCAAGCACTTATTGATGGGGCCTCGCCCGACGATGCCGCTTTGTTGCGCCGCGAGTTGTCGCACAGCCCGCGCAGGCGATCGACCTCGACTGATCCCGACGCGGAGCTCGCTGCCGACTGGCGCAATGGCGCCTATCCCTACAAGAACCTGTTGTCGCGCAAGAGCTACGAGAAGCAAAAGTACCACTTGCAGGTTGAGCTGCTCAAGATGCAGGCCTGGGTCAAGCAGGCGCGACGAAAGGTGGTCATCCTTTTCGAGGGGCGGGACGCCGCGGGCAAAGGGGGTACGATCAAGCGGTTCATGGAGCACCTGAATCCGCGCGGGGCGCGCGTTGTCGCGCTTGAGAAGCCCAGCGAAGTCGAACAAGGCCAGTGGTACTTTCAGCGCTATGTCCAGCACTTGCCCACGGCCGGCGAGATCGTGATGTTCGACCGCTCATGGTACAACCGTGCCGGCGTCGAGCGCGTGATGGGTTTTTGCACCGACGACGAGTATCGACGAATTCATGCACCAGGTTCCGGAATTCGAGCGGAACTTGGTGCGCAGCGGCGTGCACCTGATCAAGTTCTGGTTCTCGGTGAGTCAGGCGCGAGCAAAGACGGCGATTCGAGGAGCGGAAAGCGCATCCGCTCAAGCAATGGAAGCTCTCGCCCGTCGATCTGGCTTCGCTCGACAAGTGGGACGACTACACGCAGGCGAAGGAGGCCATGTTCTTCAATACCGACACGGCCGACGCGCCCTGGACGGTGATCAAGTCCGATTGCAAGAAGCGGCCCGGCTAAACGCGATGCGATATGTTTTCATCGCCTTCCCTACAGCAATAAAGACGTGGCGGCAATCGGCTCGGTCGATCCGCTCTTGGTCGGTCGGGCCAATATTGTCTACGAGCGCGGCGAGCAGCCCGTGGGAATTCCGGGCTTGTAAGTACGGACCGCGTGATTCATTCCGATCCACTTCGCGATCCACCGCGACGAACCCCGCCAAGAAAAGGCTCGACAATCGGCGAGGCCTCATGATAGAGAGCATCAAGGGGTTTCACCGCGGGGCGAGGCCCGACGCCAGAGCCGCGAGGGGGGCCCAGTCATGTTCCATAAGGTCTCTGCCGTGGACGTGCGACCGTGCTGGGGCGAATACCAGCGACGACGACGCGCGGCACTGCTCGCGTTTCTTCTGTTCCCGTTCTGGATTTTTCCGTTGTCCGCAATCGAGTACATGCTCGGGTCCTTGGGGACCGACATTGGAAACATTGTTGTCTTTTTAGTCATCGCCAGCGTCATGCTGGGCTTCGTTGCATCGCCCTACTTGCGATGGATCCTTTGGCCCTGCCCGCAGTGCGGACGCCCCTTTCAACTCTCCTGGCTGGGCACGCGCTGGTTCACACGTGAGTGCGTCCACTGTGGACTACCGAAGTGGGAGTTGCCCGCAAAGATGAAGGCGACATCCGCGATCTATGACGAGGTTTGATTCTTGGTTCATGGCGGCGGCGGCCCGTGGTCCGTTGTTCGCGTCGCGGACGGCAGCACGCAGCGCGAAGTGACGAGTCATTCTGACAGGCCGTGCCCGCGCCGCGCAGCGTGAGTCTCCAACCACGGACCACGGACTAAGCGAAGTGCGGGGTCATTCGGACAGGCCGTGCCCGCGCCATGGAGCGTGAGCTCCAACAACGGACAACGGACTAAGCGAAGTGCCGGTCATTCGGACAGGCCGATGCCCGCGCGACGGAGCGTGAGCTCCAACAACGGACAACGGACAACGGACCACGGACCACGGACAACTGACTAATGGGCACCCACCCACCAAGCTTCGGCCTGTTTGGGGCCCCATTCGCCGGCCGAATTGCACGCGGCGAGGTCGGCGCCCAGGAGGGTGACGGTGGTGTAACGTTCGTCGGGCTTTTTGGCCAGGCAGCGCAGGACCACGCGTTCGAGGTCCTCGGGCACACCGGGAACAATCTGCGAAGGGGGAACGACCGGGTCGCGGGCGTGCGCCATCATGACGGCGAAGGCGCGCGTTTCGCCTGTGAACGGCGGCTGGGCCGTCAGGGCGTAGTACATCATCGCGCCCAGGGCATAGATGTCGGCCCGGGCGTCGAGCGATTGGTCGGCCACCGCCTGCTCGGGGGCCATGAACATCGGCGTGCCGCTCACCGTCATTTCGCTCGTCAACTCGGCGGCGCCCGGGTCCTGGGTCAGCTTGACCAGCCCGAAGTCGAGCACCTTGGCGACGTCGGACTCGCCGCCTCGAACGGCGACGAAGACGTTGGCGGGCTTCAAGTCGCGGTGGACCAGGCCCAGCCCGTGGCGCCTCGGCCAGTCCCGCACAGACCTGGCGGAACAGGTAGATCACCCGCCCCGGCGGCAGCGGACCGGCCTTATGGACCAGCTCGGCCAGGCTCATCCCGCGCAGGTATTCCATCACGTAGTAGAACGTGCCGTCGTCGGTGTGGCCGTAGTCGAAGATCTCGATCGTGTTGGGGTGCGACAGCCGGGCGGCCGACTGCACCTCGCGCTCGAACCGGGCCAGGGCGATCGGGTCCGCGCCGGCCTCGGCTTTGA
>CAVVZW010000042.1:0-34587 GCA_963752265.1 uncultured Alphaproteobacteria bacterium
ACACCCAGAAAAAGAGCCAGGCCCACGATCATCACTACCAATCCCACCATGTCCCCTCCCAGGTCTTTTGCGGGTACTCGCCTACACGTTCATAGGCCTCACGGCAATGAGCGAAACTGGCGGCGCTAACCGGGGGAAAGCCGAGATAGCGGCGGCTACGGCGTCGCCTTTTGCTTGTCGAACTCGCGGTTGTCGACGTAGCGGATGGCGATCGGCCGCCCGGCCAAGGCCCCACTGAGAGAGCCGGTAAACTTTAGCGGGACACAAGCGCCGATGGAATCGTTGATCGCCTTGAGATACGTGCTGCGAACCTCGGTCGGCGCGCCTTCGGTGGCAAACGTCATGCGTGGGGGGCCGATCAGATCCCCCGAACGCTTGAAGCTGAAACGTACGGTCATCTGCATGCCCTCTTTCGCCGATTCCGCCGGTGGGGGCGTCCAGCAAGAGCGAAGCGCCGCAAAGAGATCGCCGATATTATCGAGGTCGTGGTCGGGCTTTTGATATCTCGGCGCGTCCTGCTCCGACGGCTGGCTCTCGACCGTGAGTTGGAGGTTTTCGCCGTACGGATAGTAGATTTCAGGAATGCACGGACCACGACTGAGCACGCTGCAAAAGGAAGGCGTGCACGGGTGATGGGACAGAACGCTGCAAGGCTCGTGAAAAAAAGGCGTGGCATTGATCTGGTGCCACCGTCTCGCGTCGGCGTGTCCGGCGACGGTCAATCCTGCGATGACGATAGCGAAACCGACAGCGATGCGACGGAGCATGCAAGGGTCCTCGGACGCAGCCCACCGGGCCCAATATAATGCGAATATGGCGGGAAAGATCGGGGTCGTTGTGCCCCTCCCGTTCACATCCTCGCGCGTGGCATCGCGCCGATCAGGCTTTTTTCTTCACGTCCTTGACGCTGGAGAAGACGATGCCCTCGGCCCGCTCTTTGGTGTAGCCGAGATAGAACTCGTTCCTGGCGAGAAACACCGGATCGCCATCCACATCGTCCGCGACGCCGGAACCGTTGGCCGCGACAAACGTATCGAGCTTCTTGCGGTCATCCGACGAAATCCAGCGCGCGAGCTGGAATTCGGACACTTCGAATTCGACCGGCAGCGCATACTCCGCCTCAAGCCGCGCCTTGAGCACGTCGAGTTGCAGCGGACCGACAACGCCAACCAGCGCCGGCGCGCCGTCGCGAGGACGAAACACCTGCACGACGCCCTCCTCCGACATCTGCTGCAACGCTTCCTTGAGCTTCTTCGCCTTCATCGCGTCGGTAAGCCTGACACGGCGGACGATTTCCGGCGCAAAACTTGGCACGCCGACAAAGGTGATGTCTTCGCCCTCGGTCAGCGTGTCGCCGATCCGCAAGGAGCCGTGGTTGGGGATGCCGACGACGTCGCCGGCAAAGGCTTCGTCCGCGACCGAACGGTCCTGGGCAAAGAAGAATTGCGGGCTCGACAGCGGCATGGTCTTGCCCGTCCGAACGAGCTTCGCCTTCATGCCGCGGGTCAATTTTCCCGAGCACAACCGCGCAAACGCAATCCGGTCGCGGTGATTGGGATCCATATTGGCCTGGATCTTGAACACGAACGCACTCATGCGCGACTCCGCGGCCTCTACCTTGCGCAAGTTACTTTCTTGCGCGCGCGGCGGCGGTGCAAAACGGCCGAGGCCATCTAGGAGATCGCCGACGCCGAAATTGCGCAGCGCGCTGCCGAAATAGACCGGCGTCAGATGGCCTTCGCGAAACGCCTCGAGCTCAAACGGCTTGCAGGCTTCCGAAACCAGCGCGAGTTCTTCCTTGACCTCGGTGACGTCGAGATTGGCGTTGCGGCCAGCGAGTTCGGCGATATCGATTTGCTGGGCCGCGCCGGTCTTGGCGCCACCGCCCTCCAGAAGACGCACGCCGCCCGTCGCGATGTCGTAGGTCCCCAGGAAATCGCGGCCGCGACCGACTGGCCATGTCATCGGCGTGGTGTCGAGCGCCAGCGTCTTCTCGATTTCGTCCAGAAGGTCGAACGTGTCGCGGCTTTCGCGGTCCATCTTGTTGATGAAGGTGATGATGGGAATATCCCGAAGACGGCACACCTCAAAAAGTTTGCGCGTGCGCGCCTCGATGCCCTTGGCGGCGTCGATCACCATGACGGCTGAATCGACGGCCGTCAGCGTGCGGTAGGTATCTTCGGAAAAGTCCTCGTGGCCCGGCGTATCCAGCAGGTTGAAAACAAGACCATCGAATTCGAAGGTCATCACCGAGGTGACCACGGAAATCCCGCGCTCACGCTCGATCTTCATCCAGTCGGAACGGGTATTACGCCGTTCACCCTTCGCTTTCACCTGCCCCGCCAGATTGATCGCGCCGCCGAACAAAAGAAGCTTTTCCGTCAGCGTGGTCTTGCCGGCGTCGGGATGGGAAATGATCGCAAAGGTGCGCCGGCGCGCGACTTCGTTCGCGAGCGGCGACTGGGATGAGGAATCAGTGCTGAGGGCAAGTTCGGACATGGGTCAAAGCGTTTGGCAGGGAAATCGGACCGGATCAAGGAGGGTCCGCGTGACGTCCATATAGGGATGACGCCGACGGGCTCCAATCGACGCTATCCGGATTTACCCAGCAATTTGACGAGCCAGTAGGCCAGGGCCGCGACACCGGCAGCGGCCGGAATGGTAATCACCCAGGCATAGACGATCGAGCTGGCCACATTCCACCGCACCGCCGAGACCCGCCGCGCGGCGCCGACGCCGACGATGGCGCCCGTAATGGTATGGGTTGTCGAAACCGGAACCCCGAGGAAGGTCGCAAGGAACAGCGTGATGGCCCCACCGGTTTCGGCGCAAAATCCCTGCATCGGCGTCAATTTGGTGATTCTCAGACCCATGGTGCGAACAATCCGCCAGCCACCCATGAGTGTACCCATGGCCATCGCGGCCTGGCACGCGAGTACCACCCAGAACGGGACGTAAAATTCGGATCCGAGCTTTCCTTGCGAGAACAACAGCACGGCGATGATGCCCATGGTCTTCTGAGCATCATTGCCGCCATGGCCGAGCGAATAGAGTGAGGCTGAGGCGAACTGCAAAATCCGAAAAGCGCGGTCGACCGCAAACGGGGTCGAGCGAACCGCGATCCACGATACGATCGCGACCAGTGCAAGCGCCAGTAAGAACCCGATCAGCGGCGACAACACGATAGCCAGCAACGTTTTGGTAAGCCCGCTCCAGACCGCGGCGGAAAACCCGGCCTTTGCCATGCCACCGCCGACCAGCCCACCGATCAACGCGTGCGAGCTCGAAGACGGAATGCCCAGGGCCCAAGTGACGATATTCCACACGATAGCGCCGACGAGAGCCGCAAAGATAACCGGCACATCGATGATGCTGGGCTCGATGATGCCCGTACCAATGGTCTGCGCGACGTTGAGCCCGAACACCAGAAAGGCGACGAAGTTGAAAAACGCGGCCCAAAACACAGCATATTGCGGCCGCAACACGCGGGTCGATACGATCGTCGCAATCGAATTGGCAGCGTCGTGCAGTCCGTTAAGAAAGTCGAACAGCAAAGCGACGGCGACCAACCCGACCAGAACCGGAAAACCGAGCGCGGCATCCACCTCTTATACCTGCTCGATCACGATGCTGTTGATCTCGTTGGCGACGTCGTCGAAACGATCGGCCACCTTCTCCAGATGATCGTAAATTTCCGCTCCGACGATGAAGTCCATCGCATTGGCGTCGCGGTGCTTGAGGTACAGCTCCTTGAGCCCGATATCCTGCAGGTCGTCAACACGGCCCTCGAGCTTGGTCAACTCCTCGGTGATCGACGTCAGCAATGACACGTTGCTGCCGATCGATTGCAGCAACGGCAACGCGCGGCTGACGAGATTGGCGCAATCGACCAGAAGCGTCCCAATCTCCCGCATCGGCGGTTCGAAGGTACGAACCTCAAACAACATCACAGCCTTCGCGGTGGACTGCATCTGATCAATGGCATCGTCCATCGCGGTAATCAGGTTTTTGATGTCGCCCCGATCGAACGGCGTGATAAACGTGCGTCGTACCGCGGTGAGCACCTCGCGCGTGATGCTGTCGGCATCGTTCTCGAACTGACTGACACGCTGACAGAAAACAGGGGTTTCCTCGCCGCCCTGAAGCATGCCCTGCAACGCGAGCGCGCCCTGCTGCACCGTCTGGGAATGCCTGGCAAAAAGTTCAAAAAAACGCTCTTCTTTTGGCAGGAAAGCGCGAAACCAACGCAGCATGGCTATGTCCAAAATCGAAAAAACGCCGGCCTGAAATGACCGTCACATTATTGTCATAGACCAATTCGGATGACGCCGCATACCGGGTGGCCGGCGAAATCGGACCTCTCCACGGCTTTATGGCCGAGATCGCCGGTGTGAACCCTCCGCCTAAAGCGAGCGGCGGAACAAATGGGCGATTTCGCCGACAATGCCGCGGCGGAACGTCAGCACACAGGCCACGAAAATGGAGCCCTGGATTACCGTCACCCAAGAGCCAAAACCGGCGAGATATTGCTGGGTGGCGACAATAATGAACGCGCCGATCACCGGGCCGAATACCGTGCCGAGCCCGCCCACCAGCGTCATCAAAACGATCAGTCCGGACATGCCGACCTCGACATCCGACAGCGAAGCGTTCTGGACCACGAACACTTTCAGCGAGCCCGCAAACCCGGCAAGCGCTCCCGACAGGATAAAGGCAAGCAACTTGTACTGGTCGGTCTTGTAACCCAGCGAAATCGCGCGCGGCTCATTCTCACGGATCGATTTCAGCACCTCGCCAAATGGCGAATTGATCGCACGAAAGATCACGAGGAAGCCGAACAGAAAGCCCGCGACAATGACATAATAAAGCACCGTCGGCTTCGAGAGATCGAAGATTCCAAACAGATGGCCTTGCGGAATACCCTGGATGCCGTCTTCACCATGGGTGAACGGCGCTTGCAGATAGATGAAGTAGATCAGCTGCGACAATGCCAGCGTGATCATGGCGAAATAGATGCCCTGACGCCGGATCGCAACGACACCCGTGATAACACCGAGCCCAGCCGACGCCACGAGGCCGGCGAGAAGGCCAAGCTCAGGTGGCGCGCCCCATACCTTGACGGCGTGGGCCGTGACATATCCGCCCGTGCCCAAGAACATCGCATGGCCGAATGACAGCAGACCGCCATAGCCAATCAGGAGATTGAAGGCACAGGCGAGCAGTGCAAAACACAGCCCCTGCATGACGAAGAAGGGATAGAGGCCGGTCAACGGCACCAGCAACAACAGCACGGTCATGATCGCGAACGCGATCATCTCGTCGCGGATTACGCGCGGGGTTGCCGGTAAGGTATCGTCGGTCATCGCCGTCATCTTACGCCGCCCGCCCCGTCAGTCCCGTTGGTTTCACCAGTAACACCAGCACCATGAGAACGAATACGACGGTGTTGGACGCCTCCGGATAGAAGTATTTGGTCAGGCCTTCGATCACGCCCAACGCAAAGCCGGTAATGATCGAGCCCATGATCGATCCCATGCCGCCGATCACCACTACCGCAAACACCACGATGATGATGTTCTCTCCCATCAGCGGCCGAACCTGATTGATCGGCGCCGACAACACGCCGGCGAGACCGGCAAGGCCGACGCCCAGGCCATAAGTCAGCGTGATCATCCGCGGCACATTGATGCCGAAAGCGCGCACCAGCGTCGGATTTTCGGTGGCGGCTCGCAAATAGGCGCCGAGCCGGGTGCGCTCGATCAGGTACCAGGTCGAAAGGCATACGACGAGCGAGAAGACAACCACCCAGCCGCGATAGATCGGCAGGTACATGAATCCGAGATTCATGCCGCCTTTCAGACCTTCGAATCCCCCGATCTTCGGATAGTCCGGGATTGCATAGGGCAAGCCCGACGACCCGAAATAATTCTGAAAGATGCCCTGCACGATCAGCGCGATGCCGAAGGTCAACAACAATCCGTAGAGATGATCGAGGCCAGCCAGCCATTGCAGCATGGTCCGCTCCAGAATCATGCCGAAAATGCCAACGATGATCGGTGCGATCAGCAACGCCCACCAATAACCGAGCCCGATGTCGATGTGAAACATCTGAACAGGCGGCAGTTTAACTGTCCCGATCAGAGGCAGCGTCATGCCGTTGAACGCGCCGAGCCAAGCTCCGTTCAACAGGGAGCTCAGCGTCGGAACATCAATTCCGTTCAGAAGAAAGAAAGCAACGAACGCGCCCATCATATAGAGCGCGCCGTGGGCAAAATTGATGATGTTGAGCATGCCGAAGATCACGGCGAGCCCGAGACTGAGCAACGCATAGAAGGAGCCGTTGATCAGTCCAACGAGGAGCTGGGCGTAGAGCGCTTGCATATGGGCCGATCTTTCAACTCATGCCGTTGACGTTGTGCCGGCGGCCTCACCGGAGCGAGACCGCCGAAACTCTATTTCTTCAGTAGCGCACACTTGCTCTCGGCAAGCGGCGTAAACGCCTGATCGCCCGGAACCGTGCCGATCAGCTTGTAGAAATCCCACGGCGCCTTGGATTCCGAGGGCTTCTTGACTTCGAACAGGTAGGCGGAGTGGGTGACGCGCCCGTTGGCCTGAACCTCGCCCTTGCCAAACAGCGGATCGTCGGTCGGGATCGACTTCATTTTTTCCACGACCTTGACGCCGTCATGCGGGTTGCCACCGAGTGCTTCGAGCGCCTTGAAGTAATGCAGCAGACCCGCATAGACGCCGGCATGCACCATGGTCGGCGGCGAGCCGTTCTTCATCCGCGCGGAAAACTTCTTGGAGAATTCGCGGGTCTTGTCGTTCAGGTCCCAGTAAAACGTCTCGGAGAAGTTGAGCCCTTGCGCCGTCTCGAGCCCGATGGCCTTGACGTCGGTGATGAACAAAAGCAGCGCGGCGAGCTTTTGACCGCCGCTGACGATACCGAATTCGGCCGCCTGCTTGATGGTGTTCGTGGTGTCGCCGCCGGCATTGGCAAGACCAACGATCTTGGCTTTCGAGGCCTGCGCTTGCAGCAGGAATGAAGAGAAATCCGCCGTGTTCAGCGGATGCTTGACCCCGCCAACGACCTTGCCGCCATTAGCCAGGATGACGGCGGTAGTATCGCGCTCGAGTGCCGCGCCGAACGCGTAGTCGGCAGTCAAGAAAAACCAGGTGTCGCCGCCGGCTTTCACCAGCGCCTGCCCCGTGACATGGGCCAGCATGTAAGTATCGTAAGTCCAGTGAACCGTATTGGGCGTGCATTGCGCGTTGGTGAGGTCGGAGGTCGCCGCCCCCGAATTGATGTAAACTCCGTTCTTTTCCTTGACGATGTTATTGACCGCCAGCGCGACGCCGGAATTCGGAACGTCGACGATGATGTCCACCTTTTCGACGTCGAACCACTGCCGCGCGATCGCAGTGCCGATATCCGGCTTGTTCTGATGATCGCCGGAGATGACGTCGATCTTCCAGCCCTTGGCAGTCAGGCCGGAGTCTTCGATCGCCATCTGGGCGGCCAGCGTCGAGCCGGGGCCGCCGAGATCGGAATAAAGGCCGGATTGATCGGACAGTGAGCCGATCTTGACGGTCTTGTCCTGGGCGCTTGCGAAGCCGGTTGCCGCAAGACTAACGGCCGTACCGAGCAGCAAGCTTGTTAAAATTCTGGTCTTCATGACGTTTCCTCTTTGGATATCTTATAATTTTTTAGACGCCGAGATAGGTGTGAAGCTTGTCCATGTTGGCTTGCAGCTCCGCATTGGCGAAGCCATCGATGATCTTGCCGTGTTCGACGATGTAGTAGCGATCAGCCACTGTCGCCGCGAAGCGAAAATTCTGCTCGACGAGCAGGATGGTGAAGCCCTCGCTCTTGAGGCGCTTGATGGTCTGGCCGATCTGCTGGATAATGACGGGCGCAAGACCCTCGGTCGGTTCGTCCAGCATCAAAAAGCGCGCGCCGGTCCGCAAGATTCGCCCGATCGCCAGCATCTGCTGCTCGCCGCCCGACAACTTGGTGCCCTGGCTGCCGAGCCGCTCCTTGAGATTGGGGAACAATTCGAAAATCTGATCCAGCGAAAGACCGCCGCTGCGCACGGTCGGCGGCAACAGAAGATTTTCACGAACATCGAGGCTGGCGAAAATTCCGCGTTCTTCCGGACAAAACGCGATGCCCAGGCGCGCGATCTTGTCCGATGCCGTGCGGATGATCTCCTTGCCGCCGAAGCGGATCGAGCCCGAGCGCTTACCGATAATTCCCATCACCGATTTCAGGGTGCTGGTTTTGCCCGCCCCGTTGCGGCCAAGCAGCGTGACCACCTCGCCAGGGTTCACCTGGAAATTGATGCCGTGCAGAATATGAAACTCGCCATACCAGGCTTCGAGGTTCTGCACCGACAGGATCGGCGTGACGGAAGCCGATGGCGCCTCCGCGGCCCCGGCCATTTTCGCCTCAATCATGGCCTGCCCCCAAATAGGCTTCCTTCACGCGCGCATCCTTGGACAGATCGGCATAAGTGCCCTCCGCCAGCACATGCCCGCGTGTCAACACGGTGATGACATCGGACAGGTTGGCAACCACGCTGAGATTATGTTCGACCATCAGGATCGTATATTTCGCGGAGATGCGTTTGATCAGCGCGGCGATCTTGTCGATGTCCTCGTGGCCCATCCCCGCCATCGGTTCGTCGAGCAGCATCATTTCCGGATCGAGCGCAAGCGTGGTGGCGATTTCGAGCGCGCGCTTGCGGCCGTAGGGCATCTCGACCGCGGGCGTCTTCGCAAACTCGCTCAAGCCGACATCATCGAGCAATTCGTGCGCGCGGGCATTGAAGCGGTCGAGCACGGTTTTGGAGCGCCAGAAATCAAAGGAATGTCCGTGCTGACGCTGGAGCGCAACGCGTACATTCTCCAGCGCCGTCAAATGCGGAAATACGGCCGAGATCTGAAACGAACGCACCAGACCGAGCCGCGCCACGTCGGCCGGCGCCAACGCCGTGATATCCTGTCCCTTGTAAAGGATCTGGCCCGCCGACGGCCTCAGAAACTTGGTGAGCAGATTGAAACAGGTCGTCTTGCCGGCCCCGTTAGGGCCGATCAAGGCATGAATACTGCCGCGCCGAACCTTCAGACCAACGTCGCGTACGGCAAAGAATCCCGCGAATTCCTTGGTCAATCCGTGGGTTTCGAGAATGAACTCATCCGCCAATCAAATTCCCCCACAAGCCATCGCCGCGACGTCTTGGTCGCGCGTGGCCGATCGCTTCCTTACAGCGGGTTCCCCCAGGGCGCCCGAAAATGCCGCGTCTTGGTTTCGCGTGCTGAAGTTCGTCCCGGGACCCGCCGCCTCCGAGCCGGAATATGCCGTCAACGCCCCTCCTTGTGCAAGGCGGAAAGCGGTACCGGGGCACGTCTTGGCCGTTAGTCTTGAGGCCAACCAAGCCCGTTACGGCCCCACGCTCTACGGCTGCCTATTTGGAAAGCAGTCGTTAACGTTGTTCGATCACTACCGGGCCTCCTTCACCAAATATTTTCGCCTTGGACCGAAAGTTCGGCGTTTTCATCGAGATCGGATTTTAGCACCTTGAACTTCGAGAGCGCCAACCCGACGATCGTCAAGTCAATCAAACAGCGTGATCTTCTGAACACGTGGCTGCGGCTTTATGCCCCTGCGCAGTGCTTGCCGAGTATGGACGATTTTCGACCCGAGCGGATCGAGGACGAACTTCCCGACCTGGTGTTTATGACGGTCGAAAAGGCCGCCCCGCCGCGGGTGATCATCAACAGCGACGGCACCCGCATGTCCATGGCCTATGGCCATACCGGCCGGGGTCGCTATCTCGACGAATATCTCGGCGTGCAGCTGGCACCGATTGTGATGCCGATTTACTTTCGATGCATCGACCGCGCTTTGCCCGTTTACACGGTTTCGCAGGTCGACGACGCCTCAGGGCGCATCGTCAACTACGAACGCCTGTTGTTGCCGTTCTCTGACTCCGATGGCGTCACCCACATCGTCGCCTCCTTGAAGACCATCAGCGACGACGGCGGCTTCGAGATCCGCAATCTGATGCGCGCCAACAATGCCTTGCCTAATTACAAGCTGCATTCCGTGATCGACCGCGATCTGTTCCACCGCACACCCGGCCGCATTGCCGGCGCTGATCTGATCGAATTCAGCTAAACGCATCTTCACACGCGCTTGGGCTTACCGGAGCCGACGACCTCTTTCGCATAGACCTCCGGTTTGAAGCCGACCAGCACCTTGCCGCCGACATCGAGCACCGGCCGCTTGATCATTGACGGCTGTTCGAGCATCAGCGCCAGCGCCTTGCGTTCGTTCAGCCCTTCCTTCTCGGCGTCTGGCAACTTGCGAAACGTGGTTCCGGCGCGATTGAGCAGGGTTTCCCAGCCGAACTCGCCAGCCCAGGCTTTCAGCCTTTCCGCTGGAGCCCCCGCGATCTTGTAATCGTGGAATTCGTAAATCACGCCGTGGCTGTCGAGCCAGGCGCGCGCCTTCTTCATGGTATCGCAGTTCTTGATGCCATAAATGGTGATAGGTTTTGTCATCTCGATTGGCTCACTTGTCGATTGGCTTACTTGTCGATTGGCTCACTTGGCGTGTTTGTCGAAGGCAGAGAGGACCGCGAGCGTCATCGCCTCAATGCCGGTCTCGATCGTCGGCTTCGGCACCGGTGCAAACTGCGGCGAATGGTTGGAAGGCAATTGCGGACCCATTCCGTTAAAGGCCGCCGCTACCCGCTCCGGCTCATAAACTCCGATATTGAAGAACATCGAAGGCACGCCGGCATCGATGAATTCGGAGAAGTCTTCGCTGGCCGTTACCGGCGGCGACGTCCCGATCCTGTCGCCGAAGGCAGCTTTCAGCACCTTGACGGCCGTCTCAACCAGGGCGGCATCGTTCACGACCGCCTTGGCGCCCTCGGTGAACACGATGTCGGGCGCGGGCGCCCCCGACATGGCGGCCGCCGCCTTCGCCGTCCGCTCGATGCCATCGAGCATCCTGGCGCGGACCTCCGGCTTGAAGGTGCGGATAGTTCCGCGCAGCACGACTTCATCGGGAATGATGTTATGGGCCGTACCGGCATGAATGGCGCCGACACTGAAGACACCGAACTCGGTCGGATCTTTTTCGCGGCTGATCACGCTTTGCACGTCGACGATAAAGCGCGCCGCGATCATCACGGGATCAATGGTCCGTTGCGGCGCAGCTCCATGGCCGCCGCGGCCATGGAATGTCAGATCGAGGCTATCCGAATTCGACGATCCGACGCCAACCCGATAGCTAAGAGCTCCGTAAGCGAAGGGGCCGTCGTGCAGGGCAAAGCCGAAATCCGGCTTCTTGAATCGCGTGAAGAGGCCGTCAGCGATCATCGCCTTGGCGCCGGATACCGTCTCCTCGGCCGGCTGGGCAATAAACATCAGCGTGCCGCGCCATCGATCCTTCAAACCGAGCAGCGTTTTGGCCGTCCCGACCCAGATTGCCATGTGGATGTCATGGCCGCAGCTATGGTCGACGAAGGTCTCTTGTCCGTTCCAGTCGGTCTTGTCGTGGCTCGCATAGGCAAGCCCGGTCTTTTCCTCCATCGGCAGCGCGTCGAGCTCGGTCCGCACCAGAATGGTCGGGCCCTCCCCGTTTTTGTAGATCGCGACAAGGCCGGTCTTGCCGACCTTCTCGGTTACCTCGAAACCGAGGGCGTGCATTTCCGCGGCGAGTTTGGCCGCAGTTTTCACTTCCTGGAACGCCACTTCAGGATGGGCGTGAATGTCTTTGTAGAGCGCGTCGAGCTTCGGATAGTCGGCTTCCACCGAGCTTTCGATCGAAGCCTTGAGCTTGACGACGTCCAACTCCGCACTCGCCGGAGACATCACCGCCAGACACAGTCCCACGGACATCAACATGGTCCTCGTAATTCGGTTCATGGCAGCAATGCTCCTTGTTCTTGTAGGCTGGCCACAGCATGGCCTCGACGTCGTTGCGAAGCGTGCTCAAGGTTCCGGGGAGGTCCAAGTATGCGTATTCGATCCCGCGACGCAAGGCGCCCGGGTGATGCGAAATGCGGTCCCTCTAAGAAGTCGGAGGGCGCAGGGAAAGCCGGATGCCAGGCGCACCCGCAGCCTTGCGTGTAGATAAAAACACGCAAGTTAGTCACCACAGGTTTGCCGGAGCGATTCCGGCTTTCCCCGCGCGATTGGTTTTAACGGGTTCCTTCGTGCTCTTCCCGGCGACCGGCTTGTTTGTCACCGTCGTCGGCGCAATGCGCAAGCATTGTCGCCAACTTGGCATCAGCATCGGGATGCCAGAACCACACGACTTCACCGTCCGCCTCGCCGCGCATTCGTCTCTTGCACAGCCAAGCATCCATCGCATCCCGCGCCTAACGTTCGTGACGATCGCGAAACGCCCCTCCTGATCGGGCGCGGAACGCGCGAAGAAGAGCCACCGATTTGCCCGACGGCACAAGCGGATATTTTTCGAAAAGACCGCTGGACTTGTCCGTTTCGCGTCTGCCGCATGATTTGCCCGACGGGCAATGCCCTCGGCTTACCTGCCGATCGGTAATCCCTCGCGTCCCGGTCAGGATGTACCGCCATTCAAAGCGATTGGAGCTGGTTTAGTACATTCAGGATGTTCTGGTCTTCAGCTGTTTGAGTGCTGTCGCCGAGGGACGGATCTTCTGCGAGCTGATTCTGGAAGCGTTGGGTCAGATCATCTGGCGGAGTATCTTGCGTATTCAGATCGATCAGTCCGGACGGGCTGGGCGTGGTCGCAACCACCTTGCCGTCGATCAACTCGAAGTGCTCGACCTTAAGTAATTGGCTTATGTCGTTCAATGCGCTGAAATGCTGGCCTTCCTGCTGTGTCAAGGCACCGGCTGAGACAAGCTCACTCTCGAGTTGGCCCTCTTGTTGATAGGTGATGTTGTGCAGGTCGAATTGTCCCGCGATCTGTTGCAGGGTTGGCGGCCCCGACGAGGAATTGGCCGAAGTGGTTGTCGCCGACCCACCGGACGAGTTAGGCGCCTGACCGCTGGCGCCTGAGTCCGATGTTCCGCCCGCTGTTTGTTCGGCCTGGCTCGCGATCAGTGCACCGATCACATCCGCCGAAAGTTGCGGTACGGCCGAGAACCCGGTCGGGACTCGGACTGGGGCGGCGGACTGCGTCGTAGCGGCATTGCCTGCGCCTGGCGCGCCGGACGCATCCAGGCTTTGCAAGACAGCATCGGTCGCAGCTGTTTGAGAGGAAGAACGGGACAAGAATGGTGGAAGGACACCAAAGCCTGTAATCGTCGTCATAACCGGCGTTTCTCACTTTCGAAAGATGCACAGCGTACTTCACGCAACCGCCGATGAAGCAAGCGATATGCCAAGGAAGAAACGTTGATTTTACATGCATCCTTTGGTTGTCTTCGAAAAATGCGGTAGGAATTTTTTGCCGGATGGCAGGTCGTATTCGGCGAAGCCGGCGGAAATTTCCGGGTGGCCTTACTCCACGACAGGTTCTGCGGTTGATCCGGCATCACGCGCGGTTTCGTCTGTACTCAATCAGGACACTGGACCTTGGCTTGTTGAACCGCTTGAGATCAAATCCGTTCGAATGTATCGAGGCCGGTGCTGAAGGCGTGCCCGACGCGGAATCTGGCCTTAAGGCCGTTTCGGAATATCCAACCCACGTTTGACCGCCGGCCGCGCCAGGCCGCGATCGAGCCAGGCGGAGACATTGCGAAACTCATCGAACGCGACCAGTTCGCGCGCGCCGTAAAAGCCGACGAGGTTACGCACCCAGCCGAGCATCGAGATATCGGCGATGGTGTATTCGTCGTCCATGATCCATTGCCGGCCATCGAGACGGGAATCAATGACGCCCAGCAGGCGTTTCGATTCGGCCACGTAACGCTCGAGCGGCCGCTTGTCGGCGATCTCCTTGCCTGCGAATTTATGGAAGAAGCCGACTTGGCCAAACATCGGGCCGATGCCGCCCATCTGGAAATGAAGCCATTCAATGGTCTGATAGCGGCGCGCGGGATCGGCGGGCAGCAGTTTGCCGGTTTTCTCGGCGAGATATTGCAGGATCGCACCGGACTCGAACAAGCCGAGTGGTTTGCCGCCGGGCCCATTTGGATCGAGGATCGCCGGGATCTTGCCGTTCGGATTGAGCGACAGGAATTCGGGCGTCTTCTGGTCGTCCTTGCCGAAATCAACCAGGTGGACCTCATAAGGCAGTTCGATCTCTTCCAGCATGATCGAAACCTTGACGCCGTTCGGCGTCGGCAGCGAATAAAGCTGAAGCCGGTCTGCATGGTTCGCGGGCCAGCGTTTGGTGATCGGAAAGGCGGAAAGATCAGACATGGCGCCTCATTTCCCGTCGTCGAAGCTGACGATCACAGCAGCGTTGGCAATGAGAATGGGATCGTTGCCGATGTCGGACGGGATTTCGAGACCACCTTTGATCGCGGTCACTTTCTTGGTCCCGTAAGGCAATTCCTTCGCGACCGCCTCGGTATCAACGCTTTCGGGATTTGGCACGGCGATTGTGACATCGACGAACATGTCGTTGGCGGTCTTGCCCAGCATTCGGAAGAAGCCAAGGCTGGAATGGCGGATCGCATCCGACACCGCGCGCTTGGCCGCTTTGGTCGCATCCCTGCCGTGGACGTCGACGCCCATGCCCATTTCGGTGATACAGCGCACGCGTGCCATCGATCCCTTGCCTTCCGTCAATGAAACCCGCCGCTGGATATGGGCTTCAGCCGGTGCAAGTCAACCGCCGTCGTCAGCGGGTTCGCCACCCGCCGCCAGTGTCAGCGCCGCATCGTTGACGATATAACGCGAATAACGATAGTCACGGATGAAGCTGATCCGGCCGTCGCGCCATTCGAGCCACATGAAATAGCTGGGTTTTGGACCGGTGCCGTTTTCGAACACCGCGATCACCTCGCGGCCCTCGACCCAGGCCGGCGCGACCTTCACGCCTTCGAACTTGGCGTAAATCGTGAAGAACAGGCCGACATCCGCGGCACCGACGCGAGCCGGATGGGTCGACTGGTGGAGCCTGACATCGTCGGCCAACAGCGCGCGCAGGCCGTCCCAGTTCTGCGCGTTGAACAACGCGACGTAGCTTGCGACCGCCGCGGAAGCAGGCCTCGCCCCGGCAGCTGTGGCGGCGTGCGCATTGATTTCGCGAAGACGCGCGCGGCCCCGCGCCAGATGGGCCTTCACAGCATCGACCGTCAGATCGAGCAGTTCAGCGATATCCTTCAGCAACTCGTCAAGCACGTCCTTGAGAATCACGACGCTGCGCTGAAGAAGGGGCAGCTCGGCAAAGCGTGATACGGCGGTCTCGACCGCTTCCTGACGCATCAAGGCCTCCATCGGGTCAGGTTTGGCTTCATCGGCGATATCCATTGCCGCTTCGATCGGCTCCGCCTTGCGCACGGTTCGGCTGCGCAGAAGGTCGAGCGCGCGATTATGGGCAATTCGAAACAGCCATGGCCGAAGCTGTGGCGTGTCCTCGACGTCGTCGAGCGCAACCAGCGCGCGGGCCAGCGTATCCTGCACGACGTCCTCGCCGTCGATCACCGATCCCATCAGCCGCGCGCAATAGCGGTGCAATTCGCCACGCAACTCGCCGGTCAGAGCCAGAAGCTCCGCCCGGCGGTCCCGGCCCGGCGCGGATGGTGCCTGCTTCAAGCCGCCGCTCCCTCGATCACGGTTATTCCCGTGTCACCCTTGAGCCCAAATGCCACAGCGTCAGCGTAGGCCGGGTCCTCGAGCACGGAAACAACTTTCTCGCCAAATTCCCGCGGCGGCATCGGCGTCCCGAAGCGCGCCAGGAACGCCTCGCGTCCGATGCCCATCGCGCTCGCATAAGCCTCGGCGCCGGCCTCACCGACCCCGGTATTGCCGATGATCTGCATTGGCACGATCGCCTGAAAGCGAATGCCAAGTTTGTTCTGAACCGAGATGCCGTTGGCATATTTCGCCATCAGCCACAGCATCCGCTTGGCGCCGGCATAGCCGCCCGAAAGCGGCGATCCGTCCCTGGCCGCGCCGCTGGAGGCGACGAGAACACGGCTGCCGGATTTGAGCGGCGTCTTCAGCGCCGCCTGAATCCAGTAGAGCCCGCCTCTGACGTCGGTCTCCCACGTCGTGCTGAAATCCTGCCAGTTCAACTGGTCCAGCCGGCCCATCGCCGGCTTGGCGCCAGCGTTAAGCACGAGGATGTCAGGATAAATCTCACCCAGAATGCGGTGAGCGGCGGCCTCGTCGGTAACATCGGCGGCGATCACGGTGACGCCGAGCCGTTCGCGCGCCGCCGCAAGCGCTTCGCGATTGCGCGCCACCACCGTGACCTTGGCGCCGCGTTCGACCAGCGCCTCGACCAATCCAAGGCCAAGGCCGCGGCTTCCGCCGGTGACGACAACTTTTTGATCGCGGAGATTCATAGGCGTGTTCCTTTATCAGGCAAGGTAAGACGGCCGTAGCGCGGAAGCGAAATCAACGAGCGCCCCCCACTCGCCCTCGGCGACTATTCCCAACTGTCGAGCTTGATCTCGTTTGGCGCGGGCGACCCCTTCCCGGTTTCGAGCAGCGACTTCAGGCTCAACAGAAAGACGGCCCATTTGGTGCTGCAATGGTGCATGAATTCGACCGGCTCCTTCCAGCCCTGATGCTTGAACAGGATGATGGTCCAGCCGGCTTCCTGCCTGAGCTCGAAAATCACCTTCGTGCCAAGCCATTCCTGCGGTCCGTCCACCACCAGCCACTCGACGCGCCTTCCGGGATCGAGTTCGAGAACCTTCATGTCGAAGCCGCCGGCGCCAAAACGAAACTGGATGATGCCACCAGCCCTGCTCTCTCCGCGCGTATCTGATGTCCACCAGCCCGAAAGGCCTTTGATCGTGGTCAACGCCTGATAGGCGTCATCCAGCGACGACGATTTGACTCCGACCTTGTGCAAGATATCGACCATCTCATGACTTCCCTTCATAGGCGTTCCGACATAGCCAGGACGTTTGAGATGCGGAAAAAGAGTCAGGCCTGCCGAAAAAATTACGCCGCCGGGCTGGCGGACCAACCCAACGGCGTTTCCGGCCGGCGTTGATGCGGTACCGCTTACGCCGGCACGGCTGCGGACTGCGCAGCGACCTCAGACTTCGGAAATGGCCTGAAGGTCAGGATGATGAAGAAGGCGCCGAGTCCGACGGCCCAGGAACCGATATAGAGCCAAGCGTAGCTGCCGAACATGTCATAGATCAGACCGCCAGCCACAGGACCGGTCGCCATGCCGAGGCTTCCGGCCATCGACAATCCGCCGATCACGGTGCCGAGCATGCGCAGCGGAAAGTTCTCGCGCACCAGCACCGAATATAGCGGCATGGTGCCGGCATAGATGAAACCGAACAACGCGGCCACCGCGTAGAATTCGGCCAATTGCTGCACGAAGACGTACCCCAGTGCGCCAAACGCCTGCAACAACAGGCCGGTCACCAGCACGCGCTTGGCGCCGAAGCGGTCGCCGAGCAGGCCGAAGGCGAGACGGCCGCCCATTCCAGCGAGGCCTTCCACGCTGTAGATGGTCACCGCCGTAGCAATCGGAATCCCGCAACTGACAGCATAGCTCACGGTATGGATGATCGGGCCGGAATGCGTCGCGCAGCAGAAGAAATTGGTCGCGAGCAAAATGATGAATTGCGGCGAACGAAGCGCCTCGCCGAGCGACATCTGCGGCGGGTTGTTGGCGGCCGGCGCGACGGCGGCGGCATCAAGCGCGGGCGGACGTCGCACCAAAAGCGAAACTGGAACCATGATCGCGGCGACGACGCCGGCTACGATCAGCATGGTGGTGCGCCAGTCGTAAGAGGAGACCAGCCAGGCGACCAGCGGCGACATGGTCATCGGCGCCATTCCCATGCCGGCCGATACCAGCGACACCGCAAGGCTGCGGTGGGTGTCGAACCAGCCGGTGACGCTCGCCATCATCGGCGCAAAGATCGCAGACGTGCCGCCGCCGACCATCACACCGAACAAGAATTGAAAGGCGAGCAGCGACTTCGCCTGGCTGGCCAATGCCAAGCTCGCCGCAATCACCATCGAGCCGGTCAAAACCACCGGCAGCGGTCCGTAGCGGTCGGACAAGGTGCCCCACATCATACTGGTCACGGCCATCGCGAGAAAGCCGATCGTCATCGCGCTGGACACGCCCGTGACGGACCAGCCGGTATCCCGCGCGATCGGCTGAAGCAGCACCGGCAGCGAGAACATGCCCCCGATCGCGACACAGCCGAGCAACCCCCCGGCAGCGACGATCACCCAGCGATAGCTAGAATTTGTCATTCCTGATCTCCCAAGCAGGTCTCTCTGGGATGAAGACGAATGGAATATCGGGGAACCGACAGCCGTCTGAATTTTTTATCTACTTGGCCGGCTTTTTGACAGGCTTCGCCAAGCGGGCCACCGGCGCCTTCTTCGATTTCTTTTTTGTTTTCTTGGCCTGATTGTAGGCGATCGCGGTCTGGATGAGTTTTTTCAGCGCCGGCGCGTCGACTTTGTCGCCTTCGAAAAAATCGATTGCGCGCCTCTCGTTGCCATTGAAGCCGGCGTTGAAAAGCTTGTCGGGATCGGCGAGCTTCGCCCCGTACATGAAGGTGAGCTTCACCTTGCCCTTGTGGGCGTTGCCAACCAGGACGATGCCGTCACGCGACCACACCGGGCTTCCCATCCACTTCCATTCCTCTGTTATCTCAGGGTCGGCTGCGAGGATGGTCTTGCGAAGGGTGCTTAGGGTTTTGCCGCGCCAGTCCGCGATTCCTGTAATCAGTTTGTCGATCTGTTCCGATGCGTCCATGGCAATTTCATCCTAAGCTGATCTGTTCGCAATCACCCGCCGAACGAGGTGCCCTTTCCACATCCATAACCCCGAAAGCAGCATGACGGGGAAGAACACGAACCGCGTCGGCGGAGCGTAATCCGGAAGGACCACGAACGGACTGTAAATATAACCCGTGATCGGAATGGCACAAATAATGTGAACCCAGCGAATGATGATGCGTATGATTTTATCGTTCATTGCCAATTTGTACCTCCCTTGATCGGCGATACCGCGCAGCGGCGCTCTCTTGAATAACGTGCCGCCCTCAATTCGGGCGCGCCAATAACTGCTCGAGATTCTCGAGGAACTTCTGCCAGCCAAATTTGGCGCCACCAAAGGCCTTCGGCTGATCTCTGCGGAAGCCCGCTTGCTCCACCCGCAGGTGCGTCCCCGTACCCGTCGGAGTGAGCGTAAAGGTCACCACGCTCTTCAGGTCATAGGCGGCATCGTCATGGGCATGGTTCCAGGTGTAGGACAACGCCTTGTTCGGCTCGATGGCCAGAACCTCGCAATCCAGTACGCCGCCCCAGTCTCCGCGAAGATTGAAATGATGACCCACGGCCGGCTTGAAATCGTTTTTCATCAACCACTCCTCGATCAGGTGTGGCTGGGTGAGCGCGCGCCACAGCTTTTCCGGCGGAAACGAAAATTCGCGTTCGACAACGACTGAAAGCGTTTCGTTGGTGGTTTGGTTCATTGGTCCATCCTCTTCAGCAGGTCTTCGAGACGATCGAACCGGCTCTGCCAGAATCCGGTCATCTGCCCGGTCCAGTCAATCAGCGGGGCCAGAGCGTTAAGCTGGGCGCTGTAATGGGTCTGGCGGCCCTCATGACGGTCGCGCACCAGTTTGGCCCGCTTCAGCATTCCGAGGTGTTTTGAAACGGCCGGCTGAGACACGCCCGCGTGCGCGGTCAGCGCCGCGACCGTCTGCTCGCCCTCGCGGCATAACCGCTCAAAGATCGCCCGTCGCGTGGGATCGGCTAGCGTTCGAAACAGCATATCAGGGGTGTTCGGCATATCGATCAATAACTCAGTGGTTATTGATCGATTAATAACCGAATAGCTATGGATTAGTCAAGAGCGCTTGTTTCCCGAATTCTCACGCATGATTTATCTTCGTTCGCCTCCGCCGCCGTGCAGGCGGTTTTCCGTCTACAATCGTCCCGGCGCTCCACCGCGCATCGGTCAGTTCCTTGATCAGGAAGTCAGCCAGCGCGGAGACCTTTGCGGGACGTGCGCGAGCCGTCGGCGTCACAAAGTACAATCCGCCCTCCGCGAGGCTCCAGTCGGCCAGGATAGACTGCGCATCACCCGCGGTGATTTGCCCGTTATGCAGCTTGCGCGTACTGGGCCCGCCCGACCTCAGGCGTCCATTGACGTTACCCCGGCGAGACACGACATATCCCGCACCTCCCCGGGAGCAAGATATGAACGCGCCGCCTAACATCACACCCGCTACCGCCTATTCCGACAGCGACGTGCTGCACTGGCTGACCAACGACGCGCGCGACGAGCGCTTCATCGACAATATCTTTGCCGAGATGTGCATCCGATTGCAGCGCGCCGGCATGCCGCTCAAGCGCGCGACCCTCCATGTCATGATCCAGCATCCGCAATGGCTGGGCGCCAAGATCCTGTGGGCCGACGGCGTTCCCGGCACCGAGATGACGCGCGCGGACCACGATGTCAGGGAGCGACCGCAATACATCGGCAGCCCAGTCTCCGAAATCCATGACGGGGCGACCGAGGTGCGCGAGAATCTCGAACGCGACCCCGCGCTCGGCCGCCAGCACGCCGTCTATGACGAGATGCGGGCTATGGGCCTCACCGACTATGTGGCGTGGCCGCTATATCATACGCTCGGCAAGCGGCATGTCGTGACCTTTGCGACCGACCGGGTGGGCGGCTTCGACGATGCGCAGATCGCAAGCCTGTTAAAGCTGCTGCCGATCCTGGCGCTGGTCAGCGAAATCCGAGTCGAAAATCGGCTCGCGCGGACGCTGCTGGAAACCTATGTCGGGACGCATGCCGGCGAGCTCATCCTGGCCGGCGCGACACGGCGCGGAACCGGCACGACGGTTCGCGCCGCCATCATGATCTGCGACCTCAGAAATTTCACAGAGATTTCGGACAACTGGCCGCGCGACGACGTGATCGATCTGCTCAACGGCTATTTCGACGCAATGTCGGAGCCGATCGCGCGGCATGGCGGGGAAATCCTGAAATTCATCGGCGACGGCCTGCTCGCGATCTTTCCGCTCGACCAGCCCAATGCTTGCGCAAATCTGCTGCATGCCGTGACCGAGGCCCGTCAGGCCATGATCGCCCTGAACGAGAAGAACAACGAGACCGGGGCTGCGCCGCTCAAATACGGCATCGGCGTCCATGTCGGAGACGTCATGTACGGCAATATCGGCTCAACCACCCGCCTCGACTTCACCGTCATCGGCCCCGCTGTCAACATGGCCTCACGCCTGGAGGCGCTCACCAAGCAATTGGGAAAGCCGGTGCTGCTGTCCCGCGCGTTTGCAGACCTGGTCAAAAGCGATTTCGATCTTGAGCGCGTCGGCGAATTTCCCGTGCGCGGCTTCAACGACCCGATCGAGCTGTTTACGTATGGGGGGTGAATGGCGATTGATGGGCAGGTGTTGAGTTGCCCCAATGGGATGAACTTCTTATGCGGCCACCGTCAGTGAATATTGCTCGCAGTGGCTGTCCGCTAAATGCCTTCGTCTTGAGCGCCACTCAAATCTATTTGTAGGAGCGTCAATGCACGATCAACCGAGCCGGATACGCATAAAAGACAATCAGCCACTCCAAGCTTGCTGTAATGACCAAAAGTATCACCGTGGAAATATGTTTTGAGTACGCGATTTGAAAACGGAACTGCAATTTTTCGTACCACCCTAGCCACTGGTAGTCGTGAGGGCGATCAATTTGATGCTTCATAAAATCAACCGCTTCATGGTTGATGCTGTATTTCTGAAGCACCGCATTGTAGCGATGACAGTATCCTCCCAGTTCGGCGTCAGACACCTTCGGCATCTTAACCCGAAGATCACGTTGAATTTCGTCGATCTCGAGAGCACACCGTTGGTGTTGCTCTGCATTCACAACGTCTGCGCTTGAATATTGGAGTAGCGAGGATACCAGTACGATTATCGAGAAGAACACAGTTAGCAAATTACAATTGTCAATCACGTCTTGCGGCAGTTTGATGAAGTAAGGGAAAATTGTCAGCGCGATAACGTAAGCGGACGTAAATGCGGTGAGTTCTAGTGAGTTTACGATCTCGATCAGCGAAGCGCTGTGCCGCGTGGAATCGCGCGGCAGAAGTTGATTTCAATGACGCTAAGAATTTCTCTGCATACTCTGTCACTAGACAACTCCGTCGCTTCCGCCCTCTGCCCATAAAACATGTTGACAACTAGAACAAAACAGGAACATGTTGGATCAACGGTGATTACTCGCCTCTTCATGGTACATCTCATCTACCTCAACGTGTGTAGGTGATTCCCGTGGCAAACGAGAAGTTCTTCGACGAGCAACTTGACCAGTCCGATACGAAAGCGCGGATTATTCAAAAATACTTTTACACTTGGGCCAAGGTAATCGGACCAACAGCAAAGGCCAGAGACGGTAAGATTGCGTATATCGATCTTTTCGCAGGACCGGGGTGACCTGCTCCCCTGTTTGTCCCCGTTTATAAGTAGACTCTGTTCTGGTTTTTGCCCCTGTTGGAGCTGGTTGCAAACTCGGTTGGCGTGAGCCCGTTGAGGCTCGTGTGCGGTCGGTTGGTGTTGTAGTCGATCCTCCATTCTTCGATGATCTGACGTGCCTCGTTGAGATTGGTGAAGAGATGCTCGTTCAAGCACTCGTCACGCAGACGGCCGTTGAAGCTTTCGACAAAGCCATTTTGCATGGGCTTGCCCGGAGCAATGTAGTGCCATTCAATCCCGAGTTCCTCCTGCCAGGCCAATATGGCATTCGAGGTGAACTCGGTGCCGTTGTCGCTGACGATCATGCGTGGGCAGCCCCGGCTTTCGATGATCTGGCCAAGTTCACGCACCACACGCAAGGCAGTGAGCGAGGTGTCGACGACCAGGCACAGGCATTCCCGAGTAAAGTCGTCAACCAGGGTCAGAACACGGAAGCGCCGGCCACTGGAGAGCGTGTCCATCACGAAGTCGAGCGACCAGCGCAGGTTCGCATCCTGCGGGATCGCCATTGGCGCCCGCATGCCCAGTGCCCGTTTGCGGCCACCGCGCTTGCGCACGGACAGACGTTCCTCCCTGTAGAGGCGATACAGCTTCTTGTGATTGATCCGCACCCCTTGCCGGGCCAACAGCAGCCCCAAGCGCCGATAGCCGAACCGGCGTCGTTGCGAAGCCAATTCCTTCAACCGGGCCCGTAACGAGCCGTCGTCAGGCCGCGTCGAAGCATATCGATAGGTCTTCGGTTGCAGGCCAACCATCCTGCAGGCCCGCCGCTGCGAGTAGCCCTTCTCACTGATCGCCCAGGTCACAGCACGTCTCCGCAAGCCGGGCGTCAGAAGTTTTTTCCGAGCATCTCCTTCAGCGTCGAGGCGTCCAGCATCGTCTCCGCCAGCAGCTTCTTGAGCTTGCGGTTCTCTTCCTCAAGAGCCTTCAGCTTGCGGGCGTCGGAGATCTCCATCCCGCCATAACGCGACCGCCACTTGTAAAACGTAGCATCGCTGATGCCGTGCTTGCGGCACAGATCGCCTGCCGACACCCCGGCAGCATGCTCCTTCAGCACCTTGATGATCTGCTCTTCGGTGAACCTGCTCTTACGCATCGTCTGTCTCCTTATTGGAGAACAGAACCCTAACTTAAAACCGAGGGCGTTTCAGGGGAGCAGGTCAATCAAACTAGCCGGGCGTTAATCCATCAGGATGGAGCGCCTTTTTGTCAGCCTCGAGTTTTGCGATGAGAATATCGATGTCCTTGAGACTTTGCTTGTCGGTTATCCGCGACTGCAGGTCACAGTAGTGCTGTATGATTTTATCGATATCTTTGCACTTCCAGCACATCGGCGAACTCCTGACGCAGGGTCAACCGTTTGCGGATAGTCAGCGTTCCTGCAACATCATCTTTCAGCGACCCCAGCGGGCCTGAAACCAAACCAGCGGCTCGGTCGTATCTGGCCGGATGACACCGGAGCCGTACCCCTCGGGGTGTCATTAGGCCCCGCCTTGATGCCAGCGCGGCACGGTGGGGCTTTGGTTCCTTGGAGCTCACGACCTCGCGCAGCACCTTCTGCAAACTGGGTTCCAACTACCGATGCACGAGATCGTGCATCGGGTTCCTCTGCGCAGAAACCCCTAAAAAATATTCAGCTCTAAAAAAATGCGGGTCCCATCTCGAAAGTGCAGGCAGGCTGGCACAGGCGTGCAAGCCGAAAATATAGCGACGTGGCGAGTAGGTCGATGTCGGGTGGGGGTTAGGGGTCCGTTACAGCCGGGGCTGAGGACCCCGGGCGGGCCCGCGCATCCAGGCGCGCGCGCGGGCGGAAAGAGAAAAAGATCAGACCGTCGATGGCGCGGCAGTCAGTCGACCGATGGTGGTGTGCGACACGCCGTATGACCGCGCGATGTCAGACAGCGTCTCGACGCCAGCCTCGACCCGAGCCCGCGCCTCAGAGCGCTGGAACGAGGAGAGCTTGCTCGGCCTGCCCATGTGCTGGCCGCTGTATGGTCTCGGGGTTCTTCCAGACGTAGGGCGTGGCGACAACTGGCACGAACTGGGCGAGTTGCTCGCCGACTTCGGCGCCATCGCGTGAGCCCTGATAGCCGATCCAGTCGGCGATATTGGACGCGACCTCCTTGCCGAAGGCCTTGCTGATCTCCGGGAAACCGAAGACGCGCTTTCCTTCCTTGAAGCCTGCGGCCTGTCGCCGGTCCCTGTACTCGGTATCGCCAACGGTCCTCGTGATACCCTCGACGACGCACTTGATATCTGGAAGCGACACCCCGGCGCGAGCCAGAAAGCCACCGAGCGCGAGCGCGGTATCGTGGCGGCCACCGTGCTGCGGCCAGTAGCGTGCGAGCAGACATGTTGCGGCCAGAAGATGAACGCGACGTTGCAGATCAATATCATCGACGCGGGCCGGGTCGCCTTCCTCCTCCCACCTGATCGGTTCGCCCGTGCCCTCGTGAACACTGCCGGGAAATACGGTCTGTGCGCCAGGGCCAACCCGCAGCTCGACGAGCACGGCGCGACCATTGGTATCCTCCCAACAGAAATACTTTGACGGCCCGCCATGCCTATCACTTTATAGCACGTCGAGATCTTCGCTTGCGTCGGACAAAATCGATAAAATCAGCGCCTAATTCGTGGCCCGTTCTCCATCGCAGACGACATTGGCGTGTGTCGCCGTTTGAAAATATGACGGTAAATTCTTCGGAAATGTCGTCAACTTCTGCTACTAACTTTAAGTCGTGCTCCGTCACGTTCGTGATCCTGCAATCGCGCGGCAACGAACCTGGGTAGCATTTGATTTTCGCGAGTCCTTTGTACGGTCTCCGCCGATCCAATTTGCTTTTTCGTCTATCGAACACTGTCGATCCTTTGGGAGCGTTGGTTAGAGCGTGCGATGAGCAAGGGAGATGTCTGCTAAAAATCGAGGACAGCCCCCATTGCTGCTACAACGACCTTAACAGACGACCATCATTCTGATGGCGCGGCTAAAATTTTCTGTAGGAAGATTAAGACACGGATAACCGGGGGCGCCGACGGGCACATTGCGTGGCGTAGTTTGAAATCAGCAGTGGCCTATTTCAGCCAGTACCAACCGGAGGTCGAAAGCAATACTGCACGCGCGAAGGACGGCCAAGCGGCTTCGCAAAAAAAGGCCCGTCATTCGCGACGGGCGCCAAGTCTTAGGGAGGAAACCGCCGTGAGACGGCATCGCAAAGTTAGGCCGATTCGTCGTTAGAGGATGTACCCCATTGCACACATGGCGGCCTAAACGTGCTGCACCGCGTCCGGCCCAGCGACTAGCGGGGAGATCTGGGACAGCCGGGCTGCTCAGTTCAGGTTTGAAACAAGCAGGCGAACGCGGAAAAGCTGAGGATTCGGAAGCCCAGCAATTTCTTGCCTGCCAGCGCGCTTTGCTCTCGCCTGATCGGTAGAGGTGAAATACTCGACGGAGTTGGGCCACGCTATGATATCTAGCGCGATAGTGATCGTTGCCAGAACGATATATTTAAACGCAGTCTTGTGGGTCATCGCGAATCCTCGCTTTGACCTGCCCTAAGCGTAAGGTGCCACCTTCGGCCGAGTCTGGAAACTAGAAAGCAAGTTAAGCGCTGCACCCAATTCATTTTCGCTTAATGGCCGCTTACCAGGTTGTGCGGGGATTTCAATAAACCCACTTATTCCCTCGCCTTCATGCCCGATCTCGACCAGGCAGATGCCCTTCGGACCGCGATAATTCGCTAGAGCTAACCAAATTCTCAAAGCTAATGCTCCCCACTGCTCTTCGGCGGCCAAGGATTTCTCCGCGGAGGGGAGTTGTCAAATCAGTAACGCTAGGTTTTGGCTCTTCTATCCTTAGCTGATCGCCTGTCCACTTGGGATCGGCGTTCACCGATTACTCGCTTTTCTTTTTCAGAGCGAGTGTCTGTTCCGGACCGTCTTTCTTTTGTCGTTCGCCTATCTTCACCCGATCGCTTCTTAATGCCCATCGTGCGTTTCCATTGGCTGCCGAGAATCGTATTATCTAAACGCTATCGCATCTTGCAGGCGCGCGACAAGCGGCCCTCACTTATTCGCTCTCCCCTTTAGCGATCTCGACCAGGCGGCGGATGAGGCGATAGAGTAACTGAAGATTAACCATCCGAGCCCACTATCATCTTTGACCTTTGGCCGGGTCAGGAGTGTGGAAGAGTCGTCGCTGAGTCTCAACCCAGCGGCGGCTTTTTCGTGTGAACTAGAAGAACCCCGGGCTCAAATCCACTCCGTAAGTAGCGTACATGATTGAGACGAAAAGGCCCGCGCCGCAGAATATGGCGATCAGCTTTAGAACTTCGGTTTCAACGTCGTCTGTCCTTGTCGATGCCCAATTCAAGGCCCTTATCCATCTGACCGATCTCCGCGGGCGTCGCCCATCGCGCCGCGCCATAAATGCCGCTCGGGTCGCGCTTGATCTCGGTCTTCTTGATCCTGAACAGCAACACCGTGATGATCATGAATGCGGCGACCGTCGTGCCGACTTCGACGCGGCCGCCACCGGCGAATCCCTGCGACCGCCCGCGAAACATCAGCCAGTAGGGCCGAAGCAGATCGGGCAAATCGAACGATGCGACATAGCTGATCCAGTGAACCGGCTCGATGGCACTGGCCGGCCAGGCTGTCAATCGGCTCCCAATTTTGGCTCTGACGCAATTTTGGTGAAGCTGGGTTTATTCCGCGCCGATTAGTCTGGCTTGAAGCAGATCGATTTTCCCGCGGCCATACATTTGACGTCTGACGAGCTTGAGGCGCGTGATCTGACCTTCAGTCTGTCCGTTGGACCAATACGAAGTGATTGCCGCTCGAACCGCCGCTTCATCCCTCGCGACGCCGCTGGCGAACGAGACGATGAGACTAGCGCGGGCGCGCTCGATCCATGGGGTAAGTCCTGCCTCAATCTTGCGCCGGATCATCAAGTGGAATTCGGCGATGATCTCGCGTGCCTCGACCAGAGTCGGTACGCCAGCTTCAATCGCCGCGACCATGACGGTCTCCGCTTTGGTGAGCAAGTCGCGCCCGATTGTCATGAGGCGTGCGATTTTTCTGGCCGACGGAATCCGCTGGAGGTTTTGTGTGTCGACCCTTTCAGCCCGCCGTCTGCGGGTTGCCCACTCGCTGATGACGCGGAGCGAACCTCGGAAGCCACGCGCCTTTAGACGACGCCAGAGCTCTGCTCCATTTCGACAGCCCGAGGCCCACTGATCGTCGAGCCATGGCAGGTGCAAGTCCAACGAACTTTGCCTGGTCCGGAAGACATCGTTACGTTCGCCGCGTATCACCTGCCGTACCAGCTTCTTGCTATAGCCAGTCTGACGCACGATCTGCTTGATCGGTGTGCCGCTCTTCGACAGAGCCAGGATAGCCGCGTTGGTCTCCTCGCGGCGCAGATAGCCCTCATACTGGAGGCGCTCGGCGGCTGTTAGCAGCTTAGGGTCGATCGTGGTTGCACCGATGACAGTGCGGATCTGGCGCATCGATTTGCGGACGGCGTCGAGGAAGGCCCGACTGGCATTCTCCATCAGATGCCAACGATCCGCGACCTGTATCGCGTGCGGCAGGGCCTTTGCCGCGGCTTCGCCATATCCTCCACCACGGTCGCGAGCGACGATCGCGATCGTGGGATGAGCAGCAAGCCAGGCTTGGGCAGTCGCGGGTTCACGATCCGGCAGCAGCGTGACGATCCGGCGTCTTTCCAGATTGCAGACGATGCTGGCGTATCGGTGATTGCGCCGCCAGGCCCAATCATCGATGCCGATGACCCTGAGCGGGTCAGCCGGCGGACGGCTACGACGTCGGACCACGCGCAGCAGCGTATCCTTACTCACTGGCAGCATCAGCCTTTTTGCGAACCCTGCCGCCGGTCGCCCGCCGAGCGCCAGACCGAGGTGATGGACGATAGAGTCCAGCCTCGCCGTGCGCCGGGCCGATGGAGCCAGCACCCCTTCAGCGAAGCGCTCCGTGAAGATTTGACGCCCGCACAGGACGGCATCGCAACGGAAGCGGCGGGCGATCACCAGAAGCTGTACGATTCGCCCGGAGAGCGGCAGATCGGTCACGTGTCGTCGATACCGGCTATGGACACGTCTGGAAACCGTTCCGCACGATGGACACAGACCAACGCTTCCGGACGCCCGGACCGCAATAACAGCCCTATCACCTTGGTAGTACGCACTCTCTACAACAAACCCACTCGGCACCAGACTGGAGCGCTGGAGTGCCTGCTGCATGGCGGCTGATTCTCCCTCAATCAAAACGCCAGACATCCCTCGAACTGCATCAAAAGTGAGTCAGAGCCAAATTTGGACGCCGATTGACACCCGGCCAGGGCCAGATGAAAAACGTGACGCACTTATGTGTGTTTTGACGCTCTTATGAGGTGCATCACAGCAGAATAATCTGCCAAAGTCGTGCGAGGTTCTTGATCCAATAGAGGTAGTCAAGCCGGCTCTCGTACAGGTGCTTTGGTGGCAAAAGTGATCTATTCTGGTGCACGCACCTGAGCGATGCGCTGACCTCCATGGTCATTCAGATGGGCCGCCTTTCAAGCTGCCACAAGACGTCGTGTGGGCTCTCCCCTGATACCAAGCTTCCTACGCTCTTTCTCGCAGGCAGTGAGGACGGCCGTCACCCAAAGCGCCATGCCTTCGGCCTTTAGGTCGATCTTTTGTGAGCGGTTGTAGTGCTGTTCCGTAACGGGCGCGAGCTTCTCGCGCTCGTCCGTCCGGAAGTGGGCGGTCTTGTGCCCGAGAATCGCCGTGGCTGCGCCTCCCAATCTTCTGTCATCGAGGAACGTCGTCATAGTCCTCCTGCAGTCATGGAGGGTCCACGGCTGGATCCCGAACTCGGCGAATAGGTTCCGACGTTGCTTCTTAGGCTGCGGCTTCGGCCCTGGCTTTCCCTTCCGCTCGGGTTTCTGCCTAACTGTATGATCATAAACGCGCCCCTGTAGGCGGTACATCAAGAGATTCAGCGCTCCCGGTGTGACATGCTTTTCGGGGTCAAGCCCCGGAAACATCCAACCCGATTTGCCTCCTGCCTCCTCATGATATTTTTGTAGGATCTTCAGGGCTTCAGGCGGGATCGGCAGGGAGTGAGGTCGACCACCGTCGCGGCCCCCCTTCATTTCTTGCGAGGACCAGTTTGCAATTTTCCAGCCTCGAAGCTTCCGATCGGCTTTTTTCGCGTCGAACATGCGATCGATGCGAATCTGTAGGAAGGCGCCAGTCCGCTGCGCCGTCAACGCAACGCCCCATAGCGCGCCGATAGTTCCCGGATACGTATCATGTTCGCCATCCGCTAGATGTCGAAAGGTGTCAGCCAGGACAAGTGTACGGGCGATCTCCTCGATCGAAGGCGCGTGAGTGCGCTCGCGCGACTTATATTCGAAAGACCATCTATTCCACCACTCGGCTTGGACGTCTTCCAAACCCGACTCCGTCGCATGATATCGCCAGGCCCAGCTCAACATGCGTTTCGATTGGGTCAAGGCGCGATGTACGGCCGAGGGCGCGTGATTCAGATGAATCTCGTTACGTACCCGTTCTAGGTCTCGCAGCTTGATCTCGGAAACCAACCTGTCGTTGATCGACTTGAACTCTTCAAGAGTTAGATAATGCTCGTATTGCTTGCGATACTTCGCCTTAAGCTTCGGCTTCTGATACTCAAGAAATTTCTGCGCAAGAGCCTTCCAGGTCCATGTGATTCCGGTGTGTCCAATACGTTTTCGATAAGCGAACATAGAGGCTTCATCGGCGAACTGATCGGCGATCTCGACGTTACCCCGACGGTCGTTGTAACGCGTTTTGTCGGTCTCGAGCCGTATCAGGGTCTCAGCGAATTCGCGGAGGTCACGCTTACGTCCGGCGGCCAGGTGGACCTGTTCAGCGAAGTAGCGCGCAGCGTCTAGGCTGATTTCCGATACTAGTCCCAGCCGTAGCGTAATTTCACGGCGCCGCACATACCAGATGGCTTTCTTGGGAGTGATCCGGAGTGTCAAGCCAACAGTCTTGGTGTCACGCCATTCGGCGAGCTTGCCCAAGATGTGCTTACTCTGGCTGTACGAGATCGCGCTCAGCACGTCATGCTCGTTGAGGCGAATGGACTTTCTCTCATACGCGACTTTTTCGCCCACTGGACACCCGTACAACGATCATACAAAAACAGCTACGAAGCGATGCGACAAAACGAACCGTCGATCGACCCAATTTATAGCACAAAACATAGTATTTTCAATATGTTATATTGGTGTAAATCAACTCGATAAAGATTTAGGAAATCGTCTTCCCAAGCTGCATACGAGGGTTCGATTCCCTTCGCCCGCTCCAGTCCGGATCAAGCCACGGTCCTGACGCCGCCGGATCTAGCGTCCGTCCGGTCTAGCCTCTCCAGTCTAGTCCTTGCCCGATCCAGCCAGCATGTCGTTCACGAGCGGAATGACCTTGCTGCCGTAGAGCTCGATGCTTTTCATCAGCCTGTCGTGCGGCAATTGGCCCGCTGAATATTTGAGATGGAAGCGCTGTATCCCGAGCGCCTTCACAGTCGCTGCGATCTTGCGCGCCACGGTCTCGGGTGAACCGACATAGAGAGAGCCGTGGTCGGCTTCGCGCACGAACTCATCACGGCCCATCGGAGGCCAGCCGCGTTCCTTCCCGATGCGGTCGCGCATGGCTTTGTAGTCGGGCCATAACTCCTCGCGCGCCTGCTCGTCGGTCGCGGCGATATAACCCGGCGAATGCACGCCGATGGGTTTCGCTGGTCTACCGAACTGGGCGAATGCACGGTGATAGAGATCGACATAGGGCCGAAATCGCGTTGGATCGCCGCCGATGATGGCAAGCATCAGCGGCAGATCGTAGTGTGCCGCGCGCACGACAGACTCAGGACTTCCGCCGACCCCGATCCAGGTCTTGAGCGTGCCATGCTCGATCGGCGGATAGACGAGTTGATCCTTCAGCGGCGGCCGCAAGTTGCCTTGCCAGGTTACCGGCTCCTGCTTCAGCAGCGCGACAAACAGATCGAGCTTCTCCTCGAACAGAGCCTCGTACTGCTTCATGTCAAACCCGAACAACGGGAAGGATTCGGTGAAGGAGCCGCGGCCCAGGATCACCTCGGCGCGCCCGTTCGAGGCGGCATCGACGGCTGCGAAACGCTGGAAAACCCGGATCGGATCGTCCGAGCTCAGCACGGTGACGGCCGAACCGAGCCGGATGTTTTCCGTTCGGGCGGCGATGGCCGCCAGCACGACCTCGGGCGCCGAGATCGCGAAGTCGGCGCGGTGATGCTCGCCGAGCCCGATGAAGTGGATCCCGAGCCTGTCGGCGAGAACGGCCTCTTCGATCACGTTACGGATTACCTGCGCGTGCGGCAACAGCGCGCCATCGGCGCCGCGCGTCACATCGCCAAAGGTGTCCAATCCAAATTCGAAAGCTTTAGTCATCGGTCTGATCTCGACGGGAAAATCTCTGTTGGGAGATAATCATCCGCCGGTCGTAAGCTAGACCGGTTCACGAAACGCTCGGTTTCCATTTTGGAGGGGTTGAGATCACTTCACATTCAGCCCGCTCTCGCCTGATATGTCGTGCGAGAGCCGGCGTGACCTGAATTTCCAACCGTCGGGCGTTCTCACCACCGTGTCGTCATAGGTTCCGGCCACTGAAATGACCGGGCCGGCTTCGCTGTCGCGTACCACCAGAAAGTTTGAGACCACGGTCGCGGCATCGCCCGTGAGTTTGATGAGGATGTTGGTCGTAAGGTGCTTGCGGCGTTTGCCGGGGGCGGGTTCGGGCACGAGGCCGCGCAGCAATCGCTCGATCGCTTCAGGTCCGCTCGCGCTGCCGTTGCGCGAGATCCATTCGCCGTCGGCGGCAAACAGCGCCGCAAATTCCTTCAGTTCGTGACCGTCGAGCAAGAAGCAATAGCGCGCGAGCAGTTCGCGGATCGCGTCTTTATCTTCGATCGTACTCATTGTGCCGGCTTGTAAGCGAGTTTAGCCCCACGCGTCTCTTCCTCTGGCGCGATCGGATCACGCGTGAAGATCAGACACACGCTGGCGCCGACCAAGAGCAGAATGCCGGCGGTGAGGAAAGCGTAGTCGTAATTCCCCGTGCCGGAGACGACATAGCCGGTCACGATCGGGGCGGCGACGCCGAACAGGTTGCCGCCGGTGACGAGGATGCCGTTGGCGCGGCCGATATTGGCAGGATTGCGCAGGAGGTCGTTGAGCAGCGCGATGTTGAGGCCGACCGCGCTGCCGATCGAAGTCAGCGAGATCGAGAACACCGTGAGGATCATCGCGGTGTCGGTGATCCAGGGCGTCAGCAAAATGCCGGAGGAGCACAGCATCATGATGGCGACAAGCGTCCGGCGCCGGCCGCTTTCGACCGGCGCTCCGCGCAAGATACGATCGCTCAGCCAGCCGATCAGGATGGTGCCGGGCACCGCGACGGCATAGGGCACGGCGGTGTAGAAGCCGCTCTTGAGGATGGTGAGGCCGCGCGTCGCCTGCAAATAAGTCGGCAGCCAGGTCAGGAACAGATACACCGTGTAGACCGCGCAGCCTTGCGTGACGAAGGTGCCCCAGATCGAGCGGCAACGCAGCAGTGCCAGCACCGGTGCGGCACTGCCGGGAATGGTGTCGCCGCCGCGTTCGCTGAGAATCTTCCGCCGTTCTTCCTCGCCGATGAAGGTTGCCGTCTCCGGCTGGCGGAAAAGCACCAGCCAGGCGATCAGCCAGATAAAGCCCAGGATTCCCGCGGCAAAGAACCCCGCTCGCCAGCCAAAGGCCGTGACCACAGAAGCCATCACGATCGAGCCGAGCGCGGGGCCGGCATAGCCGCCGCAATTGAACACCGTGGTCGCAACGCCGCGCTCACCGGCCGGCATCCATTCGCGGATGGTGCGGGCGCCGGCCGGGTAGGTCGAGGCTTCGCCGAAACCCATTAACAGGCGTGTGGCGAAGGCCGCGCTGAAACTCCAGCTCACGCCGGTCAGAAGCGTTGCGATCGACCAGATCGCCATGCCGCGGGCGGTAGCGACGCGCGTGCCGGCGCGATCGACATAGATGCCCCAGGGCAGCACGAAGATCAGGTAGCTCCAGAGGAAGGCCGAGAACAAATAGCCGAGCTCGATGGTCGAGAGGCCAAAATCCCTCACGATCTGCGGCGCCGACACCGACAGCACCACCCGGTCGATATAGTTGATCGTGCAGGCCGTGAAGATCAGCACGTAGATGAGGATTCGCCCCTTGCCCATCCCGCTTTCCCCCGTTGTTCTTTGCTCTTGTTATTTGAATACCTTAACCGGCCACCGGGCCGTGTTCCAGCCCTTCAATCTCGCAAGCGTGAAAGCCGCCACGCGTAACAATGCATGCCGTTCTCGCGAAAGGGCATTAGTCGCCACAGGAGGATCACCATGGTCTCGCGCCTTGTTTTATCGCTCGGATTGCTCGCCGCCCTGTCGCCGGTCGCAAGCTTTGCCGCTGAGCGCCCCGTCGTCGTCGAACTCTTCACCTCGCAAGGATGCTCGTCCTGCCCACCCGCCAACGCCTACCTGAATGAAATGGTCAGGCAGCGGCGCGATGTGCTGGCGCTCGCGTTTCACGTCACGTACTGGGATCGTCTCGGCTGGAAGGATCCGTTCTCGATCGAAGCCGCGACTGATCGGCAAAGCGTCTATGCCCGCCGCTTTGGCGATGGCTCCTACACACCTGAAATGGTTGTCGATGGCGCAGCCAGCGCAGTCGGCTCCGACCGCAGCCAGGTTGGATCTGCGATCGAGAACGCCAAGCGTCAGGGACGCACGGCGGCCGCTGTCAACGTAACCAAAAACGGCGAGCAGGTGTCGATCGAGGTCGGCGCGGGCTCGGGCCAGGGCCAAATCTTGCTGATCGGTTTTGATCGCGAGCACATCACGGCGATTGGCCGCGGCGAAAACAGTGGCGCGACCCTG
>CAVVZW010000043.1:0-26067 GCA_963752265.1 uncultured Alphaproteobacteria bacterium
AACACCGCCACCAGATAAACGGCCACGGCAATGCCGACCAAGGCGAGAAATCCTGTCAGCCAGAATCCCAGGACATAATTAAAAGTTTGCCGAAATTGGCCACGGTCAAGGGCCTGAATGAAACGATGATGGCGAACCGCCGACATGATCATCACCCATATCCCAAGCAGAATCAAAAAACCCCGACCGGCATCGAAAATCCGGCATTCGGCTCCTTCGCTCCAGGCTCGGCCGTCGCCAGTTCGCGCAAAAACAGGCCAAACCGTGCCACCACAAAGCCAAAACCCATCAAGGCAATGCCGGTGCGCAGCCACGCGAGGAATGTGCGTTCCGCAGCCAGGTAATTTCGCGGGTCGACGGGAACAGTCACCGGTTCGCTCATGCACCAAATAGACGCCGAACAAATACGTTTGTCAATCAAGCCGATTCACGCGGCGCTCAATCAATCATGGCTCATTTTTTGCCAAACACCGTTCCCTTGGGTTGCACGAAAATCGCTGCTTGGTATTTTGCCCGCGTGACGACACTACTCATTGCCACACGCAACCTTCACAAGGTCGGGGAAATTCGCGCCATTCTGGGAGCGGGCTTTCAAACCCTCACGCTGGATGATTTTCCCGGCGCGCCCAAAGTGGTGGAAGATGCGGAGACCTTTGCTGGAAATGCGACCAAAAAAGCCGTCGAACTCGCAACCTGGCTTGGCTCCAATCCGGCGCTCATTTCCCCTCACCCGTCACTTTCCTTCGTGCTCGCGGACGATTCGGGGCTGGAAGTTGATGCCTTGAACGGCGCGCCCGGGGTCCATTCCCAAGATTTGCCGCCCTGGATAAACACGAAAACGCTGCCGACACCGATAACAACGCAAAATTGTTGCGCTTGCTAAATGCGGCGCCACGGTCTCCTCGATCAGCGCGGACAGGGGCATCCGGTCGAACGGCGCGCCGGTTGAAGAGAGCTGCGTGATCTTGGCGAGAATGTCGCGGCAGCGCTGGGCTTGTTCCCGCAACATCTTGATGTCGGCCGAAAACTGCGGCTTGTCGTTAACGCCCTGCTCGAGTTCGCGCGAAATCAGGAAGATCGTCGACAGCGGCGTGCCCAGTTCGTGCGCGGCCGCAGCCGCCAGGCCATCGAGCTGGGTCAAATGTTGTTCCCGCGCCAGCACAAGCTCGGTCGCCGCAAGCGCATCGGACAATTTACGCGCCTCTTCCGCGACCTGAAACGCATAGAGACTGGTGACCCCGATCGCGACCACAATCGAAAGCCAGACGCCGAACAGATAGATGAGCGGCAGCACCAGGGGATCGTCACTATCCCAGGGCAGCGGGAAGAAAAAGAACACGAGAACGGAGGCAGAGGCCACCGCGAGCATCCCGAGCGCGATGGTGAAGCGGATCGGCAGCGCGGTGGCCGAGATCAGAACCGGGGCCAGAAACAGGAATGAGAACGGATTTTGCAAACCTCCGGTGAAGAACAACAGCCCGGCGAGTTCGATGATGTTCAGCGCCAGTAGCCCCGCCGCGAACGGCGGCTCGAGCCGCTCCATCGGGTTGAACCAGAGCTGAAGCGTGAGATTCAAAAGAGCGGAAAAGCCGACAATGGTCAGACAAGGCGCGACCTCGACGTCGAATTCGAGACCTTGTTCGACGATGAAGATGGCGGCGAGCTGGCCGAGGGCCGCAAGCCAGCGCAGCCGCAGGATCGTGTCCAGGCGGACATAGCGGCGCGGGAGACGAAAGTCGGTGGCAGCGGTATCGGACATGATCAGGGTCCGAGTTTTAGCGGTACGAGCGCCTGCCGACAAATTTCCTCGCGCGCGACGTAAAGCCACGGGGAAGCCTTGGTCACCGGAAGCCTTGGTCGCCGGAAGCCTTGGTCGCTCGAAGTCTCGGGCGCTGGAAGCCCTGGTTGTTGGAAGTCTTGGTTGTTGGACGTCTTGCGCTAAAGGTCTTAATGGCCCAATGAACAGGCCCAAATGATGAACAACGGCGCGATATCCCCCACGGGCCCTATCGATCCGCGCGAAACCGCCGCGGTCGATGTCGCGCATCTCGTGAAGCTCTACAAGACGACGCGGGCGGTCGACGATATTTCCTTCACCATCGCGCGCGGCAGCATCACCGGGCTGCTCGGCGGCAACGGCGCCGGCAAGACCACGACCATTGCCATGATCATGGGGCTGGTTTCGCCGAGTTCGGGACGCATCGAGGTTTTGAGCCATCAGATGCCGGACGAAAGCGCCGAGGTGCTTGGCCGGATGAATTTCGAAAGTCCTTATGTCGATATGCCGGCGCGGCTCACCGTGCGGCAGAACCTGACGATCTTCGGCCGCCTCTACTCGGTCGCAAACCTGCCCGCGCGCATCGAACAGCTCGCCGCCGACCTCGACCTCGGCGACTTCCTTGACCGCGCCAATGGCAAACTTTCGGCCGGGCAAAAGACCCGCGTGGCGCTGGCAAAGGCGCTGATCAACAAGCCTGAATTGTTGCTGCTCGACGAGCCGACCGCTTCGCTCGATCCCGACACCGCCGACTGGATCAGGCAGCATCTTGCGACCTATCGCAAACAGAACGGCGCGACCATCCTGCTCGCCTCCCACAACATGCTCGAAGTGGAGCGCCTGTGCGACCGCGTCATCATCATGAAGCGCGGCCGCATCGAGGATGACGACAGCCCGCAAGCGATCATGGCCCGCTACAACCGGACCACACTGGAGGAAGTGTTTCTCGACGTCGCCCGCGGCCGCGTTCAGGAAACAACCTCGTGAGCTCGCCTGCTCTCACCATGGGCATCTCGCCGCAGCGGATCGCG
The DNA here is from genome assembly GCA_963752265.1 of uncultured Alphaproteobacteria bacterium. Lineage (GTDB taxonomy): Bacteria > Pseudomonadota > Alphaproteobacteria > Rhizobiales > Xanthobacteraceae > Bradyrhizobium. The sequence goes on from CAVVZW010000043.1 coordinate 2,809, forward strand.
GCCATGATCCTGCGCTATTGGTATGTGCTGATATCGTCGTGGCCGCGGCTATTGGAGCTGCTGTATTGGCCGGCGCTTCAGATCGTCACCTGGGGCTTCCTGCAAAGCTACATTTCGCAGAACGCCAACTTTTTTGCCCGCGCCGGCGGCACATTGGTCGGCGCCGTGATCCTGTGGGACATCCTGTTTCGCGGCCAGCTCGGTTTCTCGATCTCCTTTCTCGAGGAGATGTGGGCGCGCAATCTCGGCAACCTGATGATGAGCCCGCTAAAGCCGATCGAGTTCCTGATCTCGCTGATGGCGATGAGCCTGATCCGGCTTATGATCGGCGTCATTCCGATGACGCTTTTGGCGATGGTCTTTTTCGACTTTAATCTCTACGGCATCGGATTTCCGCTGATCGCCTTTTTCTGCAACCTGATTTTCACCAGCTGGTCGGTCGGAATCTTCGTCTCCGGGCTCGTCCTGCGCTACGGCCTCGGCGCCGAGAGCATTGTCTGGACGCTGATGTTCGGCATGATGCCGCTGGCCTGCATCTATTACCCCGTGACGGTGCTGCCGGATTGGCTGCAAGTTGTCGCCTGGTCGCTGCCGCCGACCTATGTGTTCGAAGGCATGCGGTCGTTACTCATGGAGCATGTCTTTCGCGCCGATCTGATGGTGGATGCGCTCGCCATCAACGTCGTCCTGATTACGGTTTCGTTTGCCATCTTTCTGATGCTCCTGCGCAGCGCCCGGCGACACGGCTCGTTAATCCAGACGGGTGAGTAAGGCTTGCGAACAAGCCCGTTAAAACCCGGGGTTTTGGCCCTCGTAGCTTGTTAAGCAGCGCGGCAATGCCGATCTATCCATTGACGCTTTATTGTGCTTTCTGCACTATATTGCAGCGCAAAAGATAAGAGGGCTAAATGCCGATTGGTGAGTTTGGCGGCGCACCGCCACTGGTGGCTGAAGGCAGTCCGGCGCTGACAACGCCGATGTACTGGATGTACGAAATGGCACAGGCGTCGCTCAATCCAGCGCGCGCCGTGACCGATGCCACGAAGATCCTGTTTCAGAATCCACTCAATCCGTGGTCGCACACCGAGTTCGGCAAATCGATCGCCGCCGGATGTGAACTATTCGAGCGCACCACGCGCCGCTACGGCAAGCCCGAATGGGGCATCGTTGATACCGACGTTAACGGCATCCGCACGCCGGTAGAAGTCCGTAGCGTGTGGGAAAAGCCGTTCTGCCGGTTGTTGTACTTCGAACGCAAGCTGGCGCGCCCGTTGCGCAGCCCGCAGCCGCGCGTGCTGATCGTGGCGCCGATGTCCGGCCACTATGCGACGCTGCTGCGCGGCACAGTCGAGGCCTTTTTGCCGAACCACGAGGTCTACATTACGGACTGGTCCGACGCGCGCATGGTGCCGCTGGCGGCCGGCCGTTTCGATCTGGATGACTACGTCGACTATGTGATCGAGATGCTGCATGTGCTGGGCGGCAACATGCATATTATCGCGGTATGTCAGCCCTCCGTGCCGGTGGTCGCCGCGGTTTCCGTCATGGAAGCCGAGAATGATCCGTTCGTTCCGTTGTCGATGACGCTGATGGGCGGCCCGATCGATACCCGCCGCAATCCGACCGCGGTAAACAACCTTGCCGCCGAGCGCGGCATCGACTGGTTCCGCAATAACGTCATTACGAAAGTGCCGTTTCCGCATCCCGGCGTCATGCGCGACGTCTATCCGGGCTTCCTGCAGTTGAACGGCTTCATCAGCATGAATCTCGATCGCCACATGGATGCTCACAAAGAGCTGTTCCGGAACCTGGTGAAGGGTGACGGCGATCTGGTCGACAAGCACCGCGACTTCTACGACGAATATCTGGCGGTAATGGACCTTTCGGCGGAGTATTACCTGCAAACCGTCGATACCGTTTTCGTCAAGCACGCGCTGCCCAAGGGCGAGATGACCCACCGCGGCAAGCCGGTCGATCCCTCCAAGGTCAAGCGCGTCGCCTTGATGACGGTAGAAGGCGAGAACGACGACATCTCGGGCTTGGGGCAAACCGAAGCAACACACGCTTTGTGCAGTTCGATCCCCAATCATCGCCGGGTGCACTACGTGCAAAAGGGTGTCGGTCACTACGGCGTCTTCAACGGCTCGCGCTTCAAATCGGAAATCGTGCCGCGCATCTCCGACTTCATGGTGTCGGCAGCGAACATGAAGCCCTCGCTCGCTTACGCTGCGGAGTGATTCATCAAACGGCGCCGAAATTGATGCGAAACATCGCTCGCGCGTAGAATCTCGTGTCAGGCCCGCGATCCCTAACCCCCTGATATAGCCGGAGGAAAGCGCGAATCCGGGCCGAATCAAAGAATGAATATTAAATCATTTTTTGAGGTGGTCGGCAGGGGTACTTTTTCGTCTAAATTTTTTGTTCCTGCCCCATCCTATGGGGTCGGCGAGCGCGCCGACCCCTGTATATTGGGCAAATGATTTGTTTTTGCGCCGAGCGATTTACCTGGCGGCGGATGTGGCAAAATCCGGGCGAACTCTTGCTCCCCGGAATAGCAGACATGGCCACTCGCGCGCTCCTTTATCGGCGGCCTTACGAACCTTCTCGCCTTTTGATCAAACACGGCTCCCAGATCTATTCGGTCAGGCTGCGCCGGCACCGGCGCGCGCGCCGCTACACGTTGCGGATCCATCCGAGCGACCGCGAAGCGATCCTCACCATCCCTCCGCGCGGCACCATTGCGGACGCCAAGGACTTTGCACAGCGTCACGGCGGCTGGATCGCCGCCCGCCTCGGCCGGTTGCCGAAGGCAGCGCCGTTTATTCCGGGCACAGTGGTTCCGCTGCGCGGCGTCGCGCACCGAATCGTGCATCGCGCCGGTCAGCGCGGCACAGTCTGGACTGAAATTCGCGACAGCGGCGAGCGCATCATCTGCGTGGCCGGTGGCGCCGAATATGCCGAGCGGCGGGTGCATGACTATCTCAAGCGCGAAGCCCGCAAGGATTTGCAGAAAGCCTCTGCTTCCTACGCGCAGGCGCTGGGCGTGAAGGTCAAGCGGCTGTCGATCCGCGACCAATCGAGCCGCTGGGGTTCGTGTACGTCGGCGGGCTCGCTGTCGTTCTCTTGGCGGCTGATCCTCGCACCGCCCTATGTGCTGGACTATCTCGCGGCCCATGAGGTGGCCCATCTCGTCGAAATGAACCACTCGGCACGGTTCTGGAAGGTCGTTGCGAAGGTCTGCAGCCATGTCGAGCGCGCCAAGACGTGGCTGGACACACACGGTAACGATCTTCATCGTTATGGCATTCAGGATTGAAGTGCTCGCCGTCGAGCACTTCTGGTAGGCGCGCTCTGCCGCCCGTTTAAGCGAAAAATTCGAGCGAAAAGGCCACACTGGCGAATATTCCGACGGCGCTCACGACGGCGTGCTTCGGACCGAACAGCTATGCGCTTTTGATCCACTCCTGAATTGCGTATGGATGTTGTCAGGGCGCGTAAGGCATTGGATAACTTGAGTATGGGTGGGGCAAAAGTTTTAACCGGCACAGTTTCGGCCGTCGTTCTCCTTGTTCAGATGGCGGCATTGCCCGTGCGCGCCGACACCATGGAGAGCGCGCTTTTGCGCGCCTATCGGAACAATCCGCAGCTCAACGCCCAGCGTGCCTCGGTGCGGGCGGTGGATGAAGCCGTACCGCAAGCGCTGTCCGGCTATCGCCCCAGGGTGATCGGGACGTTCACTGCGGGCGTTGGATTTGTGAACCAGCTTGCCGACGGCAGCGCCGGCAAGAAGATCGAGGAAGGAGATCAGACCCCTCACTCCGCGGCTATTTCGGCGATCCAAACCCTCTACAACGGCAATCAGACCGCCAACAAAACTCGTTCCGCCGAAAGCCAGGTTTTTGGCGCTCGCGAAGGCCTGCGGCTGATGGAGCAGTCGATCCTGCTTGCCGCAGCCACCATCTATATGGATTACCTGCGCGATGCCGCAAACCTGGAAGTCCAGCGCAGCAACGTCAAAGTGCTCGAACTGACCCTGAGACAAACCCGCGACCGCTATAGCGCGGGACTGGTCACGCCGACCGACGTCGCCCAGTCGGAAGCGCAGCTGGCCGCGGCCCAAAGCCAGGAGCTTGCAGCGGAATCGACGCTGACGACCACGCGCGCGAACTTCCGCCGCATCATCGGCAACGATCCGACAAGCCTTGCGGCGGCCTCGCCGGTCGACCGCTATCTGCCGGCAACCCAGAGCGGCGCGGTCGAACTGGCGCTCCGGGAAAATCCCAACGTGACCGCGGCGATGTACGGCGTCGACGTCAGTTTTCTCACTGTGAAAATCAACGAGGGCGCGCTGCTCCCGACCGTCTCGCTGCAAGCGACGGTCTCGAAGTCCTGGGACCCGCTCATCACGCAGATCAGCCTGTTTAGCACGGTGGCGACCGCCCAGCTGAACGTGCCGGTCTACCAGGGCGGGATGGAATATTCACTGATCCGGCAATCAAAGGAGACGCTGGAGCAGCAACGTCTGACTCTGGCTCGAGTTCGCGATCAGGCGCGAGCCGATCTTGTCACGGCATGGGGCCAGCTTGTCGCAGGCAAGGCGCAGGTGGCGGCCGCCCAGTCGCAGGTCACGGCGTCGGAGATTGCCTATGAGGGCACGAGCAAGGAAGCCCAGGCCGGCCAGCGCACGGTGATCGACATTCTCAACGCCCAGCAGACACTGGTGAATGCCCGCATCGCGCTGGTGACGGCCCAGCACGACCGCGTCGTCGCCTCCTACGCGGTCCTGAACGCGGTCGGCCGGCTGTCACCGCAGGTGCTGCATCTGTCGACGCAGGCCTATGACCCAAGCGTTCACTACCAGCAGGTGCGCGATAACTGGATCGGCGTGCGGACGCCTGACGGACACTAACGTCGGCGGAATCGAAAGGCCGCCCATTGAGGCGGCCCGCACATCACCTCACAATCTGCTCCGCAAGATGTTGCGCGTCGTCGCCGACGCCGTTGAGAAATGCGGACTTGAGTTTGTGGAGCCAGGGCAGACCGAGAAAATAGACGCCCGGTATGGCTGTGATTCCGCGCTTGTGTACCGGCACGCGGCATGACGATGATGCCTCGTTTGCAAAGATCGGAAGATCAATCCAGTCGAAGTCGTACCTGAACCCGTTTGCCCAAATGATGGTGGAGATGCCGGCGGCGGCGACATCGAGGGTGAGAACGGGATCGGTCGCCTCCTCGGGATGATGACGCAACCCTTCTTCGCCCGCATCCGAAGGCGGCAGGTCTAGCCCCTTTCGGGCGGCATACTCATCGGCCTGGCGCGTGAAATCGGTAAAGGATGCATCGCCGCGCGCCAGGTTCTCGCCAAGGTCGTTTGCGATGGCGAGCTTTCCATCCCGGCCGCCGAGAACGCGGCCAAGAAGTACGACCCCATCCGCCGCCAGTTGATGCAGATTCAGATCATGACCGCGACCCACGCCGGTGAGCAGGCGTGGCGGCAGCTCCTCGCGCTGCTGCTCGATGGTCGTGTCGCCTTCGCTGGAGGCGAGATACCACCACGTATAGTCTTTGCCGCGATAACGACGGGGAATCCGCCGATGTCTACTCACGGAAAGGAACACCCGGCGGCCAGCCAGGCACAGCTCTTCGGCGATCTGGGCGCCTGAATTCCCCGAACCGATCACCAGAACCGCTCCCGGTGGCAGCGATTGCGGGTTGCGGTACCGGCTGGAATGCAGATGCAGCGTTTTGCCTCCGATCGGTAGGGTAGCAGCAGGGTGCTGGAAGGGTCCCGTGGCGACGACCACGTTCTTCGCCGCGAAAGACCCGGCCGGGGTCTCGACGATCAGGCGTGTTCCATCTGATGTCCGGTGGAGTGAGGTCGCCGGCAGGCCACAGCGCAAGGGTGCGCGAATGAAGGCCGCATAGCGCTCGATGAACCGAAAGACTTCATCGCGCGATGCGAATGCATCGGGATCGGCAGCCGAAAGCGCGAGGCCCGGCAGGCGAACGTTCCAGTTCGGACTCTGGAACGCGAGCGAGTCCCATCGCTCGCTCTGCCATCGCTCGGCCACGCGCGCTCGTTCGAGAATGACGTGCTCTCTTCCGAGATGGCCGAGATAGTAACTCATGGCGAGCCCCGCTTGCCCGCCTCCGACGATCACCGTTTCGATCTGTTCCGTCATGCGACGATTCGAAACCTCGATCTGCGGCGCAGCTATTCCGCCTTGATGATGGGCCACCATTTCTTGATCTCGGCCTGCTGGAGAGCGGCCAACGCTTCCGGCGTTTGCTGCTCGCGCGGATAAATCTCCTGCCCGAGCTCGGCGAGTTGCCGACGCGCCGAGGGATCTGCGAGTGCCGCCACGATCGCCGCATTGAGTTTGCCGATGACGTCCTTCGGTGTTCCCTTCGGCGCCCAAACGCCTTCCCATGCCGATATATAGAATCCCGGCAACCCGGCTTCGTCCACCGTGGGAATATCGGGCGCCGTCGGCAAACGGCTAGGCGCTGTCACCGCATACGCCTTGATGGTCCCGAAACCTATCTGCGGCACGGAGTTCGCCGCATAGTCGATCATCAAATCGATCCGTCCCGCCAGCAAATCCTGCATGATCAGCGCAGAGCCACGATAGGGCACCGACTGAAAGCGTGTCCCCGTTTCCTTCTGGAAATAGATCCCGGCAACATAGGACGAACTGCCCGGTCCGGTCGTTCCCTCCGACGCCTTGCCCGGGTTCGCTTTCAGCCACGCGATCAATTCCGGCAAATCCTTCGCCGCCATGGTTTTCCTGGCGACGATCACCAGCGGATTGCTGACCAGCAGTGAAACCGGTTCGAAATCTTTCAGCACGTCGTATGGCAACGGAAGGGCAGCGCCGTTTAAGACGTGGGTGCCCAGATATCCGAGGCTGATGGTGTAGCCATCCGGTTTGGCGCGCGCGACGCGGCCGACGCCAAGGCTCCCTGATGCACCGGTCACGTTTTCAACGATGACGGGTTGCCCGAGCGAGGCTTGCATGCCCTCCGCCACGATCCGCGCAATCGCATCGATCGGCCCGCCCGCGGCGAGCGGCACAATCATGGTGATCGGGTGTGACGGATAAGATTGCGCTGGCGCGCGCCCGATGCCGCCCAAAGCAGCAGTGAGGGCGAACGATGCAAGAAGTATTCTGCGGGTTTGCATGGTCGTATTTCTCCATTGCAAAAGCGATGGTGACGACTGCGGCGTTCCCTTGAACGCAATTGAACGCTTAGGCCGGCTCAGGTAGAAAGAGAATGGCCTGTTTTCTACTACACCCATAACGAGGCGGTTATGGCCAAGGAAATCGACTGGGAAGCTCGTATCGGGCGGCGGCTGAGGCTGCGAGACCTGCACATCTTCTTTACGGCCGTGCAGAGGGGCAGCATGGCCCAGGCTGCTCAAACGCTCGGCGTGACCCAGCCGGCCGTTTCCAAGGTGATCGCCGACCTCGAGCATACGCTCGGCGTGCGGCTTCTCGACCGCGGCGCGCGCGGCGTCGAACCCACGCAATACGGCCGCGCGCTGCTCACCCGCAGCAATGCCGCGTTCGATGAACTGCGGCAAAGCGTGAAGGATATCGAGCACCTCTCCGATCCGGCCGTGGGAGAGGTGCGGATCGGATGTCAGGAGACATTCGCAGCCGCCATCCTTCCGTCCGTCATTCACCGGTTTTCGCAAACCTATCCGCGCGTCGTGCTGCACGTGGAGCAACTCGGTTCGCTTGCGGCGGAATCATCCGCCTTGCGCGAACGAACCATCGATATCGGAATGTTCCTGCTGGTAAAGCCGCACGACGAGAAGCTCTTCGCGGACGACCTGAACGTGGAAGTCCTGTTCCTGGAACAAATGGTCATCGTCGCGGGGAAACAGAGCCCTTGGGCACGCCGCCGCAAGATCGATCTCGCCGAGCTCGTCGACGAGCCCTGGGTTGTCACGGAATCGGACACTTTGAGTTACCTGCGCCTGACCGAAGCGTTCGCGGCACGCGGTCTCGGCATGCCGAAACGGATTTTGCAGACTATTTCCTCACATCTGCGCGTCAATCTGGCGGCGTCCGGCTCGCATATTACGACGTTGCCGAATTCGACCTTGCGCGTCTATGGCGAGCGGTTTGCGATCAAGGCGTTGCCGGTCGATTTTCCCGCCCAATCATGGCCAGCCGTGATCGTGACGCTGAAGAACCGCACGTTGAGTCCTGTGGTCGAGCGATTTATTCAACACGTTCGGGACTTCACCCGGCCGATGCGCAGCGAAGGAGTCGCGGCGCGACGATGACCAAATTATCCGTCTCACCAACCATTAAAGCGGCTCCACTTCTCGGGCGTTGCCCGAGAACCAAGGAGATTATACTCGGTAAATTGTGCTCCAGTGGCGCAAGCGTGATTGGGCAGAATGCGCAACAAGCTGCCATTTGGAAAACGCCGGGCAATATCCGGATCTGCCGTACCGTCCCTTCTGCAAAGAAGGCCGTGCTCCTGGTTAGCCATGGCAAGGATATAATCTTCGATAATCTCGCCCCGATGGTCGCAGACCGCGCCATAACCATAATCGCGGCCGAGCCTTTGAGTGCCGCGATCTCGACTCATCGCCATCCAGCCGGCATCGACGATAGCCCATCCTCGGTCAATCTGATGGCCAATGACTGTCGTCAGAACGGAAATAGCAATGTCTTCAGTCTTGCAAATGCCGACGTTCGACATCACAAGATCGAAGAACACATACACTCCCGCTCGCACCTCGGTAACCCCGGATAGACTTTCTGCCGAAAGTGCTGTTGGCGTTGATCCAACACTTACAATTTTGCAGTGAATACCCGCGGCTCGCAGCCGCCCCGCCGCAATCACGATCAAACGGCGTTCTTGCTCGGCGAGACGTCGAAGCGATTCGTGGGTATTGAGCTCATACGAACTGCCTGCGTGCGTCATAAGGCCGGCAAAAACCGACCCGCCGTCATTGATCGTTCTGGCGATGTCGATCAGCAGTTGATCTTCAGGCTTCACTCCGGCGCGATGGCCGTCGGTGTCGACCTCGATCATGACGTGGAAGGCATGCTTCTCGAAACGCCCTTTCTCCACAACGGCTTCGGCTGCAACCATCGAATCGACGATCACGGTGAGGTCGCAGCCCTGCCGCCGAAGAGCCAGCGCCCGCTCGATCTTGTTTGGGGTAATGCAAGCGGCATAGAGGATGTCGACAAATCCCGCCGCGAAAAAACACTCGGCTTCTCGCAGGGTGGAAACGGTGATGCCGCGAGCACCCTGCGCCTGCTGGCGCTTTGCCACTTCAATACATTTCGAAGTCTTGACATGCGGACGAAATGATACGCCGAGCGCGTCCATGCGGCTTTGCATGCGGACGATGTTGCGCATCATGCGAGCTTCATCAATCAGCACCGCTGGCGTTATGATATTTTCGAGCATTGGAGTCCTAATCCAGCGATTCGCCGCGGAGCCTGAGCGCCGGAACATCCAGATGAATTCCACTGGCGATCAGGCCCGATACCTGCGCGGAATCCAAACTCTCCGGCCGGGGCAAATCGACGCCAACAGAGTTCATTTGCGATTGAAGTGCCGGATCAGCCAGTGCCGATCGAAGCGCGCGAGTCAAACGAGCCATCACGTCGCCAGGCGTTCCTTTGGGAGCGAACAGGGCGTTCCAGGCACGGACATTTACGTCGGAGTAACCGGCGCTCGCTGCGGTGGCCACGTCGGGCAGCTGCGTCACCTTTTGATCGCTAAGCACCGCAATGGCCTTGATGGTGCCTGCATTGATTTGTGCGAGTGCCGTTGTCGTCTGATCGCACATGAAGTCCGTATGACCTCCGATCAGATCGTTCATCGCCGGCGCTACCCCCCGGTACGCCACATGCGTGATGTTGAGCTTCAAGGATGAAAGCAGCCTCACGCAGGCAAAATGCGAAATCGACCCGATCCCTGCACTGCCAAATGTCATACTGCCCGAGTTGGCCCGGGCGTAGGCGACGAATTCCGCAAGATTCGAGACAGGCAAGGATGATTTGGCAATGAGAATGGTTGATGCCGTTCCGGCAAGTCCAATCGGCTCGAAATCGGCGATCGGATCGTACGGCAGTTTACTGTAAAGAGCGACATTGGCGACGTGAGTGCCTATCGTGCCGAAACCAATGGTATAACCATCTGCCGGCGACCTGATAAACTTCGAGAGTCCGATCGTTCCGCTGGCGCCGCTGACATTTTCAACAATGATGCTTTGCTTCAGGTCTGCGGCCATCGGTTGAACGATGGCACGCGCCAGCGCGTCGCTCGGCCCTCCCGCGGGAAACGGCACGATGAGGGTGATTGGACGGGTTGGGAACGTCTTTTCGCCGGTCTGCGCATCGGCTGCTGTCGAAAGCAACACCAAAAGACCTGCGCACAGTAGCTGAGCCTTACTTGCGAGATTCATTTCAACCCTTCCAGCCAGGGCACGAGGTGTTCAAGTCCTGAAGACTCAAGCGCGGCAGGCGGTGCCTCCGGTGGGCGCGGGAGGCCGACCCGGTTGTGCCAGTAGGTGCGCAACTGCATACGCGCCGTGCCGATGAGGTCGTAACCTGAGCCCGCCACAAACGCGGCGTCGGCCGCCTCTACCGAGAGCAACTCAAGCGCGAGACGATAGGGGTGAGGATCCGGCTTGTAATATCCGGCATCCTCCGCGGTAACCACACAATCCCAGCGGGTCTTGAGTCGTTCGGCCGCAAGAAACCCCAGCCGCTTCGAACAGTTCGTGACAACTCCGAGCAGTGTCCGCCCCTGGAGTGCGTCCAATGCTTGTTGCGCACCGTTCCAGACCGGCAGTTCAAGCCAGCGCGCCTCCAGGGATGCTGCAACGCCTTGTTCAAGGCCAACGCGGTTCGCAGCTGCTGCCACCAAATCTTCGTACGGCACATAAACTCCCGAGCCGTACGTCAGGCGTAAATACTCCGCACGCCAGGCACGACCTTTGGATTCCGATCCGGCCGCGGCGTTCCAGACGCTCCATGAATCCAGAAGCGCCGTGAGTAAATCGAACAGCACAGCCTTGGGAAATTTCGGGCTCTCGGGCATACCTGACTGTAGCGCCATACTGTGAAGTTGTGCTTCAGTCTTCGAGAACATTTGGTTCAGGAAAATTGAATGATCACGCTGGACGATTTGCGCTTTGTCGACGCACTCAGCCGCACCGGCTCATTAAGTGCAGCGGCGCGGGCCTTGAACGTTACTCCGCCCGCCCTCTCGATGCGCCTGAAGCGCCTGGAAAGTGAGCTTGGCGTTCGTCTCGTTGTTCGCAATTCCCGTAGCATGAGATTTACGAACGAAGGAGAGAATCTGGTTTCGGAAGCGCAAGTGCTCATCAAACGCATCGAGGCGTTGCCACGGGCCATGAACATAGATGGCAACGATCTCGTTGGTCCGCTGAAGATCGCCGCCCCGTTCGGATTTGGTCGGGCTTATGTGGCGCCGATCGTCGCAAAGTTTTCCGAATTGTACCCGGCGGTTCTGCCTGAGCTTCACCTTTCCGACAATCCCTGGAAGGCAAACGAAGGCGCCGACGTGGTCATTCATATCGGTGAGATGAAAAACTCGTCCTGGGTCGCTCACCTCCTCGCCCGGAATGAGCGCTGGGTGTGCGCCAGCCCGAAATATCTGAGCAGCAGAGGTACACCTGCCCATCCTCGTGAATTGCTGGAGCACTCCTGCCTGGCGGTGCAGGAAAATGCCGAAGACGTCACGTTGTGGCACTTTCGAAAAAAATCCAGCGCCCCGCCGAGAAAACGATCCGAGTCGATTCGAATTTCGCCCGTGCTGAAGAGTAATGATGGTGAAGTGGTGCGCAACTGGGCGGTCAATGGCCTGGGCTGCGTCCTTCGATCTGAATGGGACGCTAAACCTCTTATCAAGCAGGGACACCTTCAGAGGATCCTGCAAGGGTGGGACTTTCAATCGGCAAATGTGGTGGCTCTTGTTCCGGAAAACCGGGGCATCTCCGCCCGTGTGGATCAATTCGTAAAATTCCTGAAGAAGCAATTTGCTCGGAGAGAACCCTGGAAGTGAGATGCAAAATGTACGGGGGTCCGAAGTCCGAAATGGACGCGATCTCGTCAGGCCGCCCTCAAGATCAAATGATGTCGGCGTAAATTCAGAATCGGGATACTACCGCCCCAACAGCCGTTCCATCAGCCAGCCGTCGAGGCCGCTCGCGGCCTCCGGGCGCACCGAAGCCCGCGTCGGCGCCGGTCGATTTGCCACAGGCGCCGGCGGGGAAACGGCCGCACCCGCGGACGCAGCTTGCGCGATGCTTGCGAGCATTCCGCCTGATTGTTGCGAAGCCGGCAACGGCACAGGCGTCACGCCCTGATGGGCGGCCTTCATGAAGCGGGTCCAGATTTCCACCGGCAAGCCGCCGCCGGTGGCCTTCTTGGTCGGCGTACTGTCGTCATTGCCGAGCCAGACGCCGGTCACAAGATTGGCCGTGTAGCCGATAAACCAGGCGTCACGAAAATCCTGGCTGGTGCCGGTCTTGCCGGCGGCCATCCAGCCAGGCAATTCCGCCTTGTGCGCGGTGCCGGAGAGCAGCGTCTCCTGCATCATCGTGTTCATCATTGCGACGTAATGCGGATCGATCACCTGGCCGAGCTGATCGGCGGCGCGCGTATAGAGAACCTTGCCCTCGACGGTGCGGATTTTGGTCACGACATGCGGCGAGACGCCGAGACCGCCATTGGCAAACGGCGCATAGGCGCCGACCAGTTCCACCACCGAGACTTCGGAGGTGCCAAGCGCGATCGAGGCGTTGGCATCGAGCTTCGATGAGATGCCGAGCCGATGCGCGGTGCGCACCACGTTTTTCGGGCCGACCTCGAGCCCGAGCCTGACCGCGACCGTGTTGAGCGACATCGCCAAGGCCTGCGTCAGCGTGACGGGTCCGAAATATTCGCGGCTGTAATTCTCGGGCTTCCAGCCCTTGACGTCGAGCGGCGCGTCCTGCCGCACCGTCTCCGGCGTCAGGCCCGCTTCAATCGCGGTGAGGTAGACGAACGGCTTGAACGCAGAACCCGGCTGGCGTTTCGCCGTCACCGCGCGGTTATACTGGCTCTCACTATAGTTGCGGCCACCCACCATGGCCCGCACCGCGCCATCGGGCGACATCGCCACCAGCGCGCCCTGGCTGACATTGAATTTGACGCTCTTGGCCGCGAGTTCATCGATGATGGAGGCTTCCGCGACCGCTTGCAATTTCGGATCGATCGAGGTTTCCACCACGACGCTCTCGTCGATCTGGCCGATGAGATCGTCGAGCACCTCGCCGATCCAGTCAGCGACATAATTCACGGTGCCGGCGCCGACCGGCTTCACGTTATAGGAGGGATGCCCGATCGAGGCTTGCGCTTGCGCCTCCGTGATGAATTTTGCGTCCGCCATCGCGGTCAGCACCGTCTGCGCCCGCTGCTCCGCGCCTTCCGGGTTACGATTAGGCGCGAGCCGCGACGGCGATTTGACGAGGCCCGCGAGCATCGCGGCTTCCGCAATCGTGACGTTCTTGGCGGATTTGCCGAAGTAGCGCTGCGCGGCGGCTTCGACGCCGTAAGCGCCGGAGCCGAAATAGACGCGGTTGAGGTAGAGCTCGAGAATCTCGGCCTTGGAGTGCTTGCGCTCCAGCCATAGCGCAAGCTCGGCCTCCTGCAATTTGCGCTGGAAGGTGCGCTCCTGGGTCAGGAACAGATTCTTGGCGAGTTGCTGCGTCAGCGTCGAGCCGCCTTGCGACACGCCGCGATGCAGGATGTTGGTCACCGCAGCCCTTAAGACACCCCAGGGGTCGATGCCGAAATGCGAATAGAAGCGGCGGTCCTCGATGGCGATGAACGCCTTCGGCAGATAGGGCGGCAGATCCTTTAGCGCGACATTGGCGCCGGGCATCTCGCCGCGAATGGCAAGCACGCTGCCGTCGGCGCCTGTGATCTGGATCGTCGGTGGCCGTTTCGGGATTTCGAGCGACTGGATCGCCGGCAGATGAGCGCCGACCCAGACCACCAGTCCGACCGCGGCGATCGCGCCCCAGAGGCCGAGCACCGCGCCCCAATAGAGCAGGCGACGAAGCAGACCGCTGCGTGCATTGCCACTTGCTTTGCCAGTCGCCTTGCGCTTGCGGCTCGTTTTGCTGGCGCGCGGCTTCCGCTCGCGCGGTGCCTCGTCGTCCTCGCTGTCTGCCATGTCGCGCTTGGCGGATTGTTTTTTGGGTTTTTCGTCTTCGGGGCGCGGAATCCGATCGTCGGGACCCAGACGCAGTTCGGAAAGCGCTGCCGGAAGCCCGAATAGCGGCTCCTTGCGCCCACCGCTCTTTTTCCGTCCCAACGCCATACGCAAAACGCCCGCAAAAGTCCCCTGCGCGAACGTAGTGGCACGGGTTTAAGGCCGTCTTAAACGATGGTTAATCGCAAGCCACGGCGCGTCTCGTAACCGTCTGACCTTCAAGGGATTCAGATCGGCTTAACCCTAAGCGCGCTGGAATTTTGCGAGAGAAGACCGCCCCGAGGGGGCATTCGCGGCGGCCTGTAAATGTTGGAACCGGATCAGCGGCGAGCCAGCGGCATCAGCCGGTCGGGCCGTTATCCTCCATGATCGGCCCGAACAGCTCCCAGCGCTCGCCGTTGAATTTCATCATCTGCAGCTGCTTGTTGACCCGATAGTCGTTCGGCGTCGTGTTGGCCGTCATTCCCGGCAGTGAGAGGTCGAGCCGCACATCCTTCAGGTTGGTCGCCTGCTTGATGACGTTCTCGCGGGTGAGATTGTCGCCGCACTGCTTCAACACGTGAACCATCAACTGCGCCGTAGAGTAGCCATAGGTATTGAAGAGCGAATTCTTGTCGCCTTCCGGATAGTACTTCGCCATGAAGTCGAGATAGTGCTTCATGCCCGCATCGTCCTTCCAGGTCGGATCGAGCGGGTCCTTGCCGTAATTGACGCTGATCACGCCCTTGGAGGCTTCAAGACCCGCGGGCTGCATCACCGCGCCGACCGAGGTGGCATTGATGTCGAGAATGTGCACCGGCTTCCAGCCAAGCTCGGCGGTCTTCTTGATGGTCTGCGCCGCGAATTTGGGCGTCGAGGCATCGAACAGGACGTCGACTCCCGCGGACTTCAGCTTCAGAATCTGGGAATCGATCGTTGGATCGGAGACTTCATAGGAGGTCTCCGCCACGATCATGGAAGCCTTGTCACCCAGGCCCGACTTGATGCCGTTCAGGTAGTCGCGGCCGAGATCGTCGTTCTGATAGAGCACGCCGATTTTGGCATTCGGATAGTTCTTGAGAATGTACTGGCCGTAGATGCGGCCCTCGACGAAATAGTTGGGATTGAAGCCCAGCGTCCAGGGATAGTTCTTCGGGTCGGTGAATTTGGATGCGCCGGTCGCGGCGAACAATTGCGGCACTTTCTTCGCGTTGAGATATTTCTGGACCGCGGCATTGGAGGGCGTGCCGATGATCTGGAAGGTCAACAGCACCTCGTCGCTTTCGACCAGTTTGCGCACCTGCTCGACGGCCTTCGGCGGGCTATAAGAGTCGTCGTACTGGATCAGGTTGATCTTGCGGCCGTTCACCCCGCCCTGTTCGTTGATCATGTTGAAGTAGGCCAACTGGGTCTTGCCGATGCTGGCATAGGCGGAGGCAGGCCCCGAGAACGGCACGGTTTGGCCGATCTTGATTTCGGTGTCGGTGGCGCCGGTATCGTAGGTCTTTTGTGCGTGAGCCGCAGGTAGCGCGAGTGCCAGCGCCAGCGCGGTCCCTGTGACGAAATGAAAAAGGTTCCTCATGTCGTTGCCTCACCCTGTTGTTTTGATTTGACCGATGAACTCATCCATCGCTGATGGAGGCCATCGTTTGACGCCAATTCTGACCGAACGGGTATGGCAATGCAAGGCAACGGACCGGGACAAAAGTCTTAACCAAGCCAGAGCAACGCCAAAGCGAGTGCGGCGGGTGCCGCCTGAACGAGCAGAATCCTCTGGCTGACGGTCGCCGCGCCATAGACGCCGGCAACGATCACGCAAAGCAGAAAGAATACCTTGATCTGAAACGCGAAGGCGGCGTTCGGCTGCAAAAGTCCCCAGGCAAGCCCGGCAGCCAGGAAGCCGTTATAGAGCCCCTGATTGGCGGCAAGCACGGCCGAGTCGGCGGCTTTTTCCGGGGTATTTCGAAAAGTCTTGAGACCAAGCGGCCTGGTCCAAAAGAACATTTCGAGCGCGAGGAAATAAACGTGTAGCAGAGCAACAAGCCCCACTAAGATATTGGCAATCGCGTTCATGTGGTTCCCCCAAAGCGACGATCGTAACGAGGCAATCAAGATGACAGGTCACATCGATCCAACCAAGGAAACATTCGCCGCCTTTCGCGAGAATGATCGACCCGGCCCCATTCACATGCTTAACCTGGTGAAACTGCGCGAGCGTGCAGCTTACCCGGACGGGCGATCGGCCACGGGTGCGGAAGCCTACGCGGCCTATGGCCGCGAGAGCGGTCCGGTATTCACGCGCCTTGGCGGCAAGGTGGCGTGGCAAGGCCGTTTCGAACTGATGCTGATCGGCCCTTCAGACCGAACACTGGGATCACTGCTTCATCGCGGAATATCCCAGCGTTGCCGCCTTCGTCGAGATGATCCGCGATCCCGTCTATCGCGAGGCGGTCAAACACCGCCAGGCCGCGGTGGCGGATTCGCGGCTCATCCGAATGAAGCCGCTTGCCGCGGGCAAGACCTTTGGCGAGATTCCGGAAGAGTAATGCCCTTGCGCTTTTTTCCCTCCCCCTGCGGGGAGGGATCAAGCCGCCACCTTCTCGCTGGCGAGCAGATGCAATAGCGCACTGCGGATCGCGGCCTGCCGCGTCGGCGCCGAGATCTGCGCCCCCAGCAAGTCAGTGACGTAGAACACGTCACGCGCCCGCTCGCCGAAGGTCGCGACATGGGCGGAGGCGATGTTGAGGTTGAGCTTGGAGATCGCCGTCGTCAGCTCATACAGCAGACCCGGCCGGTCGAGACCGGAAACCTCGATCACGGTGTAGCGGTCCGACCACTGATTGTTGACGGTGACCTCGGGCTCGACGACGAAGGGACGCGTCTTGCTGCGGCCATTGGCTCGTCGCGCCACCACCTCGGGCAGACGAAGCTTGCCTTCCAGCACGTCCTCGATCATCTCGCCGATCCGCGTCGCGCGCCGTCCCTCGTCCTCGTCGCGGTCGTACTCGCGGGTGATGGCGATGGTGTCGAGCGCACGCCCGTCCGTCGTCGTGTAGATCTGGGCGTCCACAATGTTGGCGCCCGCCGAGGCGCAGGCACCCGCGATGATCGACAACAGCCACGGGTGATCGATCGCCAGGATGGTGAGTTCGGTGACGCCGCGCGTCTCGTCGAACCCGACATTGATGGCGAGCTTGTCTCCGGCCTGTTCGCTGGCGCGCAGGAAACGGGCATGGCGAATCTTGCGCTGCAATTCGACCTTGAGCCAGTACGCCGGATAGTGACGTGCCACATAGGCGTTGAGCTCCTGCTCCGGCCATTCGGTAAAGGCTGCGCGGAACTCCGCTTGCGCCATCGCAAGCCGCCGGGCGCGATCGACTTCCGAGAAGCCGCCGGTCAAAACCGGTTCGGTCTCATAATAAAGCGTGCGCAACAGTTGCGCCTTCCAGCCGTTCCACACCCCGGGACCGACGCCCCTGATATCAGCGGTGGTCAGGATCGTCAGCAACTTCATCTGCTCGACCGATTGAACCACGGCGGCGAAATTCTCGATGGTCTTGCGGTCCGTCAGATCGCGCGACTGGGCGACCGTGGACATCGTCAAATGCTGTTCGATCAGCCACGCCACCAGCTCCGTATCCGCCGCGCTGAAGCCGAGCCGCGGACACAGGCGCCGGGCGACCTTCGCACCGGCAATCGAGTGGTCTTCGGGGCGGCCCTTGGCGATATCGTGCAGCAATGTCGTGATGTAGATCACGGCGCGATGCTCAGGCCTTATCTTGCGCATCAAGTCGCTGGCAACGATGAACTCATCGCTGCCGCCGCGCTCGATTTCCTGCAAAAACCCGATGCAGCGGATCAAATGCTCGTCCACCGTATAGTGGTGATACATGTTGAACTGCATCATCGACACGATTCGACCGAAGGCGCGGATGAAATGGCCGAGCACACCGGTTTCGTTCATCCGCCGCAGCACGATTTCAGCATCGTTCGACGTCAGGATTTCCATGAACAGGCGATTGGCTTCGGGGTCGTTGCGCAGGTCGGTATTGATCAGCTTCAGCGAGCGGGTCACCGTCCGCATCGCGTCCGGATGGAAGGCGAGATTGTTCTTCTGAGCCAGCCGGAAGATCCGGATCAGGTTGACCGGATCGTGCTTGAAGACGTCGGGCGCGGCGAGATTGATGCGGTTGTGATCGACGATGAAATCGTCGCTCTCGGGAACCCGGCGCCGGGTCGTACTCGGCCGAAACCGCGCCATCATGCGGCTCAACACCGGCACGGGTTTCGCCTGTTCGTTTTCCAGTTTGGCACACAGGATCGCGGTAAGATCGCCCACTTCCTTGGCGACAAGGAAGTAGTGCTTCATGAAGCGTTCGACGTCCTGCATCCCGGGATGGGAGGTGTAGCCGAGCCGCACCGCGATCTCGCGCTGCATGTCGAACGACAGGCGCTCTTCGGCGCGGCCGGCAACGAAATGCAGGTTGCAGCGCACCGACCACAGAAAATCGGCGCAACGGCGGAAGGTGCGGTATTCTTGGGCGTCGAACACGCCGTGATCGAGCAGCTCACTCGTGTCGCGGACCCGGTAGACATATTTCGCGATCCAGAACAGCGTGTGCAGGTCGCGAAGGCCGCCTTTGCCGTCCTTGACGTTGGGCTCGACCAGATAGCGCGACTGTCCGGCGCGGCGATGGCGCTCTTCGCGCTCGGCGAGCTTCGCGGTCACGAATTCAGTGGCGTTGCCCTGCACCACCTCTTTGTCGAAGCGCGATACCAGTTCGTTGTAGAGCGGCTGGTCTCCGGCGAGGAACCGAGTCTCGAGGATCGCGGTGCGGATCGTCATGTCGCCGCGCGCCTGCCGGATCGATTCATCGACCGACCGCGTCGCGTGGCCGACCTTCAGCCCCATGTCCCACAGGCAGTAGAGAACGGCTTCGGCGACCTGCTCGCCCCAGGCGGTTTGCTTGTAGGGAAGAATAAAAAGAAGATCGATGTCGGATTCCGGCGCCATCAGGCCGCGGCCGTAGCCGCCGGTCGCGACCACCGCCATCCGTTCGGCGCCGGACGGAATTGGCGAATGATAGAGATGACGTGTCGCGGCCTCAAACAGAATGCGGATGATCTCGTCCTGGACAAGGCACAGCCGTTCCGCACACCGCCGCCCGTGCCGGTCCTTCAGCAGTACGGCCTGGGCGGTCGCACGCGCCGCGACCATCTCGGCCTTCAAAAGTTTCGCTACCGCTGCACGGAAAACATCCTCGCGCCCGGCATGTTCAGCCGCCAGCGCATCGACATCGGCGGTGATCCGCGCGGTGTCGAAACGCTCATCGGCTTCAAGCCGACTCGGGGTGACCATGTTATCCATCAGTCATTCCGATAATGGACGCGGTACAGCCTGTCACGACCCATCCCAACAATTGCAGCCAATCCATCCTCTATTGTCTTCATTCGGAGCAACACCCTTCTCCGATTCTCCTGATCGAGGCGTTTTTATTCTTCCGATTGACCGTTACCCTAACTCGTTGAAAGAGAATAGGGTTTCTCAGCCTTATCAGGCGAGACGTGGCCGCCGGGTTGCAAGCCCTCCGTTGACGTCTCTCCATGATCTGCTCTGATCTAATCATGCCCCGGAGAATTGCGACGATGTCCAGAATTTCATGGCGCGCTTTTGCCGCCCTCATCGCCATCCTGGCGATAGCCCCCGCCGGCGCACGGGCCGCCGAAGCTCTCAAAGAGATACGGATCGATTGGGCAACCTATAATCCGGTGTCGCTGATCCTCAAGCAAAAGGGAATGCTCGAGAAGGAATTCGCCAAGGACGGCATCCGCATCGTCTGGGTGCAATCGGCCGGTTCCAACAAGGCTCTGGAATTTCTCAACGCCGGCTCGATCGATTTCGGCTCGACCGCGGGTTCCGCGGCGCTCGTCGCCCGGATCAACGGCAACCCGATCAAATCGATCTACGTCTTTTCGCGGCCCGAATGGACCGCGCTGGTGACGACCAGGGATTCCAAGATCGCAACCGTTGCCGATCTCAAGGGAAAACGCGTCGCGGTGACCCGCGGCACCGACCCCCACATCTTCCTGGTCCGCGCTTTGCTCGACGCGGGCTTGACCGAAAAGGACATCACGCCGGTGCTGTTGCAGCATGCCGACGGCAAAACCGCGCTGATCCGCGGCGACGTCGACGCCTGGGCCGGGCTCGACCCGATGATGGCGCAGGCGGAGATCGAAGACGGCGCCAAGCTGTTTTTTCGCAAAGACCCGCACGGGCACGAGCGTTACCGGCGGGTCCCCCGGCACCTGCTTGCCCTGGCCATCGACCCCGCCATGCCCACCACCGCAACGTGGTTTCCAGAACGCCAAGCTTGCGCGCGAACTCCCCGCCCGATTCGCCACTCCGTCGCCATTGTGCAAGGAGGTGTCGCCACTGCTCTCGTGTCCGTCGCACTGAAGCCGTTTTAGTTTTCATGCCCACGCCCGTACGACGCCGGCGCTCGACGAGTCACGACGCGGTCGGCCGGACGCCTACGGGCGTGGGACGGCAGGTCGAAGGCGTTCGGCCGCCACGGCGGCGGCATTGGCCTCACGGCAATGGCCGTCCTGCACTGCTTTCACTTCGACTTTCTGAACTACACGACCGGCCGGCTCGACCCGTCCTATGAGGGCATCGCCCGCATGACCGGGCTCGCGCGCTCGACCGTCGCGGCAGCCATCGCCAGGCTGAAGCGGCTTGGCATCATCAACTGGGTGCGCCGCTGCGCGAAGACCTACGAGGGCGGGGTCTTCACCCTGCGCCAGGAGACCAATGCCTACGCCGTCCTGCCCCCGTCGCACTGGACGCAGTTCTCGCCCGATGCCTTCGCCGGCACCGTGATGGAGAAGTGGGACGAGAAGCAGTTCGTGCAGTTCGGTATTGAGAACCAGAACTGGATGCTGTCGCAGTTCATGCACGGCGAGCAGGGCGCCCTGCTCTGCACCGCGAAGATCGTCGAGACCGTGCCGTGGATCGACGCCAAGTACTACGCCGCCACGCAGGTCATGGACGAGGCCCGTCACGTCGAGGTCTTCTCCAAGTACCTGGACACCAAGCTGTCGGGTCACTACCCGATGAACGGTCACCTGGGCATGCTGCTGGACGACATCGTCAGCGACTCCCGCTGGGACATGACCTACCTGGGCATGCAGATCATGGTGGAGGGCCTGGCCCTGGCCGCCTTCGGCTTCATCCACATGATGACCACCGAGCCGCTGCTCAAGAAGCTGCTGCGCTACGTCATGGCCGACGAGGCCCGTCACGTGGCCTTCGGCGTGCTCAGCCTGCAGGAGTACTACAAGGAGCTCAACGCGGCCGAGCTGCGCGAGCGCCAGGAGTTCGCCTTCGAGGCGGCCATCCGCATGAAGGACCGCCTGGTCATGCAGGAAGTGTGGGAGCGCATGGAAGTGCCGATCCCCGACGTGATCAAGATCATGAACGCGGCGCCCGAGCGCGACGACTTCCAGATCCTGCTCTTCTCCAAGATCGTGCCGAACCTGCGCAAGCTGGGGCTGCTCGACGCCGCCGACGGCTGGCTGCGCACCAAGTTCACCGAAATGGGCGCCATCGCCTTCGAGCACCTTCGGACTCCACCGAGGACGAGGACGCCTTCGCCGACGGCTCGCCGTCGACCGCCAGGTCGCCTAGACCGACGACCACGCGGGCCCCCGGGGGGCGGGGGTGCGACTGGTAGCGTGAACAGGTAATGACCTCTGTATAACGCCGCGCCGCGCTTCGGACGGGTGGTCACCGCCATGGTGACCCCGTTCGATGACGCCGGTGCGCTCGACCTGGACGCCGCCGGTCAGCTGGCCCAGTGGCTGGCCGCCCACGGCAGCGATGGCCTCGTGCTCACCGGCTCGACCGGCGAAAGCTCGGTGCTGACCGACGAGGAGAAGGCCGACCTGTGGCGGGCCGTGGCCGAGGCCGTCACCATCCCGGTCATCGCCGGCAGCGGTTCCAACGACACCGAGCACTCCATCAAGATGACCGCCCTGGCCGCCGAGTGCGGCGTGGACGGCATCCTCCTGGTCACGCCGTATTACAACCGGCCCTCGCAGGCCGGCATCGCCGAGCACTTCCGCGTGGTCGCCGAGGCGGCGGCCGACCTGCCGGTGGCCCTGTACGACATCCCGGTGCGGGCCGGTCGGCGCATCGCCACCTCGACCATGCTGCGGCTGGCCCGTGAGGTGCCCAACATCGTGGCCCTCAAGGACGCGGCGGCCGATCCGGCCGGCACCGCGCACTGGCCGCGCAGCTGCCCGCCGGCTTCGAGATCTACAGCGGGGACGACGTGATGACGCTGCCCCTCATGTCGGTCGGCGCCATCGGCGTCATCAGCATCGCCGCCCATTGGGCCGCCCCGCAGTTCCGGGCCGAGGTGGATCGACCAGTTCATGGCCGGTGACATCGCCGGCGCCATCAAGACCAACGCCGAGCTGCTCGACTCCTTCGACTTCTCCGGCACCGAGGCTTACCCCAACCCGCTCCCGGCCAAGGCCATGTGCCGGGCCATGGGATTGCCGTCGGTCAATGCCGACTCCCGATGGGCACGTCCACACCCGAGCTCGATGCCATGGCAGCCAAAGTCCTGGCCGCCGTCGGCCTGCCCGCCCCACCGGTCAACCGCTTGCCTGAGCAACAGAAGGGCCAATCTCCGCCCGCCGGCCAAGTCTCCGGTCCGGGTCGTCTTCCTGGGCGGGCTGGGGGAGATCGGACGCAACTGCGCCTGCATCGAGATCGACGGTCGCATCATCGTCCTTGACTGCGGGATCATGTTCCCCGATCAGGACATGCCCGGGGTCGACCTGGTGCTGCCCGAGTTCACCTACCTGCGTGAGCGGGCCGATCAGGTCGATGGCATTGTCCTCACCCACGGCCACGAGGATCACACGGGTGGGTTGGCCTACCTCTTGCGAGACCTCAAGGCGCCCATCTACGGCACCGAGCTGACGGTGGGCCTGGCCCGCCACCGG
>CAVVZW010000044.1:0-18009 GCA_963752265.1 uncultured Alphaproteobacteria bacterium
CTCGGGATAAAGCTCGGCGCAGCGGCCGTTGACGCAGAACGTGCCGCGGATGCCGTTTTCGCGGAACAGGTTGATGAGCCGGTAGACGCCGACCTTGCCGCCGTAGCTGCCCCACGCGATGCCGGCGTGATCGATCACGCCCGCCTTCACCGGGCTCGCCTGCACCGAGTAAGGCGGCGCCTTGCCCTCGCTCCAGGTCTCCAGCATGGCGGTGACGGCAACCGCGATGCGTTTGCCGTCCGGCCATTTGTAGTCGGTGCTCATCGAGGCATTTCCCTTCCGCGGTGCGCACCCCCGCACACCGCACAGATCGCGATTGCGTATTCGTTCCATCTGGGAGCGGTCAAGCGGGGGCGTCGCCTGCAGGACCTCGTTTCGACTTGCCCGCCGGCGTGGCCGACCCACTGAGGATCAAACTGCACCAGCAAGGACCTCATCCTGAGGAGCCGGCGCAGCCGGCGTCTCGAAGGATGGCCCCATACACAGCGGCCTGTGGCCATCCTTCGAGACGCCGTGCTACGCACGGCTCCTCAGGATGAGGTCAACGATAAATTCAAGCGCTCTCGGGAGGAAAGGTGACGCATCCGGACATTCTCTACGTGCCCTACCGGGACACGCTGAAGCTTCTGACCCTCGAGGACGCCATGCGCATCTGCGCGGACGTCTACCGGATGCATGCGCGCGGCATTCTTCGGCCGGGTAGGTCAGATGAAGGCTGTCAGCCAGAAACAGCAATCATTGAAATTCGAGCTGCTGGTTCCGCTGCGCTCGGAAGCCGAGCCGACTGCCTGCATGAGCTTCAACTACCACCGTGACCATTTTGGCACGACCTGGGACATCAAGGATGCGAGCGGGGCTGTCGCCCATACCGGCTGCGTAGCCTTCGGCATGGATAGGCTCGCGGTCGCGATGTTCCAAGTCCATGGGACAGACGTCACGAAGTGGCCCGGCGCTTTGCGCGAGATGCTTAGCCTTCATTATCGTACCGATCGGTAGCCTGCTCCTATGCCCGTCCTGATCAACTTAGACTCCAGTGACCATCATCTCTTTAGAAGATCGCGGGACGTCGGTGTCAAACCACGATCGGGAGGGGCACTTGTCGATTACGTCAATATCGGACTCGTCAACAATATGCCGGACTCGGCCCTGATATCGACCGAGCGCCAATTGTTTGACTTACTTAGCGCAGCCGCCGGAAGCCTCGTTATTCGACTGCATATGTATACGATGGAGACGACCCCTCGCACAGACTGGGGGCGCGATTACGTGCGCCGTTATTATTTAGGCGTCGATGCTCTATTGAACAGCGGCCTTGATGGGCTGATCGTAACCGGCGCTGAACCAAAGGCTGCCAGTCTGCCGGACGAGCCTTATTGGGCTACGTTCGGACAGGTGATCGATTGGGCCAAAGAGAATACTCTGTCTTCCGTTTGTTCCTGCTTGGCCGTCCATGGGGCCGTGCTGCATTTGGACGGGGTTGAGCGCCATTCGCTACCTCACAAATGCATAGGAGTTTTTCCCCAAAAGAAAGTGGTGGATCACCCGTTGATGCAGAACGTTTCATCGAGCTTTAAAATTCCGCACTCCCGCTGGAATGAGGTGCAGGAACGGTCGCTTGCGGAAAGCGGCTATACTATTCTTGCCAAATCAGCCAGCGCGGGCGTTGACAGCTTTGTCAAGCAGCACAAAAGGAGCCTTTTCGTCTATTTTCAAGGTCACCCGGAATACGAAGCGCAAACCCTGTTCGGCGAATATAGAAGGGACATAGGTCGCTTCCTCCGCCGGGAAATCGAAGGCTACCCCACCCTGCCGGGGGGTTATTTCGACGGAGATGCGGAGGAAACATTAGCCACTTTTGAGCGCCGCGCACATTCCGACAGGCAGCCCGATTTACTTGCTAGTTTTCCAGTTGATCGATTAACAAACGACCTGAGGAACACTTGGCACTCTTCGGCCAAGCGAATATATCGAAACTGGATTCTATATCTGTCATCGCAGAAGGCTCAAAGATCCAAGTCATTGGCCGTCAGCAATTTCGTTTGATTTCGCCCTCGACGGAGATCTCGCGCGGACGATTAGATTTACTTCAACGCGCGTGATCCAGCGCCTGATCGATGTCCGCGATGATATCGTCGATGTGCTCAATGCCGATCGATAATCGGATTGTCTCCGGGAGAATACCCGCCTGACGTTGCTCCTCAGGAGACATCTGGCGATGGGTTGTCGAGGCCGGGTGGCAGGCGAGTGATTTCGCGTCCCCAATATTGACGAGCCGTGTAACCAATTTAAGGGAATCATAGAATCTCTTACCGGCATCGAGGCCGCCTCTGGTACCAAAGGTGAAGAGCGACGGCGCTCGCCCCCCGAGATATTTCTGGACAAGGTCGAAATACGGGCTTTCGGCGAAACCCGCATAGTTTATCCAGGAGACCCGTGGGTCTTTCTCGAGAAAAGTAGCCACTTTTTGAGCGTTTTCCACGTGACGTTCCATCCGAAGGGCAACCGTCTCAATTCCTTGCAGCAAAAGAAACGCATTGAAAGGTGAAAGAACGGAGCCCATCGTGCGCTGATACACGCTCCGCGCACGCTCGATAAAGGCGCGGGCACCGAAGTGCTGCGCATAGATCATGCCGTGGTAGGACTTGTCAGGCTCGTTGAACGCCCGAAAACGCTTCGGTTGCTCCGACCAAGAGAAGCGTCCGCTGTCGATAATGGCGCCACCGAGTGTTGTGCCATGGCCGCCGAGAAATTTTGTCAAAGAATGGATGACAATGTCGGCGCCGTATTCGAAAGGTTTGAGAAGAATGGGAGTGGCGACCGTATTGTCCACGATCAATGGGACGCCATACCGATGCGCGGCTTTGGCAAGTGCTTCAATGTCGCAGACGTTGCCGGCCGGATTTCCGACCGATTTACAAAAAACGGCCTTGGTATTTTCGTCAATCAGCCGCTCGATCGAACTCGCGCTGTCGCTTTCTGCGAACCGGCCGACGATGCCTTGTCGTGGCAGGATATGCGCAAGCAACGTGTGCGTCGTTCCATACAGCTGCGGTACTGAGACAATATTGCCACCGATGTCGGCAAGATTTACGAGCGAAAAGTGTAGCGCGGCCTGACCGCTGCTAACCGCGAGTGCTCCGACCCCACCCTCAAGTTCAGCGAGACGCCGTTCAAGAACCGCGCTTGTCGGGTTGGCTATTCGGCTGTAACGAAAACCCTCGACCTCTAGATTAAACAGGGCGGCGCCGTGATCGGCGCTGTCGAATGCATATGATGCGGTCTGATAGATTGGAACGGCGACGGCCTTGGTGGTCGGATCTGGCCGATAGCCTCCATGTATTGCTATAGTTTCATCACGCATTCGAACACCAGCCCAGATTAGCCCGTATCGAAACAGGTCGTTAGATCACGTTAGCGTAGAAATCACGTCCGTGCCACAGGGGTCAGCGGCTTTAAGGGGGCATATTAGGAGTTCGTACAAGCGATGCCTTGCGGCAAACGCCTTGTCTCGATCATTGCCCCGCGAGGTTAGCCGAAAAGTAGCGTGGCCGTTCGCCACGCCACTGGTCTCGTCAGCCATCAATCTGTACGTGCCGGAAATCAGCAAGCCGTCGACCATGAATAACCTCATCGATCAACCGCAAAGGTAGTTCGCCGTTGTCTGGCCAACCATCCGCAGCGAAGAGCCGGGTGAAAGCGATTGAACTGACTTCGCGCATTTAAGCCAGCCCGTTGCGTTTGGTTGTCGATATTGTCGAGGAATGGCCCACGTGAGAGCCGGACCGTCCTGCCCTAGTTTCGGAGACTGAGGCGTTCAGTTACCGAATGCTGGCGGAGAAGATCGAGGCGCGCTGGGCGCTTTCAGTGGACATTAAGGGGGCCGCTACAGTTTGTTCGGTCATGTTGAGCCAGTCAGACTACTCGAGAGTTTTGCTTCGAGGCGGAGAATGCTGCCGCCTTGATCACATCGGTCGAGTTAGTTGAAAGCTTGCCGTGGGAAGCTCTTTCAAACGATATTGACAGTTTCGTCTTGCAGAACCAGACAGGACAAGTTGCCGGTCGCGTAGGCTCCAGTGTCGATGTTGATTCTGTTTGGGCGAATGTCAATCTGAGGTACCGGAGTGTGTCCGTGTACAATGATCTTGCCGAAGTCGTCTTCGCAATGAAGGAATTCATTGCGTATCCAAAGCAAGTCTTGTTCGCGCTGGTTGGCTAACGGGACGCCTGGGCGCACGCCGGCGTGAACGAAATAGAAATCCCCAAACGTGAATGATGACTTCAATTCGCCGAGAAATTGACGATGGCTCTGGGGCATTGCCTGATCGAGAGCGGCTGCGAGTTCGGCTTGGACAACTGCGTCCGCGTTGATCGATGGCGCAAGACCATAAGACATCAGTGTTTCGAGACCACCAATGCGCTGCCAATCACCCAGGATGGCCGGGTTGTTTGTAAATTCCGCCAAAAAGATCTCATGGTTGCCCTTAAGACAAACCACCCGGTGGGTTCGCTTGCGGGCTATCAGTCTTTCAAGCACCTGCCGTGAGTCCGGCCCGCGATCGACGTAGTCGCCGACAAAGATCTCAATGCTAAAGGAAAGTTGAGCCTTTTCCTGGTCCGAATCGATGCGGCTGAGTAGTCCATCGAGAAGATCCGCGCGCCCGTGGATGTCGCCGACGGCATAGATGCGAACCCCGTCCGGTATTCGCGGGTGCCGGCTCTCTCGTGAGTTTGAAGGCGAAAGAAGAATCATTCTGTCTAAAGCAATCGTCTCAGAGGCAGATGTCAGGGCCGAGTTTGCACCCGAGCCGTCATGTCGACATTGAACCCGAGCCGTCATGTCAACCTTGAGAAGATATAATATCGGATCGTAAACAGTCTACCGGGCGATCACGAGATTGGATGGTGTGGTAACAAGATTAATGTCGGCAGGTCCGGCCCGATCCCCTGTCACGGCCCGACCCCGTCGATGCGGAAAGTCAATTGCGGAGATGTACGACGCCGCCATCAACGGATCAAAAGTTCCTTGTGGCCGATTTTGCAGATGGGGTCATCAGGCCAAAAACCGGTCGGCTCAGGGGCCGACAAATGCTACCATTACAGACAGATCTTTTCTGAAAAAGTCAGCAACAAGCCTATTCTGTCGGATATTGACGGCGTGCATTCAAGCAAAGAAAGATTTCAGGGGAAAAATTTGCGTTCCTGGCTTTTTGCAATCTGCTTGGCCTCGCAGACGATGGTTTGCGTTGCTCAATCCAGTGACAAGGGGTCTCAATCGTTCACGCCGGATACCTCCAAGAGATGTCCTGCGGTCCCGCGCGGTTCGCATCAAAGCTACCATCTGCCACCGGCGTCAAATTTTCCTGATGGTATCTCATTCGCGACCGATTGGGCCGAAATCCGAACGGGCGGCTGGTCCGGACAACAGGTGATGGACAGCTGCCGAATTCAGCGCGACGGCTTTTTGACATGGCATGGAAAGGCAGCTGTCCGGATTGAGGTTCAGCCGGACGACGACCCGCTGGCTCTGAAAGCAAACAGTGAACGAGCGGAGATGCTGTTGATGCAAAGTGCAAACGGAGGGGAGATCAGGGAAAGTGCAACTAGCGGGACGCAATACTACGCAACGAGCTATTACTTTCCTTCGAACTGGCAGGGGCAGCAGTTACCGTGGTCGGCGTTTAAACCAGTCGACTGCTCGACAGACGATCAGAATTTGTGCAACAGTTGGTCTCTTGTCTGGCAGTTTTATGGTTGGGGGGGATTAAGCGCGGCCCAAACGGTTGTAAACGGGCCGCAGCGCTATGCTTTTAATAACTCGCAGTTCGCCGACGATGGACTAATAGCTCTTGGAAAATGGACAGACTTCGTAATTGTGGTCGACTGGAGCACCGGCGCTTACGTCATTTGGCGGCGCGACGAGGGCGAAACTACATTTACACAATCATTGAGCGGCAGGACGCCCGTTCGAACCGCTCGCGGCGTCTATGTCAAACAGGGACTCTATAGGGGCGGAAATGTCGGTGGTCGAACTGACGTTCTTTGGATAGGGCCCACCGTCCGGGGTTCAAATTTTTCTGCAGTCGAGCGTCAGGCGTTTGGAACCGACAGCGGACGAAAGTGACAATTTTGTCAAAGCGAACCCTGCGCGACTGGTTACCATGCGTTTTGACGGATGTATTCCTCCGAGGCCGAGGGGCCGCCGGCGGCGTTGCGCTGATAGTTGAGCGGCCTGTGACGAACTGAACGTCTTCAACTTTTCCGGGCCGCCTTGCCGTGCTCCATCTGGTGTTGGACGCTATGGCTCGCGGCTGATCATGATTGGATACTTTGTGACCGGCGGTTATTACAGTCGGGCGTTCTTGATCGGTGAGCAAGTTTCGCGTAATTTCACCAGCGGATGCGGCGGATATCAATGATAAATCCCGAACTATCAATTTTCTGGCCGGAAGAAGATAACGATGGCTAAGATCAGCATCGTTATTAAGGCCTTCAATGAAGAACTCAATATCCGCGGCGCGATAGAGAGCTCGCTTGCCGCATTAGCGAACCTTGACGGCGAGGTAATCGTCGCCGATAGCGCGTCCGTCGATCGGACTATCGAAATTGCGAAACAATTCTCAGTATCCATTGTGCAGCTAAAAAACCCCAGCGATCGATGTTGCGGCGTTGGTCCACAACTCGGCTTTGAACATAGTCATGGAGAATATGTCTATATCCTCGATGGTGATATGGAGTTGAAGGCTCCATTCCTGGAGCGGGCCGTGGGCATTCTTGATCGCGATCCGACGGTTGCCGGCGTTGGCGGATATATTCACGAAATGCGGACCGACAATCTTGAAGTACAGGGACGCGTCCAACGCTTTAATCGGCTCAGACCGAGGGGGGATTTACTTGACGTAGATTGCCTTAATGGCGGCGGCCTCTATCGTCGTTCCGCAATCGCCGATGTCGGATACCTTTCTGATCGAAACCTGCACGCCTTCGAAGAGTACGACCTTGGGGCTCGTCTTCGGGTTAAGGGCTGGAGACTTATAAGCTTAGAGCAAAAGGCGGTTGATCATTATAGTTACGCAATCGGTTCGTGGCAGCTGCTTTGGCGTCGGATTAGAAGTGGTCGTTTTCTGAGCTCCGGCGAGCTGTTTCGTGCTGCAATCGATGGCCGCTACGTGAGACACGTATTGCGCGAGGTCAGAATCACGTTGCTCGCGCTCGGCGTCTGGGTCTATTGGGGCCTCGCTTTTTTGGCTTCTCATTGGATCCGAGGCGCTGCTGTACCTGTCGTTGCGTTGGCGGTGCCGGTCGTCGTGATGACATTTCGAACTCGGTCCCTGAAACTTGGAATCTTCAGCGTCCTTACCTGGCACATCTCCGCGGTGGGGTTTTTGGTCGGATTCTTCAGGAAGCGTAGGTCTCCGTCTGCACACATTGACAGTAGAGTTTTGCGCGAAGTGCCAGAGACGGACCTCAACTTACAGGGGAAGGCCGCAAGCAATTAATCCGCTGCGACCAAAGCTCGAAGAATTTTTCGGTCCATCCGACCTGGGCTTTAAAAAACTAAAGCGCCCGATTAATTTTAATGTCACTTAATATTTAATTTCATCAAGAAATTAAATGTGGGAATTGGTGCCAAGCGCGGCTGGAAACGCGTAACGCGCGCAGCGCTGCTTGTCGTCATATAGCAGTTGGACAATTCAGCTTTGGCTCGGGCTCCGCCCGCGACCTGCGCCGGGCATGTTCCAAATTTTAATGCTGCTTTTCGGCTGTGCTTTTTTGGATACACCCTTTTTAAAAAGAAGCTTCCGACCATGTTGGACCTCTGCCCTACAGGAACCGCATGTTAAAGATTCGATCATAATAGGGTGGGGCATGGGATTTCGTTATAGCTGTTTGGCTGCGCTCGCAGCACTGGTTTTGGGCGCTTGTTCGGTCATGCCGGTTGATGGTCCGCAGAGTTGGGACATCAAATCCGGGCAGACTGCGCTGCCCTATGCGCTCGTTCAGCTAAATCCGGGTGCCGTCAACGTTTTGAGTGCACACTCCCCAAAGATCGCTGGTGTGATGACGGACCGGCGGGGTCCTGAAACGGTACGTATCGGTGTCGGGGACGTCGTCGCAGTAACGATCTACGAGACCGGCGCCGGCCTTTTCGTTCCTAACGATACCGGGGTCCGCCCGGGCAATTTCCTCGCGGTTCCACAGCAGGCGGTGGGTGTTGATGGCAATATTTCCATCCCATCGGCGGGGTCAATTCGGGCAAAGGGCCTGACGGTAGCCGAAGTGCAGCGCGAGATTGTTGACGCGTTGAAGAACCGGGCGCTGGAGCCGAACGTCGTTGTTTCCCTGGTGGACCAACGCGCATCTTCTTATACCGTATTGGGGGACGTGAAGCTTGCCGGCAGATTTCCCGCGAGCGCCAGCGGAGAGCGTCTTTTGGATGCGATTGGCCGAGCGGGCGGGTTATCAGGGGCCGGCAACGAAACCTGGGTTGTACTGGAGCGCAATGGAAAGCGAGCGGTGGCGCCATTCGGCGCGCTCGTCGACGAGCCCAACAACAACATCTATGTGCGGGCGCAAGACACGATTTATGCCTTTCGCGAGCCGCAGACCTTCCTCGCTTTGGGCGCCTCGGGAAAACAGGGCCAGTTCCCCTTCGAGGCGTGGCGTGTTTCGCTCTCCGAAGCCATCGCGAAGGCGACGGGTCTGACCGATGTCTCTGCGGACCCGGCAGCAGTCTTTGTTTATCGCGGCGAAACGCGCGAGGTTGCTGCACAACTTGGGGTTGATATCTCGAGATTCGAAGGACCCATCATACCGGTAATCTACCACGTCGATCTGCGGGATCCCGGCGGCTACTTCCTTACCTCTAAATTCGAGATGCGAAACAAGGACGTTATTTTCGTTTCCAACGCTGTGTCCGTCGAAGCGAGTAAATTCCTGAATTACATCAGGACGATTGTCGCCACAGTGGGCGATCCGATCAACGCCGGCGTGAGCGCAACTCTCCTCAAGCAGGGCATTAATGGAACCAGTAACGCAGCGACGGCTATCATAAGCACGCCTATCGCTCATTAGCTGGAGAATGAAGGGCGTTAGCCCTGGTTTTGCCGGGTCAGGTGGAACCCGGCCGTGTGACAGGCTTTAATGTTAACGCTCGGTTTTTAACCACCCGATCACTAAGATTGATCGGCGCGGCGTGCTCTTCAAGTCATTGAAATTATTTTACTTCGCCGACTTCGATTTAGTTCCGCGAGCATCACGTATGTCTGGGCGTGCTTTGCCAATAAGATGTTATTTTGCTAAGGAGATGTTTCTATCCTGAAATATGAGTTTGCATTTGCAAAAGGGCATTTTCGACACCGAAACCAGCTCCAACGATTGGCTGTTTTTTTCAAGGATTGACTGCCCCGTCCATTTTCGATTGGTCTGTTTTCCCCCGGCGGGAATGGGGCCGGTCGTGTTTAGAGGTTGGGCAGCCGAACTGCCGGCCGAGCGTGAATTTGTGTGGCGTTCAGCTCCCTGGGAGGACATCGCGGTTTCGCGAACCTGCGATGACATCCATTCCGGAGCTTGTCGAGGCGATAACCGACGCGATCGCGACGACTGCCGGAACTTCCGTTCGCCTTTTTTGGCCATAGCATGGGTGCGGTTCTGGCGGAGGGAGTTACGCGTCGTTTGATGGAGCTTTCATTGCCGGTTCCCGCGTCACTTGATCGTTTCAGGACGCCGGCCGCCGCGACTCGCCGATCCGAAATCCGCCGATCGGAGGTTTGCCGGATGCTGCCTTCGTGGCTGAGATTGGCCGACGATACGGCGGCATTCCGCGCGAAATCTTGGCCAATCCCGATGTCCTCGCATTGCTGCTGCCAGGCCTGCAGCGCCGACATCGATTGCGCTGGAAACATTTCGGCCCGGACCGCGACCACCGTTGCCGATACCCATTTCGGCTTTCGGGGGCGACTCTGATCCGATGACGCCGCTTGCGCGATGTCGAGGCGTGGGAAAACGGAAACGCAAGCCACTTTTGCGCTGCGGGTTTTTCCGGGCGGCCACTTCTATCTCGACGCGCAGCGGAAAGCCGTGGTGGGTGAAATTGCACGCATCATTGGGCCGATCATCGCGGAGGTTGAAGCAAGGGCATGACGACATGACGGCTGCAATTCATCGAGACGATCGGCCGCGACGTCGCCCTTGTCGGCATCGGTTGCCGTTTTCCCGGCGGCGTCGTTGACGTCGCGTCGTTTTGGGCATTTCTGTGCGAGGGCAAGAACGCCATCGGCGAGATACCCCCGGATCGCATGGATATCGCCGCGTTTTTTGATCCCGACGCCGCTGTTCCAGGGAAAATGATGGTGAAGCGGGGAGGCTATCTCGAGCGTATTGATGAATTCGACGCGGCCTTTTTCGGGATCTCGCCGCGCGAAGCCGACGTCCTCGATCCGCAACAGCGCTTGTTGCTCGAAACAGCCTGGGAAGCCCTTGAGGATGCAGGGCAGGACGCGGCAAAGCTCGCCGATACCCGCACAGGGGTGTTCATCGGTCAATGGACCAGCGACTTCGAGGCGCGCTTGTTCGCGCATCCCGAGGCTGTGGATTTCTACGCTGTCCAGGGCAGCGGTCGTTACGCGAGTTCCGGCCGAATTTCCTATGCGCTGGGGCTTCGCGGGCCCAGTCTGACGCTGGATACGGCTTGTTCGTCGTCGTTGGTTGCCGTGTCACCTTGCCGTTCAGAGCATTCGGTCCGGCGAAAGCGAGGTGGCTCTCGCCGGCGCTGCCAACGTCATTCTGCAGCCTCATGTCTCGATCGCCTATTCCCAGGCGCGAATGCTTGGCGCGGACGGCCAATGCAAGTTTGGCGATGCCTCCGGCGACGGTTACGTGCGCAGCGAAGGCGCGGCCGTCGTTGTGCTGAAGTCGCTCGCTCGCGCCAAGGCCGACGGAGACCGCGTTTACGCCATCATTCGCGGCTCCGCGGTCGGTAATGACGGTCACGGCAGCGTTTCGATGGGCACGCCGAGCCAGCTTGGTCAGGAAGAGGTCCTGCGCGCCGCTTATCGAGACGCGGGGATTGCTCCCTCTCGGGTCGGTTACGTCGAAGCTCATGGCACGGGCACGCGGGCGGGCGATCCCGTCGAATTGAAAGCGATCGCGGCGGTGTCGGGACGCGACCGTCCAGCCGATCAGCCTCTGTTTGTCGGATCGGCGAAGACCAATTGGGGTCACACGGAAGCCGCGGCCGGCCTCGCCGGTCTGACGAAGGCGGCCCTCGTCCTCCATCACGGCCGCATTCCGCCGAGCCTCCATCGTTCGACTCCCAATCCATCGCTGACGCCAGCCGAATTGGCGTTGATCATTCCGAGCGAGGTCGTTCCGTTTCCGCGCGGCGAAAGCCCGGCGTCGCTGGCGTTACGGCGCTCGGCATCTCGGGAACGAACGCGCATGTCGTGCTCGAGGAGGCGCACTCGCCCCCGTCGGATCAGGAAGGCGATCCCTTCGAGTCCTGGGCGCCGGCGGTTCTGTTGCCCCTTTCGGCCCGGAGTCCGCGCGCTTTGCGGCGGCTCGCGACGCTGATGGCGGATAGGCTCGAATCTGCCGTCCGCGCCAGCGCTCGGCGATATCTGCTGGAGCGCGGCTCGCCGACGAACCGCGCTGTCCCATCGCGCCACGTTCGCTGGCGGAGAGCGCGTCTGCGCTGGTTGAGAGGTTTGCGCGGTTTCGCGGAGGACGGAGAGGTGAGGGCGCCGCCGTCTTCGATAAAGCCGCTCCGAAAATTGCCTTTGTCTGTCCCGGACAGGGCGCGCAGTGGGCTGGCATGGCTCGTGAGCTGATGCGCCGTCATCCGTCTTTTCGCGCGGCGCTCGCGGAATGTGATCGGGCGGCTTCCTCGCATGTCGATTGTTCGATCATCGCGCAATTGGAGACCGATCCGGGCGACGACGGTTACCGGCTTGACGAAATCAGCGTTATCCAGCCCGTCCTTGTCGCGCTGGCGATCGCCTATGCGCGGCTCCTGGGCGAGTTCGGCGTGGTGCCCTCCGCGGTCGTCGGGCACAGCATGGGCGAAGTGGCGGCGGCCGTTATTGCCGGCGTGATCGATGTCGATCGTGCGATGCAAATCGTCTGCCGGCGCAGCGCGCTTATGCAGCGGACGAGCGGCCAGGGCGCCATGGCGGTCGTAGAACTCCCGATGGGCGATGCCGCCAAGCGCCTTGCCGGTTGGGAAGATCGGGTCAATGTCGCCGTCAGCAACAGCCCGCGCTCATGCGTGATTTCCGGCGAGCCCGAGGCGGTGCGGCAAATCATGTCGGAACTCGAACGCGACGGCGTCTTTTGCCGGACGATCAATGTCGATGTCGCGTCACATAGCCCGCAGATGGAGCAGCCGGCCGCGACGCTTGGCGTCGGAACTCGCTGGCATGGCCACGAGCGAAGCGCGGCTGCCGATCTGGTCCGCGGTTCTCGGCAGACGCGCCCAAGGCAGCGACTTCGATGCCGCCTATTGGGGCCGCAACCTGCGGGAACCGGTGCGCTTCGCGGACGCCGTGAACGGGTTGCTCGACGCCGACATATCGATCTTCGTCGAACTCGGGCCGCATCCGGTGTTGCTGCATGCGATCGAACAGACGGCGCATGCGAGGGGCGAGCGGGCGACGACGATTTCCTGCGCTCGGCGCGAGGACGATGAGAGCGCGGCGTTTCTCTCCGCGCTGGGGCAGCTCTGGACGGCCGGCTATCCCTTGGCGTGGGATCGCGTGCTGCCGAAGCCGGGTCGTTTTGTCTCGCTCCCGCTTTACCCGTGGCAGCGCGAAAAACATTGGGCGCCTACCGCAAATCTTGTCTCTGCATCAGCGGCGCGCGCCGAGCCTGAGGCGCCCCGTGACGAGGAAGCGCTGAGTTGGCTCTACACCCAGGCTGTGGAAGGTCAGTGATCTGCGGCCGCTGGGCCATGTCCAGCCGGCGGCGCGTTATCTGGTCGTTGTACCGAACGCACAGGATCAATCCGCATGGCGCGAGGCATTCGTGGCCAAGGGTGCCGAAGCTGTCGTTGCGCAATGGGACGAGTTTGGATCAGGCTATCGAGTCCGCCGCGCGGGATGCGGCCGGTTTTGCCGGTGTCCTGCTGCTGATGCCCGAAGGTCCAGAGGCGCCGTATCTGCCTGTTCGCGCGCTTCAGGCCATGCTCAAGTCGGTCATGGCGGACGCTGCCGCAGCTCTGGATTCTCACGCGGGGAGCGCAGGCTGCCGGGTCAAGCAGGCGGGGAACTGCTCTCGATCGATCACGCCGCCGCCTGGGGTGCATGCCGCGTGATTGCCGAAGAGCATCCGGATCTCTGGGGCGGCCTGATTGATCTCGACCCGAAGGCGCCCGGCACACACGATGCTACCTTGGTTGTTCATCATATTTTCGCACGAGACGGCGAGGACCAGATAGCGATCCGTGGCAACCGGCGCTTTGTGTTGCGTCTCGCAGCAAAGACGCTTGGCGAGGAGACGGATACTTTCCGTTTGCGCCCCGATGGCAGCCTATCTCATCACGGGCGGCCTTGGCGATATCGCCCTCCGTTTGGCCCGCGCGATGGTCAAGCGGCGGCGCGAGACGGCTGATCCTGATGGGGACGGTCGGCGCTGCCGCCACGCGAAACCTGGGGTACGATCGACCCAGGCACCGTTGTTGGGCAGCGGATTGCCGCTGTTCGTGCGCTGGAGGCCGGAGGGAGTTGCGGTCCACGTGGCCTGCGTCGACGTCGGCGACGAGTCCGCGCTGCGGACATTTCTTGACCGTTACCGTGCCGAAGCATGGCCGCCAATATGCGGTGTCATTCATGCCGTTGGAGCGCTGGATGACTGCCTTGCCGTTTCCATGAGCCGCGCGCGATTCGACGCCCTCCTCGATCCTAAATTGCGGGGTGCCCAGTATCTCGATCGGCTTCTGCCGGAACTCGATTTCTTTGCGTTGATGTCGTCCACCGCGGCTTTATTGGCGCAGACAGGGCAGGCGAATTACGCAGCCGCGAATGCGGGCCTCGACGCTTTGGCGCAGGATCGCCGGTCTCGCGGGGCAGCCGCTATCAGCGTTGCCTGGGGTGTTTGGGAAGACACCGGCCTGATGAAGGGCAGCGATGCGGCGCTCAAATTTGCGGAAATCGATCGACAGGGCATGAATGCGATTCCGCCAGCGCGCGGCGCAGGTCTGTTTCCAGTCCTTTGCCAGTCCGGGGAGTCCTATCTCGCTGTTTTGCCGATCGATCGGATTAAGTTCAGGCAGGCGCGGCTCGCGCGCAGTTATCCGATATTCGCCGACATCGCTCGCCGCAACGGCGGAAACTCGGGGCCACGTCGAAGGTAATCCGATCCGAAGGCGGAGACAATCTGAACCAGACCGTTCGCAAGGCCGTGGGCGCCGTTCTCAAAATCTCGCCCTCACGTCTCGATCCCCGCAAGCCGCTGGGCGCGATGGGGCTTACCTCGCTTATGGCGATCGAGTTGCGAAACATGCTGGAAGGCGCGTTGAAGCGGCCTTTGTCGGCGACGTTGGCGTGGAACCACCCCACGATCGAGGCTCTCGTCGGGTTCCTTGACGCCGGCGCGTCGAGGCGCCCGAGGATTCCGATCGCGGACGAGCGGTTGCGGCCACTGCGAGCCGTGCTCGAGCTGGAAGCTCTGTCCGATCTCTCAGATGCGGAGGCTTTCGCGGCCCTGCGAAACATGTCGGGCGCCCGATGAACGCCGCGTCGCCACAGCGGAGAGCCTTTCCGCCATCAAGCTCGCGCTGCTGGCCAAGCAAACGCGAGCGCAGGCCGGGCAGATTCTGCGCAGCGATCCGATCGCCGTCGTCGGCGTCGGTTGTCGGGTTCCAGGAGGCGCGGCGTACCGCGGATGAGATGTGGCGCCTTCTCCGCGCCGGCGCTCAGACTGCGACGAGAAGTGCCTGCGGACCGCTGGGATATTCGTGACTGGTACGATTCCGATCCCGCCGCCGCCGGAAAGTCGGTCACCAAGGAGGGAAGCTTCCTCGACCGGATCGACATGTTCGATGCCGGCTACTTCGGAATTTTGCCGCGCGAAGCCGACCGGATGGATCCCCAGCAGCGCCTCGTCACTCGAGGTGGCGATTGAAGCCATCGACGATGCGGGCCTGCCGCAGCCGCAACTGCGCGGCTCAGGCACGGCGGTCTACATCGCGAGCTATCATAACGATTACGCGCAGCTGCAATACACCGATCCGACAGAGCATCGACGCCCGCACGCTGACGGGAACCTTGCACAGCGTCGTACCCAACCGGCTTTCGTATCTGCTCGATCTGCGCGGCCCAAGCCTTTCGATCGACAGCGCCTGCTCGTCGTCGCTCGTCGCGATCCACCTCGCCTGTCAGAGCCTGCGGTCCGGCGAAACCGACCTCGCGATCGCCGGCGGCGTCTCGTTGATGATGACGCCGGAACTCACGGTGGCGATGTCCAAGGTCGGCTTCATGGCGCCGGACGGCCGCTGCAAGACGTTCGATGCGCTGGCGGACGGCTTTGGGCGCGGCGAGGGTTGCGGGATCGTCGTTCTCAAGCGGCTGTCGGACGCGATCGCAGACAACGACCGGATTCATGCGCGTGATCCGCGGCTCCGCCGTCAATCAGGACGGGCGATCCACGCTTCTCGCCGCGCCGAACGGTCCGGCCCAGGAGGCGCTCATCCGTGAATCCCTGCGCAGCGCGCAGCTCGACGCGGGGCGTATCTGTTTCTTCGAGACGCACGGGACGGGCACGGCTCTGGGCGATCCCATCGAGGTCGAGGCGATCGCCGCCACGATCGGGCGTTCCGATGAATCGGACGCCTCGTGCTGGCTGGGATCGGCAAAGGCCAATTTTGGTCACCTCGAGGCGGCAGCCGGCGTCGTCGGTCTTCATCAAGGCCATTCAGGTGCTGCGCCACGGCTTGGTGCCACCGCAGCCCTATTTCACCAAGCTCAATCCGCATATCTCGCTGGACGGAACGCGGCTCGCGGTTCCGACGGCTTTGACGCCAGCTTACCCCGGCGTAGCACTTCCCGCGCTGCGCCGCTGTGAGTTCATTCGGCGTCGGCGGAACCAACGCGAACATCATCGTCGAGGAAGCGCCAAAGCTCCTGCGCCGCGGCGCGCGGGCGCCAGCCGGGCTGACGCCTACCGGATCCTGCCGCTGTCGGCGCAGTCGCCCGCCGCGTTGGAGGCGTTGGTCAAATCCTGGACGGACGTTCCTCGCGGAAACGCCGGCTGCCACTCGACGATTTGTGTCACACGGCGGCGAGTCCGTCGCACCCACTACGATTATCGGGTCGCGGTGACCGGTCGTTCCAAGGAGGAACTTCCGCGCCCGTCTGGAGCGCTCTCCACGAATGCGTCGATGTCGGCCTGTGCGCGCGCATGCGCGCGCCGCGTGTCGGGTTCGTCTTCTGCGGCCAGGGGCCGCAATGGTTCGCGATGGGTCGCGAGCTCCTCGAAGACGGAGGCGCGCTTTCCGCGACGTAGTCGCATCCTGCGACGAGTTGCTGCGGCCGCTCGCCGGATGGTCGTTGCTGGAGGAACTGAACCTACCCGGAGGAGCGCTCGCGGCTCGCCGGAAACCGAGATCGCCCAGCCCGCCCTGTTTGCTATCCAGGTCGGGCTCGCGGCGTTGTGGAAGTCGTGGGGCGTGTCTCCCGGATTGCGTCGTCGGCCATAGTATCGGGGAGATCGCTGCGCTGCATGTCGCCGGCGCTCTCGATCTCCCGGAGGCGATCCGGATCGTATTCCACCGCGGGCGGATCATGCAGCGGGCGACCGGTAACGGCCGGATGGCCGCGGTCGGTCTCAACGAGGCGGAAGCCGCCCAGATCGTCGCGCCGTATGGCGCGCGTCTCGGTATCGGCGCGGTCAACGGGCCGCGCAGCGTGGTTCTGTCGGGAGAAGCCGCGGCCCTCGACGAGGTTCTCGCAGAACTGCAACGGCGTGGCGTCAGTTGCCGCATGCTGCCGGTCAACTACGCCTTCCACAGCGCGCAGATGGCGCCGCTGCAAGGACGAATTCGTCGCGCAGCTTGGTCGTGTGCGTGCGTCTGAACCTGTCGTCCCGTTCGTTTCGACGGTGACAGGGACGCGAGAAGCTGGCGGCCCCGACGCGGAATATTTCGGGCGAAACATGCGAGAGCCTGTACGGTTCGCCGCCGCGGCGCAGGAGATGCTTCAAGATTGCGACCTTGTTATTGAGATCGGTCCCCATCCGGTTCTCGGCGCTGCGATTGCGGATTGCGCGGATCCGTCGACAGGCACGCCGCCGTTGATTCTTGCCTCGCTGCGCCGCGGGCGGCCCGAACGGGAGACGATGCTGCAGGCATGCGCAAGCGTTTACGCGGCGGGCGCGAGATCGACTGGAAAGAAGTCCAGTCGGGCCCGGACAGATCGTCGATCTGCCGTCCTACCCGTGGCAGCGCCGACGGCACTGGATACCGGCTCGCCAAGGAGAAGGGCGAACCTCGCAGCCGCATCCGCGGCGATCACCCATTGCTGGGACGGCGGACCGAGATAGCCGGAATCGGATGCTCTCTCTATGAGGCGGATAGCTCTTTCGCGCCGGCCTGGCTTGCGGACCATCGCATTGGCGATCGCGTGCTGGTGCCGGCCGCCGCCGTGATGGAGGCTTTCTCGGCGGCCGGCGCGCCGTTTTCTGGGAAGGCCGGTCGAGGTTGCCGGCTTTGCGATGCATCGGCCGCTCGCGGTGCCGCAGGACGGCGAGAGCCCGATCCGGTGGCAAGTCGTCATCAAAAAGACAGAAGCAGGCGGGGCCGAACTGCAATGGCATGCATCCCAGATCGGAACGCCGGTTCGGATGCCGCCGACTGGTACAGCATCGCTAGTGCGACCGCGCAGCCGGCGACCCTCTTGCCTTCTCGCTCGGAAGACCCCGCCACTACCGTCACCGTGCGAACCGACGCGGTGTACGCACAATTCACTGAACTCGGCGCGCAGTTCGGAGCAAGACCAACTGTAACGAAGCAAAAAAAAAACA
>CAVVZW010000045.1:0-7710 GCA_963752265.1 uncultured Alphaproteobacteria bacterium
CGTCCATGCCGTGAAGAAAGGCGACACCGTTATCTCGATCCTGCGCGAACAGGGCGCAACGCCGGAAGAGGCCAAGGCGATCGCCACCACGCTCGGCGCCCGCGGCCGCGACGGCGGCCTCAAAGACGGCGAGAAGGTCCGTATCCTGATGGCACCTGCCGGTCCCGGTCAGCAGCGGCTGCAGCCCTACCGCGTGATCGTCGCCAACGATACTGCCGTCGAGGCGGTCGCAGCCCTTTCCGATCTCGGCAAATATGTTGCCGTCGACGTCTCGAGCATGAACACCGCTACCGACACGGCCGACAACAGCACCAGTAACGAAGACGATGAGGACGACGGCACCGGGGTTCGCCTCTATCAAAGCATTTACGAGACCGCGCTGCGCAACAAGGTGCCGGCGAATGTCATCGAGGACATGATCCGCATCTACTCATACGACGTCGATTTCCAGCGCAAGGTGCAGCCCGGAGACTCCTTCGACGTCTTCTTTGCCGGTGAAGATGAAGGCACCGCCAACAGCGAAAAATCGGAAGTGCTGTTCGCGTCGCTGACGGTCGGAGGTGAAACCAAGAAATACTACCGGTTCCAGACCCCGGACGATGCGGTGGTCGATTTCTACGACGAGACCGGCAAGAGCGCGAAGAAGTTCCTGGTCCGCAAGCCCGTCAACAACGCCATCATGCGATCCGGCTTCGGCAGCCGCCGCCATCCGATCCTCGGCTACGTCAAGATGCACACCGGCGTCGATTGGGCGACCGCCTATGGCACGCCGATCTTCGCTTCCGGCAATGGCGTGGTTGAAGTGGCTGACTGGGAAGGCGGCTACGGCAAATACGTCAAGCTGAAGCACAACAACGGCTATGAAACCGCCTACGGCCACATGTCGGCTTTCGCCAAGGGCCTGGAGCCGGGAAAACGGGTTCGGCAAGGCCAGGTGATCGGCTTTGTCGGGTCGACCGGACAATCGACCGGCGCCCACGTCCACTACGAAATCCTCGTCAACGGCCGCTTCGTCGATCCCATGCGCGTCAAGCTGCCGCGCGGCCGCTCGCTGGAAGGGACGATGATGAACGGCTTCGAAAAGGAACGCGACCGTCTGGACGCCATGATGACCGGCCGCGGCGCCCGCATGTCGGACGCCAGCGGCGGCCCCGTGCAGCTCAGCAACCGCTAACGATCACTTTTCCTCATCAGATATAAAACGGCGCCCCCGCGTCACGCGGGCCCGTTTTGTTTAGAGCCTATTCGGTTTTGATCGAATCAAAACCGGGCTCTGATCTTTGTTTGGAAGATGCACCAAAATGGAAGAAGCGCGGTTCGGTGGCCAATCTTCCGACCGGCGTCACTTTGGGGCCGAGGCCATCATCGTCGACGTTCGCAAGCATATGCTGCTGCAGCTGGATGACTGCCGCTATGCCCTACAAGCGACAATCCCGCACCTGACGCTCGTAGCAAAATTAAATCCGATCACAGCTGCGAGCAAAATTTCCGACCAAGCGCCTCATGCTGCGAAGCATCGACTTCTTTTCGAATCGGGACAAAGAGCGCTGTCGATCCAGGTCACGTTGTTGTGCGAAATTTTCGGCGTAACGATC
Organism: uncultured Alphaproteobacteria bacterium; assembly: GCA_963752265.1. Taxonomy (GTDB): domain Bacteria; phylum Pseudomonadota; class Alphaproteobacteria; order Rhizobiales; family Xanthobacteraceae; genus Bradyrhizobium. The sequence goes on from CAVVZW010000045.1 coordinate 1,596, forward strand.
CGGGGCATCCTTCGAACCTTGGCTTGCCGTCGCAAAGGCGGCCAGTTCGAAATAAAGGGACCCATATGAAATTCGTTGAGCGTCTACGACTTCCCGCGGCGTCGGTCTGCGCGGTGTTGGGAGGCCTTCTGGCCACGCAACCAGCACCGGCGGCTACCGACAACTTGCCAGGCATTTCCGATAATATCTTCGGACTCTATGACCACTTCGTCTACACTCAAACTAACGATTTAGCCAATGCCGTCGTCGGCTTTCGCCGCGACCAACTCGGCAACCTGACTCCGGTGCCAGGCTCACCCTTCGCGACCGGTGGCACCGGCGTCTTCGACCCGACCGGCATTCTGGGACCCTTCGACGCGGACCAGCAGCTCGCCGTCGATCGCGATCGCTTCCTGCTTTTTGTCGTCAATGCCGGCTCCAATACAATCGCGGTGTTTCACATTGTGCCACTGAACGGCAGTCTCGTTCCCGTGCAAGGCTCGCCCTTTCCGTCGGGGGGAATAAACCCCATCAGCGTCGGCGTCCGCGGCGATCAGCTCGTGATCATCAATCAGAACCAAAACCAGGCGAACCCGGCTTCCGTCAACAAACAGACGCCGAACATCGTCACGCGCCACATCACATTCGAAGGCGGCCTCGTCGAGCTGCTCGACGACACTAGCCTTGCTCTGCCACAAGGTAGTTCGCCGTCCCAGGCGCTGACGACCAATACCGGGGCCTTTGTCTTCGATCCCGAATTCGCGCCGCCCGCCCAAGCCCCCGCGAACCCGCCCTTTCCTGTCGGGACGCTCGCTTCCTATCGTCTGTCTCCCACCGGCAAACTGACCCCAACGTCCGGAAATCCTCCAGCCGCCTTTGCCTCGACCGCCGCTCCGGGCGTGCTGACCGCCTCGCCGCTCGGCTCTTGGGCTAGCCCGGTCGCCCGCGAGCTCTACGTCGGGGTGACGGGGCAAAGCGCGCTCGCCACCTTTACCTGGAACGATGAGGGCAACCCGAGCTTCCAGAGCCTCGTGCCCCTCACCGGCAAGGCGGTCTGCTGGGTCCGGGTGAACCACACGGGAACGCGGGTCTACACCTCGAATACCGGCTCGCATACGGTCGATACCCTGGACATCGTGACCGACCCCGCCCGCCCGATCGATCTGTCAAACTCGGCGCCGATCGGCGGACCGCAAGGGACCGCGACACTAGAGCTTGAGGTCGATCCTACCGATGCCTTCATCTACGTGGTCAGTCAAAGCGACGCCGTTGGCGGCACGGCCACCACACCGCCGACGACGCGGGCCACCATTCCCAACAAGCTCCATGTTCTTAAGGTCAGCCCGGATGGGAACTCGCTGACGGAGGTGGGGACTGGCACGCCCATCCCAACGATCAATCCGGCCGCCAAGATACACGGCGTCGCCGTCTTCTGATCGCGCGAACACTAAACTGCGACGGCCTGGTCTGGCGGTCTCGGGTGATACCGGACCACCAGATTGGCCAAACCGGCTGCCAAACATCCAAGGGAGGCGGCCCCGCACAACGTGAGGGCCGCCTTGTTTGTATCAGTTCAGCTTCCGCTTCGGCACCGGCGATTCGAACTGAGCGATCTCCGCAGTCTGGCGGGCGACGCCGTTGAACGTCAGCACATTGCCCTCGCTGGAGATAACGACGTGATCTCCGTCGCGCATCTCGCCGGCGAGAATCATCTCCGCGAGCGGATCCTGCACATTGCGCTGGATCACCCGTTTCAAGGGACGCGCGCCATAGGCCGGGTCCCAGCCTTTGGCGGCGAGCCAGTCGCGCGCGGCCGCGTCCAGCGTGAGCGTGATCTTGCGATCCTCCAAAAGCTTCGACAGCCGGGCGAACTGGATCTCAACGATTCGACCCATTTCACTCTTTTGTAAGCGATGGAACAGGATGATCTCATCGACGCGGTTGAGGAACTCGGGACGGAAATGCGCCCGCACCGCCCCCATCACCAGTTCGCGGACGACCGAGGTCTCCTCGCCTTCCGGCTGGCCGACCAGGAACTCCGAACCGAGATTCGAGGTCATGATGATCAGCGTGTTGCGGAAATCGACGGTGCGGCCCTGACCATCGGTCAGGCGGCCGTCATCGAGCACCTGCAGCAGTACGTTGAATACATCCGGATGCGCCTTTTCGATCTCGTCAAACAGCACGACCTGATAGGGCCGCCGCCGCACCGCCTCAGTGAGCGCCCCGCCCTCGTCGTAACCGACATAGCCCGGAGGCGCGCCGATCAGCCGCGATACCGAGTGCTTTTCCATGTATTCGGACATGTCGAGGCGCACCATCGCGGTCTCGTCGTTGAAGAGATACTCCGCGAGCGCCTTGGTCAGCTCGGTCTTGCCGACGCCGGTGGGCCCTAAGAACATGAACGAGCCCATCGGCCGGTTCGGGTCCTGCAAGCCGGCACGCGAACGCCGCACGGCGGTTGCGACCGCATGCACCGCTTCGGCCTGGCCGACGACACGCTGGCCGAGGCTCATCTCCATTTTCAGGAGCTTGTCCTTTTCGCCTTCCAGCATCTTGTCGACGGGCACGCCGGTCCAGCGCGAGACCACCTGCGCGATGTGGTTGGCGGTGACCGCCTCCTCCATCATCTCGCCGGCGTTCTCCTTGGCCTCGATCTCCGTGAGCCGCTTCTCCAGTTCGGGGATCCGGCCATAGGCCAGTTCGCCCGCCCGCTGGAATTCGCCACGCCGCTGGGCGTCGGCGAGTTCGATTTTCCGCGCATCGAGTTCGCTCTTGAGCTTCTGCGCATTCGACAGCTTGTTCTTCTCCGCACTCCAGTGCGAAGCCAGGCTTGCGGATTTCTCCTCGAGCTCGATCAGCTCCTTCTCCAGCGTCTTCAGGCGGCTCTTGGAGCCGGCATCGCTCTCCTTCTTCAGGGCTTCCCGCTCGATCTTGAGCCGGATGATTTCACGATCCATCGAATCGAGTTCTTCGGGCTTGGAATCGACCTGCATCTTCAGCCGCGCCGCCGCCTCATCCATCAGGTCGATGGCCTTGTCGGGCAGGAAGCGATCGGTGATGTAGCGGTTCGACAGCGTCGCAGCCGCCACCAGCGCCGAATCCGTGATGCGAACGCCATGATGCTGTTCGTATTTGTCCTTCAGCCCGCGCAGAATCGAGATCGTGTCCTCGACCGTGGGCTCGGAGACAAAGATCGGCTGGAAACGCCGCGCCAGGGCCGCGTCCTTTTCAACATGCTTGCGATACTCGTCGAGCGTGGTCGCGCCGATGCAATGCAATTCGCCCCGCGCCAGCGCAGGCTTCAAAAGGTTGGACGCATCCATCGCGCCCTCGCCCTTGCCGGCCCCGATCAGCGTGTGCATTTCGTCGATGAACAGGATGATCGAGCCCTCGGCCGAGGTGACCTCGGACAACACGGCCTTGAGCCGCTCTTCGAACTCGCCGCGATATTTCGCGCCCGCAATCAGCGAGCCCATGTCGAGCGACAACAGCTTTTTGTCTTTCAGGCTCTCCGGCACGTCGCCGTTGAGAATGCGCAGCGCCAGGCCCTCGACGATCGCGGTTTTACCCACGCCGGGCTCGCCGATCAGGACCGGGTTGTTCTTGGTGCGGCGGGAGAGCACTTGAATCGTGCGGCGGATTTCCTCGTCACGCCCGATCACGGGGTCGAGCTTACCCTCGCGCGCGGCTTGCGTCAGGTCGCGCGCATATTTCTTCAACGCGTCATAGGCGTTTTCCGCCGTGGCGCTGTCGGCGGTACGGCCCTTGCGCAAGGATTCGATCGCAGCATTGAGATTTTGCGGCGTGACATTGCCCTTGCGCAGGATAACGCCGGCCTCACCGTCCTTGGTGAGTGCAAGCCCCAGCAATAGCCGCTCGACCGTGACAAAGCTGTCGTTGGCTTTCTCGGCAGCCTTCTCGGCCGCATCGAAAGCACGCGCCAGATCGGGCGCAAGATAAACCTGGCCGGCGCCGCTGCCCGAAATCTTCGGCAGCTTCTCCAGGGCCTCTTCGGTCGCTTTCAGGATGGCGCGCGAGTTACCGCCGGCCCGGTCGATCAGACCGCTGGCCAAACCCTCGCTGTCGTCCAGCAGAACTTTAAGCATATGCAGGGACGAAAACTGCTGATGCCCCTCGCGCAAGGCGAGCGATTGCGCCGACTGGACAAAGCCCCGCGCGCGCTCGGTATATTTTTCGATATTCATACTTCACTTCCCTCGGCATACCGCGACCACCCCTAAGGCATGATTGCGGCATCTTCATTGGGTATGCGCGGTCCGCGTTGACATTCGTCAACCTGCCGCGGTCGTCGCCCTCGGCGGGCTTGAGGCAAATGTGGGAAGGCGTGGCCGGAAACGGAAGAGGTGTTCTCACAAATTCGTGTGCCGTATCGGCACGTCCCGGAATCCCTTAAGAAAGGCGCGATGTCCGCGCAAATCACCAGCCTTTATCGCTATCCGGTCAAGGGCCTCTCGCCTGAACCTCTGCCGAATGTCGCCCTCGATATCGGCCAGACCTTTCCGGCCGACCGCCGCTATGCGATCGAAAATGGTCCATCCGGCTTCGATCCCAAGGCGCCGGCCTGGCTCCCCAAACCTCATTTTCTGATGCTGATGCGCAACGAGCGCCTGGCGGGATTGCAGACCCATTTTGAGGACCACACCCATTGCCTGACCATCCGCAAGGACGGCGCGGTGGCCGCGCGCGGCGACCTGGAAGCGGCGGAGGGCCGGGCCGCGATCGAGCAATTCTTCATCACGAATTTCGCAGACGACCTCAGGGGTCCGCCAAAGGTGCTGTCGGCCGAGGGACACAGCTTTTCCGACGTCCCCCGCAAGGTCGTCTCGATCATCAATCTTGCAAGCGTCGCCGCCATCGCCGGCCTGGTCGATTGGGACGTCAATCCGTTGCGATTTCGCGGCAACATGCACGTTGCGGGTTGGCCGGCCTGGCATGAGTTCGACTTGCTCGGCCAGACGCTTGCAATCGGCGACGTCCGCTTGAAGGTCGTCAAACGGATCCAGCGCTGCGCCGCCGTCAACGTCGATCCCGACACCGCCCTCCGCGATCTCGAAATCCCGGCCACGCTGCAACGGCGGCTCGGCCATCCCGATTGCGGCATCTACGCCGAGGTGATCGCCGGCGGCATCGTTGGCGTCGGTGACGAGATCGCGACGGAAGAGCCACGGCTACTGGTGTAGGGTCGCCCGGGTTCTTTCCCCGTCATCGCGAGAGCGTAAGCGACGAAGCAATCCAGCGTCCGCGACATGGATTGCTTCGCGGAGCCTGTCATCGGGCGCGCATTCGCGCGACCCGTTGGCTCGCTATGATGTGGAAGGGCTGGTCCCTAATTCGGCATCACATACGCATAAATCCGGCCGCGCGAAATCGGGGCCTCCTTGACCCGGTTGCCGTTATTGCCGGAAATCATGATCGGATTACCCGATATTTTTATTGATGTGTGTGCTGTTAGGTTGGTGTAACGTTGCTGAGACTGAAATGTGTAGTTGATGTGTGGTGTGTAGTTGGTGTGTGCGTGTAGTGTGCAATTGGTGCCTGTATGTAGTGTCTAGTCGGTGTGTTTAGTGTGTAGTTGGTGTGTTTAATGTGTAGTTGGTGTGTTTAGTGTGTAGTTGGTGTGTTTAGTGTGTAGTTGGTGTGTTTAGTGTGTAGTTGGTGTGTTTAGTGTGTGTTGGTGTGTTTAATGTGTAGTTGGTGTGTTTAGTGTGTAGTTGGTGTGTTTAGTGTGTAGTTGTTGTGTGTTAGTGTGTAGTTGGTGTGTTTAGTGTGGGGTTAGTGTGTGTAGTTGGCATGTGTGGTGTGTGTGGTGTGTAGTTGGTGTGTGTAGTTGGTGTGTGTGGTGTGTGTGGTGTGTAGTTGATGTGTGTGGTGTGTAGTTGGTGTGTATGTGGTGTGTAGTTGCTGTGTGTGGTGTGTGTTGTGTGTGTGGTGTGAGTTGGTGTGTGTGGTGTGTAGTTGGTGTGTGTGATGTGCAGTTGGTGTGTGTGTGTGTTGGTGTGTGTGTGTGGTGTGTGTGTGTGTGTGTGTGTGTGTGTGTGGTGTGTGTGTGTGTGTGGTGTGTGTGTGTGTGTGTGTGTGTGGTGTGTGTGTGTGTGTGTGTGTGGTGTGTGTG
>CAVVZW010000046.1:0-8239 GCA_963752265.1 uncultured Alphaproteobacteria bacterium
CCCGATGATGGACTGGACCGACCGGCATTGCCGGATGTTCCATCGCCTGATGACGCGCCGTGGCCGTCTCTACACGGAGATGCTGACATCAGGTGCGATCCTTCATGGCGACCGGCGGCGTTTGCTCGCGTTCGACGCGTGTGAGCATCCCGTCGCGCTGCAACTCGGCGGATCGGACCCGCGTGACCTCGCCACCGCTGCCAAAATTGGCGAGGATTTCGGTTACGACGAAATCAATCTCAATGTCGGTTGTCCATCGGACCGGGTAAAGGACGGCCGTTTCGGCGCCTGCCTGATGGCCGAACCGGCACTGGTCGCCGATTGCGTGGCGGCGATGAAGAAAGCTGTGAGCGTACCCGTCACCGTCAAATGCCGGATCGGCATCGACGACCAGGATCCGGAAACAGCGCTGGATGCGCTCGCGCACGCGGTGGTGGCGGCGGGTGCTGACGCGCTGGTCGTTCACGCCCGCAAGGCCTGGCTCAATGGACTGTCGCCCAAGGAAAATCGCGATATCCCGCCGCTCGATTACGACCGGGTCTATCGGTTGAAGGCGTCGATGCCGCATGTGCCTGTCATTATCAATGGCGGCATCGGCAGTCTGGCAGAGGCGAGCGAACATCTCGCGCATGTCGACGGCGTGATGCTCGGCCGGGCGGCCTATCAGGAGCCGTGGCGGTTGCTGAACGTCGATTCCGAACTGTTTGGCGAGGCGGCTCCGTTCGCGACCATGAAGGGCGTCTTCGAGGCGATGATGCCTTATATCGAGCGCGAGCTCGCAGCAGGTACGCGGTTGCATTCTATCACGCGGCATTTCGTCGGTGCGTTCCACGGTGTGCCGGGCGCGCGCGCCTTTCGTCGCCATCTCGCCGAGCACGGGGTGAGGGCGGGCGCGGGGGCTGAGGTGTTGAGAGCGGCGGTCGCGCTGGTCGAAGATCGTCCGTCCGCGCAATCGCCGCCTGAGGATTTACGGATAGCCGTGCAGCATCAGGCGGTCGGGGCGCACTTCCCAGCTTTCCAGCCTGTCCAGAAAACTCATCCCCAACAGGTTGGTCTTCATTTGTCCGTGCGGCACCACCAGCGCTGGCACTGAGCGTTCGACCAGCTTGCCGATCGCGAGCCGATCCAGCGTCAGCCGCGCCGCCTTGGTGCGGCCGCCCGCGGTCTCGAGGTCAACGTCGTATTCGAGCAATTCGAGCGGAAGCCCCGCCGCCTTCGCCGTCTCATAGGTGAGGACGACGGAAGTGGCGCCGGTGTCGATGACCATCGGAGCACTGACCCCGTTGATCTTCGCTTGCAGCGCGAATTCGCCGCCTTGCCCGCGCGAAATCTGCACGGCGCGGGTCGAGGCGCGCGGATGCAGCAGGTCCGCGACGGTGTTTTTGGCGCGCGCGATCTGGGCGGGATCGCCGTAGGCGACGACGGCGCCGGCGGTCGCCAGCAATACGGAGAGGATCAGGACGACGCGGCTCATCGCGCACCTCGATCGTGGGTTAGTTGCCTGTCGACCGCTTGGCAGGCGCGATCTGCTGCAAACCCGCTTCCGCCATTCGTGCGGGCAGCTCCGCCATCACGCCAAGACGCTCCGCACTCTCCATACGATGCCAGCGCGCGATTTCGGGCAGCGTGCGCCCGCAACCGAGGCAAAGGTTGGCTTTCGGATCCATCATGCAGACTGCGATACACGGCGTCTCTATGCTCATCTTTTGATTGTGAAACGAATTCGGTTACTTGCCAAGCGCGCCTCACAATCCGGTTCCGGCGCTCAGGATCGGCTTGCTGCGGCTGGCGCGCCCGTTGTCGGGCGTCTTGCTGCTGGCACTGTCAGGTTGCAGGGGCGGGGCGTCCTCCGACATCGGCCCCAACGCCGACATCACGCGCTCGGGCGGGAAGGTGATGATGACTTCAGTCCCGATCCTGATCTTCGATTTCAGCGTGAAGGTGCCGCCATGCATGTCGATCAGGCTTTTGGCGATCGGCAGTCCAAGGCCTGCGCCCTGTTCGGCCGACTTGATCGAGTTGGAGCCTTGTCCGAAGGAAGCCAGCACGATCGGAATCTCGTCTTCGGCAATGCCGGAGCCGGTATCCTTGACAGTCAGATATTGGCCGCCGGATGCCGTCCAGCCGACCTTCAACCAGATCTCGCCACCCTGTGGCGTGAACTTGATCGAGTTCGACAGCAGGTTCAGCACGATCTGCCGCACCGCGCGCTCGTCGCCCCAGATGCGCGGCATGCTCTGTTCGAATACTTCGTGAATGGTGATGCCGCGATTTGAGGCGCGGAGCTTGAGCAGATAGTGGCAGTCGGCAACGACATGCACCAGCGAGACCGCCTCTTCGTTGAGTTCGTAACGGCCGGCCTCGATCCGCGACAGGTCCAGGATCTCGTTGATGAGATTGAGCAGATGGACGCCTGAATTGTGAATGTCGGAGGAATATTCCCGATAAACGGGAACGGTGTGCGCGCCGAAGATTTCGCTCTTCATGACTTCGGAGAAGCCGAGGATCGCGTTCAACGGCGTTCGCAGCTCGTGGCTCATCTGCGCCAGGAATTGCGATTTGGCGACGTTGGCGGCTTCCGCGCGATGACGCGCCTCGTCCGAGATCGCCTTGGACTGTTCAAGCTCGCCGATCAGCGCATCCTTTTCGGCGCGCGCTTCCAGCGTCGCCAGCGTCGCCGAATGCAGGCGGTGAGCCAGTAGCGCGAAATACCCTTCGGCGGCCAGCGCCAGAATCGCCAGTATGTAGTTGTCGAAGGTGCGGCTCAGCGCGAAATTGAAAGCAATCGCAGCCGTCACTGGCGCGGTGGCCGCGAGTGCCGCGATCGGCAGGCTTGCCGAAAGCATGCTCGACACCGCAACCACCAGCAGCATCAGAAACATGACCAGCGTATTGGATACCGTGTCAAAACCCGACGGGTGGATCAGAAGCACGGTCCAGCCCAGGCCGTACAGCAGATCGAGCAGGATGAAACGTGTCCGCCATTTGCGGGTTAGCGTCGTCTGCGAGGGTTGGGTTGCAATGAACTGACCGCAACTGCGGATGATGGCGATGTGGATGCAGAGCAGGCCGCAGGTCCATGCCGCGGCCGATACTGGCGGTATCCAGAAGAAGCCGAACAGCACGCCGGACGTCACCACCAGCAGCATGACGACATAGGATGCCGATAGCCGCGTTTGGGCATATTGCCGGAGCAGTTCGCTGTCGAAAGCAGGCCGGGTTCCGCTCGACGACGTTAACCGATCGCGCGCCTCGCGCACCCGCTGCGCCGCCACGCGCCGGTCGGCAATACGCAGCACGGCGGGCGGCTCAGCCGGAAGCTGCACGACCTCTGGCTTTTCAGCGGAATTACTCATCAAACAACACAAATCCTGCTCGCCAACCGGGCGAGCTTTTGCATCGTCTATCTGTGCCGCCAAATTCTTAAGAGGGACCTTAAGAAGCTAAGAATTCTCGTTAACAAGAGATTAAATTAACTTGTGTGATGGGGTCCTAAGGTTCGGCCTGATGCGTCGCAGAGCGCTCCGTTCCCCTCATCGTAAGGAGCCGCGTAAGCGGCGTCTCGAAGGATGAGGCCGACATCGGGGCCTCATGGTTCTCCCGGCAATACGAAGTATTGTCCGGTAGACAGCGCGTTCGGGCTTCCTCAACATGAGGGTTTTGACCGAGCCGTGCTACCGTTCTTAGCGCTCCAACCTCGCAAGCAGGCTGGACGTATCCCAGCGCTTGCCGCCCATCTTTTCGACTTCGGAATAGAACTGGTCGACCAGCGCGGTGGCCGGCAGGTTGGCGCCATTGCGGCGGGCTTCGGCGAGGCAGATCGACAGGTCCTTGCGCATCCATTCCACCGCAAAACCAAAATCATATTTGCCGTCGTTCATGGTCTTGTAGCGGTTTTCCATTTGCCAGGATTGCGCCGCACCCTTGGAGATGGTGTCGATGACGGCGGCAACGTCGAGACCGGATTTCTTGGCGAAGTGAATGCCCTCCGAGAGGCCCTGAACAAGGCCCGCGATGCAGATCTGGTTGACCATCTTGGTCAACTGGCCGGCGCCCGCGGGTCCGAGCCGTTTGCACATACGGGCATAGGCCGCGATGATCGGCTCCGCGCCCGCATAGGCGTCCTCGGTCCCGCCGCACATGACCGTGAGCACGCCATTCTCAGCGCCGGCCTGTCCGCCGGATACCGGTGCATCGACGAATTTGAAGCCCGCCTTGGTGGCGGCCGCGTCAAGCTCACGGGCCACCTCGGCCGAGGCCGTGGTGTGGTCGACGAAAGTCGCGCCCTTCTTCATGCCGGCAAAAGCGCCATCGGCGCCGATCGTGATGGCGCGGAGGTCGTGATCATTGCCGACGCAGGCCATCACGAAATCCTGACCTTCGGCGGCGGCCTTGGGCGTGGCTGCGGTCTTGCCCTTGAATTTCTCGGCCCATGCTTTGGCTTTGGCCGGGGTCCGGTTGTACACCGTCACCTCGTGGCCGCCTTTGGCGACGAGATGTCCTGCCATGGGGAAACCCATGACGCCGAGACCGAGAAAAGCGACTTTAGCCATTTGAGCAATCCTGGGGTTCTGCCGGCGCATTGGTCAGCCGGGCATGATCTTGAAGGGGACGGCAGACTGCTCCAAAAGCCGAAACAGGCTCCGTCTTAAGATCCGCGGCCTGAGCGCGTGCCAAAAGGATCGGCAACGCGCCATTTGGCGGACGGGCGTGGTTTTATGCTAGCATCGGGCGATAGTCGAGTTTCAAAACAAAAAAGGGAGTGCGATCATATGGGCATGAGCGTTGGCGTGCTTGATCATTTCAATATCCGGACCCGCAAGCTCGCCGATACCGTTCGGTTCTATGAGGATGTCCTGGGCCTTGAAAAAGGCGACCGGCCGAATTTCGCCTTTCCCGGTGCCTGGATGTACAGCGAGGGCAAGGCGGTGGTGCACCTGGTCGATATTTCGCCCAGCGACGAGGCCCAGAAACCCAATTCCGGCGTGGTCCATCATGTTGCGTTCGTCAGCCGCGGCTTTGACGCCATGAAAACACGGCTCAAGTCGAAGAACATGCCTTTCGACGCCCGGCAGGTTCCCGGCGGCGATCTCTGGCAGATATTCGTCAACGACCCCAACGGCGTGATGATCGAGCTGAATTACGAGGCCGCCAAGGAGCAGGGCGGATCGGCCCCGACTGAGCGGGCGGACGACGTCGGCGCGCGATAGCCTTTTCAGAAAAACTGCGCTACGGGGCGTTGACGTGAGTACAGGAGATGCCCCGTGGGCGTGACGCAACAACAGGTTCAAGACGCCCTCGCCAAAGTAGCGTCGCCGCGCGGCGTCGCCTTGACCCAGGCGAACGTGCTGTCGGCGATCTCGGCCGGCGACGGCAAGGTCTTCTTCTCGATCAATGTCGAGGCAAGCGAAGCGCGTGCGTGGGAAAGCGTGCGCGCCGCGGCGGAAGCAGCCGTGCGCGCCATCCCCGGTGTCGAGGTGGTCATGGTCGCGCTGACCGCTGAACGTAAAGCGGGGGCGGTCGCCGCACCACCACGGCCGCATCAGCATACGCACGGGGTGCAAAACGTCGCCGCGCACCGGCCGCCGCAAGGCGCACCTTCTCCGATGTCGAAGCAGGCCGAAATTCCCGGTGTTGCCGCCATCATTGCGGTGGCTTCGGGAAAAGGCGGCGTCGGAAAATCCACCACCGCGATCAACCTGGCTTTGGGATTGCGCGATCTCGGCTTGCGCGTCGGCTTGCTCGATGCCGACATCTACGGGCCGTCGGTGCCGCGTTTGACCGGAATTCGGGATAAGCCGCAATTGAACGACGAGCGGAAAATGATTCCGCTTGCGCGTTTCGGGCTTTCGATCATGTCGATCGGATTTCTCGTGGAAGAAGAGACGGCAATGATTTGGCGCGGGCCGATGGTGATGTCGGCGGTGACGCAAATGCTGCGCGATGTCGCGTGGGGCACGCTCGACGTTTTGGTCGTCGACATGCCGCCCGGTACCGGCGATGCCCAACTCACTTTGGCGCAGAATGTGCCGCTCAAGGGCGCGATCATCATCTCGACACCGCAGGATTTGTCCTTGATCGATGCACGGCGGGGCCTTGCGATGTTCAAGAAGGTCAACGTGCCCGTGCTCGGCATCATCGAGAATATGAGCTATTTTCAGTGCCCGCATTGCGGCACGACGTCGGATATTTTCGGTCACGGCGGTGCGCGCCACGAGGCCGAACATCTCGCGGTGCCGTTTCTCGGAGAAATTCCGCTTCACATGTCGATCCGCGCCACCTCGGATGCCGGAACGCCCGTGGTGGATAGCGAGCCGGACGGCCCGCATGCGGCGATCTACCGGGCGATCGCGGCCAAGGTCCGCGATCAACTGAAGGGCGCGATCGCGGCGGCCTGAGCAGGCCGGAATCGCGTATCAGACTTTCGTTTAATCGACGATTTGAGATAGCTGCCCGGTTTTGGCTCAACGGGCTGCCGTGCTAAAGCCGCTTCAGAGTCCCAACAAGAAATCCAATTCGGGAAATGCCCTACAAGGAGATGCCTTAGATGAAGCGTCGTGATTTTTTGAAGGTTTCGGCGGTGGGAGCAGCCGCAAGCGCCGTGGCAGCGCCCGCGATCGCGCAGTCTTCGCCGGAAATCAAGTGGCGCATGACATCGAGTTTTCCGAAATCGCTGGACACGCTGTTTGGCGCCTCCACGGAGTTCGCGAAGTACATCGCCGAGATGACCGACAACAAATTTCAAATTCAGATTTTTGCCGCCGGCGAAATCGTCCCGGGCCTTCAGGCGCTCGACGCCACCAGTAACGGCACCGTCGAGATGTCTCACACCGTCTCTTATTACTATGTCGGCAAGGACCCGACCTTTGCGATCTATTCTTCAGTGCCGTTTGGCCTGAATGCGCGCATGCAGAATTCCTGGTGGTATCAGGGCGGCGGTGAGGCGCTCGGCAACGAGTTCTTCAAGAAGTTTAACCTGATCGGATTTCCCTGCGGCAATACCGGCACCCAGATGGGCGGCTGGTTCCGCAAGGAGATCAAGACCGTTGCCGATCTTTCCGGCCTGAAGTTCCGCATCGGCGGCATTGCAGGTCAGGTCCTGCAAAAGGTCGGCGTCGTGCCGCAGCAACTGGCGGGCGGCGATATTTACCCGGCGCTGGAAAAAGGCACGATCGACGCCGCCGAATGGGTCGGCCCCTATGACGACGAGAAGCTCGGTTTCCAGAAGGTCGCCAAGTATTATTACTATCCGGGTTTCTGGGAGGGTGGCCCGACCATCCATGCGTTTTGCAATCTCGAAAAGTGGAATTCGCTGCCGAAGAATTATCAGGCGATCGTCAGCAACGCGGCGGCCAACGCCAATGCCTGGATGGCCGCGCGCTACGACATGCAGAATCCGGCGGCGCTGAAGCGGCTGGTCGCCGGCGGCACGCAGCTTCGGCCCTTCACCAACGAAGTGCTGGAGGCCTGCCTGAAAGCGACGAACGAATTGTGGGCTGAAATTTCCGACAAGAACGCCGATTTCAAGAAGTCGATCGATGCGATGCAGGCCTACCGCTCCGATCAATATCTGTGGTGGCAGGTCGCGGAATACACGTTCGACAGCTTCATGATCCGCTCGCGGACCCGCGGCAAATCGTAGCTTCAATGATCTTTCTGGGGCCCGGCGCTGACAGCGCCGGGCCTTTTTGCGTTGCGACATGAGATCGGCATGGAAATCCGGGAACGGATGTTCCATGCTGATCAGGTACAAAGCCTCGAAACGAAGGCTGACACAAATCACTACCAGGGAAGGAAGTTCAATGAAGCGTCGCGACTTTATCAAAGTCACAGGAATAGGCGCCGTAGCGGCGGCCGGCGTGGCGGCTCCCGCCATCGCCCAGTCGCAGCCCGAGATAAAATGGCGCATGACGACGAGCTGGCCGAAATCGCTCGATACGCTGCATGGCGCTGCCGAGGTGATGGCCAAGGTCGTGGGTGAAGCCACCGACAACAAGTTTCAGATCCAGACCTTTGCGGCTGGTGAAATCGTGCCGGGTTTGCAGGTGCTCGACGCCGTGCAGAACGGCACCGTCGAGATGGGGCACACCGCATCCTACTATTACTTCGGCAAGGATCCGGCCTTCACCTTTGGATCGTCGATTCCGTTCGGTCCCAATGCGCGCCTTAATCAGGCCTGGTACATGCTGGGGGGTGGCAAGGAACTGCTCAACGAGTTCTACAAGAATTAAGCAATACA
>CAVVZW010000047.1:0-65043 GCA_963752265.1 uncultured Alphaproteobacteria bacterium
CGCGAGAAACGCCAGAGACTATGCTCTGTCATTTTAAAAAATTCTTCCCTGAACTGGATTGTGGATCAGTGACCGGCCTTGATGGACGTCATTTGCGACGCCGTGCCTGGTGACTGCCTAATATTTGAAGCTTGAAATAGTCGAAGTTCACCAAATTGCAAATGCAATTCTGCATTGCACGAATGCGAGCTATCCGCCCTTAGGGGAAGCAGATGATTCGGGCCGGACGGCGATGGCCTCATCGCGGGCCGCCATGAACCCGAACAGCGCTCCGCAGCCAATCCCGCCGATGATGGCGCCGATCGGCATGAAGGTCAGGAATACCAGCATGCCGCTATATCCTTCGAAGTTCGTGGTCTTGAAGATTTCGGTCCATGCGAGCCCGGCTCCGATACCGAGCGCCGCGCCCCCGACCGCTCCCAACGCCAGGCCGAGCAAGGCGAATAGCACGATTTTCATAGGTCTTGATCCAGAGCCGAGGTGGGCCGCCGGTAGGTCTCCGCAAACCGCCAACAGGTTCAACGCCCGCGGTGTCAAATCCAGACAGCTATTTGTTTTGACGCGTTTTCTACCGCAGATAAGTCTACGCAATCTGCGTAAACTTGATTGCTATGCGACCCGGTTCCCACTCCGCTTGAAAACGCCTAGATGCTCACCTTCGCCCTGGCGGCGATGAGCGGAATGAAGTCCCGCTCCACCACCTGCTGGATCAGATCGAACGTGTCGATGATTTCGCGAATCTTGACGATCTTTCCGTCACGAAGCGTAAAGAAGACAGCCATGTCGAACTGTACGATCCGGTTGTTGAGCCGCTTGCTGAAGAAGGCGCGAAGATGGACCGCGACCCTGTCGTCTTCGGCAGCCATGAACGGCATTTCGGTGCGCATACTGGAATAGCGCTCGTGAACCGTCTTCCACATCTGCCGGACATCGTCCTTGCCACGGTGGTGGCCGAGATGCGGCAGGATGTCCACCGGCGCGTTGGAGAAAAAATCAACGTCATCGCTGCAAAACGACAGCGCCCGCTCGATATCACCGGCATAAAAGGCCTCGAGCATCTCGGTCACGCGCCGCCGGTTAAGTTCTTTGATCATCTCTTGTTCTCCGCCGGTGTTGCACCCAACTCGCCAAACCACCCTTGCACTCTACCTTTGTTCGCATGCGAATCATCATGCAATCAATCGGCTGAATAATTTTTGATCTCAGGCGCTGCAGATAACGCCTGTTACGGCGGCGGTTGCCGGGAGTTTCAGTCGCGGGTCAATCGGCCAAGCAAATGGGCCGGCTGCGAACGGTGTCCGCGGCCAAATCCTTTCCATCTGTGAAAACGAAGAGGTGCGAGAGGCTTCACAGGTTCGCTTCCGCGCCTTATCGTCCGGCACAATTTTGATCAGGGGGAACACGCGTGAAACGCATTGTCGATGTGGCCGGCCTTGTTACGGGATTTGTTGCAGGCCTTGTTGTGGGCCTTGGCCTGTTGTTGTCGTTCTCGGCCGCGGCGCATACGCCGCAGCAACCGCCGCACCAATCCTACAACGAAGGCGACCTCAAGCTTGAAAGCGGGGAGTCGATCAAGGATTTCTCGATCTCCTACGTTACCCACGGCACATTGAACGAGAAGAAGTCCAATGCGATCCTGATGGTCACGGCGATCTCGGGCAATCACCACCGCATCGATTTTATGATCGGGCCCGGCAAGGCGCTCGACCCCGACAAATATTTCATCATCTGCACGGATGCGATCGGCAACGGCCTGACGACCTCGCCAAGCAATTCCAAAGCGCAGCCGCGCATGGGCTTTCCGAAATTCACCATCCGCGACATGGTGGAATCGCAATATCGCCTGCTGAAGGAAAAATTCGGCATCGACCACGTCGTCGCCGTCGTCGGGCCGTCGATGGGCGGCATGCAAACGCTGCAATGGGGTGTCAGCCATCCCGATACCATGGACGCGCTGGTGGCGATGGTGCCGCTGGCGAAGACGCCGGCCTGGAGCGTCGCGGTGGTGGAAGCCTCGCGCAAGGCGATCACGAACGATCCAGCGTGGAAGGACGGCAACTACGATGCGCCGCCGGAAAAAGGCATTCGGCTGTGGCGCGACATCCTCAATTTGCTCTCGGCGCGCACGCCCGACATGTATTCGGCGCAGTTCAGGAACGGCATGGACGTCCTGCCCTGGATGGAGCAGCAGGAGACCGCGGCGCTGAAAGCCTTCGACGCCAATGACTGGATCTACCAGACCTGGGCCTATGAGCGGCACGACGTCGGCACCACTCCTCCTTTCAATGGCGACACCGCCAAGGCGCTCGCCTCGATCAAGGCGAAGACATTGATCCTCACCGGCACCAAGGACCTGCTCAATCCGGAATTCGAGCCGACCGAAGCTGGCAAGAACATTCCGGGCGTCAGGATGATGACGATCAGCCCTGGCACCGTTACCGGCCATGCTTCCGCCGGCGGCTTCATGCCGGCCGACGTCGAATTCCTCAACCGCGAGACCGCGGCGTTTCTGAATGGCGTGACGCAAGGACAGTGATAGCTGATCATGGAACCGGATCGCCCATTCCGGAATTGATAGCCAGAGAGGATCACCGCCATGAAGACCGTCGCCACTTTATTCGCCGTCGCCGCGTGGTCGCTGGCGGCCGCTTCTTCCGCCGATGCCAAGGGCTGCCTGAAGGGCGCGGTGGTCGGCGGCGTCGCCGGTCACTATGCCGGTCATCATGGTTTGCTTGGCGCTGCTGCCGGCTGCCTCTACGGTCGCCACCGCGCCAAGGAGCAGGATCGACAACAGCAACAGGCGCCCGATCAGCATCAGAGCTTGCTCCCGCAAATGGACTACGGCCAGACCGGCATGTGAAGAGCCGGCTTCGCTTTCAGACATAACGTTTTCGACAGCGCTAATGCGCTTCCTGTCGTGATCCGCCCGCTTCAGACCACGATATATCCGGTGAATCTTTCGAGGTGCAGCGTGCAAGGCAGGCCGTTGGCGATGCCGTTGATCGGGCGCGCCAGCAATTCCACGATCGTGTAGTTGAATCGGTGAGACGAAAACTCGGCGCCGTAGATCCAGGCTTCGTGCAGCTTCTCGAACAATTCAAGTTTGACGCAGGTAAATCCAAATCGCTCGCCGGCGTTCGAATGAGGCTCCCACTGCAGCGGCGGTGTCACGATATCCGGAATGCGGATATCCAGCGCATGATCGAGCTGAACGTTGATCGTGCCGATTTTGCAATCCTCGATGTCGGGGAGAAAACTCCGTAGCAACGGCTTTTGTAATTCGATCAGTCGCGAAGCGGCGCGAAGACCGGAGACGATATGTCCGCTCATTGCTATCGGCACGACGAAATCTTCCGATTCGTTTGCATGCCCAATTGTTAGGAAGAGTGAGTCGCGTTGTCAGCTTACCGTTCTGTTTCGAAAGATTACCGCTGTGTCGGGTGGATATCCTGGCCCTTTCGTTGTGCGGAGAGCCGTCTTCTTTTTGTCGGCATCCGCGAGGAACCGATGTGAAGGCGTGCCTCGGCTGACCGGAATCGATCGAATTGTAGCGCCAGCCTATTCGGTAGTTTCCTTGACTCTCTTTCGCCAGCCGTGGCCTGATTGCGCCCGGGAGCGTCCACTTTCCCGTGGGCACAGGCGATGGTTGGGCGATACCGCTTGCTTGCCCGTCCGTAGTGTCGTTCAAGCAAGGTTCAGGGAGCGGGGGTTAAAGTCAGCCCGCCAATTTTTCGGCAAGTGGGGAAATCTCATGCGGCGCGCGAAAATTATTTTGTTTTCACTTTCTCTCGGTTTGCTGACGTTCCCGCTCCTGGCCGATCCGGCTTCTGCCCAGCAACCAACGCAGGAGAAGCGCGTTGCGCTCGTGGTGGGGGACGGCAACTACGAAAAGCTGCCGTTGCCGACCGCCGCCAATGACGCCGGCCTGATCGCGCAAACCCTGCAAGCCGCGGGCTTCGATGTCATCGGGGCGCGGGACCTCGATGCCGATGGCTTGCGCAACAGCTTGCGTGATTTCATGGGTAAGGTTCAAGCCGACCCCGCCAACACGGTGGCGATGATCTATCTCTCCGGCTATGGCATCCAGCTTGCCGGCGAAAACTATTACATCCCGGTCGACGCGAAGATCAGCCGCGACACCGATATTCCGATCGAGGGATTGCGGATCAGCGACTACACGCGGCAGCTGGCTTCCATCCCCCTCAAGGCCAGCATCATCGTGCTCGATGCGGCCCGGCCGCAGCCCTTCATCGAGGGCGGCAACCCGCTTGCCGGCGGCCTTGCGCTGGTTGATCCGTCGCCGAACATGCTGATCGCCTTCAACGCGGCGCCGGGCACGGTCGCGTCCGGCGAGACCGGGAATTACGGGGTATACGCGCAGTCGCTGGCCGAAATGATCCGTACCGGCGGACTCCCGTTGCCTGATGTTTTCGATCGCGTGCGGCTGCGCGTCAGCGAAACCAGCAAGGGTGCGCAGGTGCCCTGGGACGACCAGAAGCTCAACGTGCAGTTCACTTTCTTCGATCGCGCAGCCGATGCACCGCCGGTGCAGGGCTCGCCTGATCAGGTCGCAGCCATTCGTGATCGGCCGCTGCGCGATCTCGGCGCGCAGGACGCTTTCACCGCCGCGCTCACCCGCGATACTTTCATGGCCTATAACGATTTCCTCGCCGCCTATCCCTCCGATCCCCTGGCTAAACGAGTGAGGGCGATTCTCGCCGCCCGGCGTGAGGCGATTACGTGGCGCCGCAGCTATCTCGCGGATACGCCCGACTCCTATTGGTCGTATCTGCGCCGTTATCCGCAAGGACCTCATGCCTGGGATGCGCGGCGCCGTCTTTCCATCCTGTCCGCGGCACTGGAGCCGCCGCCGTCCTTTGCCATGATAGACTATGACGTTCCGCCGCCGCCGCCGGACGAGATCGTCTATGTCGATCGTCCCGTTTTCTATTTTGGCGATCCGGATTTTGGTTTCGCGCCGCCGCCTCCGCCGCCGCTGTATTTCTTAGGTCCTCCGCCGGATGATTTCGTGGTGCTGGCGCCGCCGATACTCGTCGTCGGAGCCGTGGGGCTGTTCATCCTGCCGCGACCACCGTTCGTGGCGATGCCGGGATTTGTCCGGGCGCCCGCCTATGTGCGCGCGCCGCCTGGCAACGTCATCTTCAACAACATCCACAACACGACCGTCATAAACGGGGTCATCAACAATCCCAGGCCGTCGCCTGCCGCGGTCGAAGCAGCCGGCGGACGCGGCGCTACGCTCGGACCGGCCTTGCCGAACTCGACGGCGCAACGCGCTACGCTGATTCAGCAGGGCAAATTGCCGGCGCCGGCAAGCGCGTCGATCAATCCGAGAGCGCCAGGTGTTGCTACTCCCGCCAACGTGACGCCGGGTGCGACGCCGCTTCGTCCGGAGCCGAGGTCCAACGCGCTGCCTGTTCCCGGCACCAGAGGCGCTCCGCCGCCTCCGGGAACGCCGGGTGCAAACCCCAACACCCGGCTAACGCCACCAGGCGAACAAGGCCGCCCAAATTTCCAGAACGAGCGAGTGGCGCCGGGTAACGAAAGGGTAGCGCCCGGCAGGCCGCCCGTCGGTCAAAACCAGACAACACCACCGCCGACTGTGGAGGAGCGGAGAGGATTGCCAACTCCGGGAACTGCGCCGCCGTCGCGGCCAACTCCGGCGGCACCAGATGTTCGGCGTGCGCCGCCTCCGCCGCCTCCACCAAGGGCCGCCCCACCGCCGCCGCCGCCGCCACGGGCCGCACCGCCTCCACCGCCGAGACCTCAACCGGCTGCACGGCCAGCGCCGCCCCCGCCGCGGGCTGCGCCACCGCCTCCGCCGCGACCAGCGCCGCCGCCGCCACGGCCGGCGCCACCGCCGCCGAAAAAGTGTCCGCCCAATCAGCCGAGGTGCTGACACTCATCGTCATTTCGGGGCGCTCGCGAAAGCGAGCGAGCCCGGAATTTCGTGAGATGATTTGATCTGCAAATCGAGAACGAACTCGTCATTGCCGGGCTTGACCCGGCAATCTATCTGCTTCGCAACAGTCCTCTCGAAGTTTGATGCATGCGCGAGTTATAGGCGAGCGGAAGCGACGCCGTTCTTCGAACGGCTAAGCCCGGCCATGACGATGTGGAGAAGCCCATGAATCCCTTGCCGATCGCAAACCCGGACATCACGCGCTTCTTCCATCAGTGGCTCGAAACCTTCGCGGGCTACGTCCGCGAGGTCGACTACGCGTCCGCAAGGCCGCTGTTCCATCCCGATGTGCTGGCCTTCGGCACCCACAACGACGTCATTCCCGGCATCGAGCAATGGATCGCGACGCAATGGGACAAGGTGTGGCCGAAGACCTCTGACTTCCGTTTCGTGCTGGAGCAAACTTCAACGCTCGCATCGCCCGATGGCCAGATGGCGATCGTGATCGCGCCGTGGACGAGCAGGGGATATCACGAAGACGGTACGCCGTTTCCGCGCCCGGGCCGCGCGACCATGGTGTTTTCAAGAAACGGGAAGGGGTGGCTGTGCACGCATTCCCACATGTCGCTCAACCGCGGTGTGCCGCAGGTGAGTTATGGAAATCGGCCGGTGAAGGCGTGGTGAGATTAGTAGGCGCGATCGAACGTTTTGTCATTGCGAGGAGCGTCGGCGACGAAGCAATCCATCTTTTGCTTATTTCTGGATTGCTTCGCTCGCGCTCGCAATGACGGCTGAAGAAGCTTCTACTGAAGCTAGAAATGCTTCGGCTTCGATACGCGTCTGAAAGCGGCCAAGCTCGCGATAATCCATGTGCGGGCGCTTTGCGAGCCGCTGGAATAAGCCGCTTGGGATTCTTCGAAGCCGAGTTTCATAACGCTAGCGTAGCCAAACTCGCTTAGATTGCTAGCGCAGTTTCTCCTACCTCTTCTTCCACCCGCCCCGGTGTCCCGGTGCACCGCCGGTCGAGCGCGGGGACGGGCCGAACTCGGGACCGGACTGGCGCGAGTTGGTGGGCTGGAGGATTCGGCTTTTATCGCCGAACGGCTTTTCCGGAAGCGCGCGGCCCTCGCGATAGGGCAGCGACTCTGGACCGTGCATTTCGTCGAGATGGGGCTTGTGGACTTTTGAGTCGCCGAGGGGCCTCCGGGGGAGCGAGCGGCGCCACGCTTCTTCATCGCGCTCGCCGGCAGGTTCGCCGCCTCGCCGTATTTCTTCGCGCCGGCATAGGCGCCGGCCTTCGACGCGACGCCGCGCTGCTTGATGGTGGGATCGTCGACTACGGCGAGTTCGGTGGCGCGCAGGCGCTTGACTTCGTCGCGCAATCGCGCGGCCTCTTCGAAATTCAGGTCGGCCGCGGCCTCGCGCATCCGCGTTTCGAGGTCGGCGAGCACGGTCTCGAAATTGTGCCCGATCGAGATCACGTCGTCGGCCATGCCGCCGTCGCCGATCTCGACCAGCACATGGTCGCGCTCGTAGACGCTGTTCATGATATCGCCGATGGATTTCTTGATGCTCTCCGGCGTGATGCCGTGTGCGGTGTTGTATTCGACCTGCTTCTCGCGGCGGCGGTCAGTCTCTGCAATCGCGCGTTCCATCGAGCCGGTCATCTGATCGGCATAGAGAATGACGCGGCCGTCGACGTTGCGCGCGGCGCGGCCGATGGTCTGGATCAGCGAGGTCTCGCTGCGCAGAAAACCTTCCTTGTCGGCATCGAGAATCGCGACCAGCGCGCATTCGGGAATGTCGAGGCCCTCGCGCAGCAGGTTGATGCCGACCAGCGCGTCGAATGCGCCAAGACGCAGATCGCGGATGATTTCGATCCGCTCGATGGTGTCGATGTCGCTGTGCATGTAACGCACACGGATTCCCTGCTCGTGCAGGTACTCGGTGAGGTCTTCGGCCATGCGCTTGGTCAAGACCGTGATCAACGAGCGGTAGCCTTTTTGGGCGACCGCGCGAACCTCGCCGACGAGATCGTCGACCTGCGTGCGCGCCGGGCGGATATTGACCGGCGGATCGATCAATCCGGTGGGCCGGATCACCTGCTCGACGAACACGCCACCGGATTCATTCAGCTCCCACGCGCTTGGAGTGGCCGACACCGCGACCGATTGCGGACGCATCATGTCCCACTCTTCGAAGCGCAGCGGGCGGTTGTCCATGCAGGAGGGCAGGCGGAAGCCGTATTCGGCGAGCGTCGCCTTGCGGCGGAAGTCGCCGCGGAACATGCCGCCGATCTGCGGAATGGTCACATGGCTTTCGTCGGCGAACACCAGCGCATTGTCCGGCACATATTCGAACAGCGTCGGCGGCGGCTCGCCGGGTCGGCGTCCCGTGAGATAGCGCGAATAGTTCTCGATGCCGGCGCAGCTGCCGGTGGCTTCCATCATTTCGAGATCGAACGTCGTGCGCTGCTCGAGCCGCTGCGCCTCCAATAGACGTCCCTGATTGTTGAGCTGGTCGAGACGCAGCTTCAACTCGCCCTTGATCGACTTGATCGCCTGCACCAGCGTCGGACGCGGCGTCACATAGTGCGAGTTGGCGTAGATCTTGATAAACTCGAGCTCGTCCTGCTTGTGGCCGGTGAGCGGATCGAATTCCTCGATATTCTCCACGGTGTCGCCGAACAAATTCACGCGCCATGCGCGGTCTTCATAGTGCGCCGGAAAGATGTCGATCACGTCGCCACGGACGCGGAAGGTGCCGCGGGTGAAATCGGCCTGTGTGCGCTTGTACTGCAGCGCGACCAGATCGGCGATCAGTTGCCGCTGGTCGATGCGCTCGCCCTTCTTCAGCGCAAAGGTCATCGCGGTATAGGTTTCGACCGAGCCGATACCATAGATGCAGGAGACGGAAGCGACGATGATGACGTCGTCGCGTTCGAGCAGCGCGCGCGTCGCCGAATGGCGCATGCGGTCGATCTGCTCGTTGATCGAGGAATCCTTCTCGATATAGGTGTCGGTGCGCGGCACGTAGGCTTCCGGCTGGTAGTAGTCGTAATACGAGACGAAGTACTCAACCGCGTTATCGGGGAAGAAGCTCTTGAACTCGCCATAGAGCTGGGCGGCGAGCGTCTTGTTCGGCGCGAGGATCAGCGCCGGGCGTTGCGTGGCCTCGATCACCTTGGCCATCGTGTACGTCTTGCCCGAGCCGGTGACCCCGAGCAGCACCTGGGTGCGGTCGTTGCGGCTGATGCCCTCGACCAGATCGGCGATCGCGGTCGGCTGGTCGCCCTTCGGCTCATATTCCGATTTGATTTCGAAGCGGACGCCGCCTTCGGATTTCTCAGGGCGCGGCGGGCGATGCGGCGTCCATATTTTCGTGGCGCCGTCGTCGCCCTTGAATTCGGGGCGGCCGTCGCGGATCAGCGCTTCTAGCGCCTCGGCCGTGGCCTTGACGCCGAGCGCTTCCATCTTGTTGCGCGGCGGGCGGGCCAGCGCCTCCTCATCGTCCTCGGCGGTGGGTAGCCCAAGCTGCCGCGCCAGTTCGGGATCAAGGGTGGGAATGGTGGCGGCGGTGCCGTAATTGGCTTGTGGCGCTTCCTCAAAACCCTTGGTCGAGGCGCGGGCGCGATGGGCGGCGGCCTCGCCGCCAGAGCGGCGGTCCCAGGAATTGTCCGGCGGCGGCTGCAAACCGGTGGACGAACCCAAGCCGCTTTCGCCGCGATTGATCGCCGGATTGAGCAATTCCGCCAGCGCCGGGCCGATCGGCTGCACATCGGGACGATGAGCCTTCGATTTGGGAGTTTTGACAGGTTTTTTGGGGGAGTCGGGGGTCTTCGCCATGATCGGAATATGGGACGACTCGGCGGCTGAGAAAAGGGCTATGGCACCGCAAGGAACCGGCCGCTCAATGGCCTGTTACGCTGTCAGTAGTTGTCAGTACGGACGGCGACCTGCAAAGTGCGTAAAATATCTTCACGCTGCATTTTCAGGAAAATGTCATGCCTGACATCCATCCGCTGGCCGGCAAACCCGTTCCCCACTCCATGCTCGCGAATATTCCGCGGCTGGTGACCGCCTATTTCGCGGGTAAGCCGGACCCAAAGGTTCCCACGCAGCGGGTTGCGTTCGGCACCTCTGGCCATCGCGGTTCCGCGTTCAACCTTGCCTTCAACGAGGCGCATATTCTGGCGATCAGCCAGGCGCTGTGCGATCATCGCCGCGACAAAAATCTCTCGGGCCCGCTGTTCATCGGCATCGACACCCATGCGCTGGCCGAGCCGGCGCTCGCCAGCGCGCTGGAAGTGTTCGCCGCCAACGGCATCGAGGTGATGATCGATGCCCAGGACGGCTACACGCCGACGCCGGTGATATCGCACGCGATCCTCAGCTATAATAAAGGTCGCACGAGTGGCCTTGCCGACGGCGTCGTGGTCACGCCCTCGCACAATCCGCCGGAAGACGGCGGCTTTAAATATAACCCGCCGAACGGCGGCCCGGCCGATACCGACATCACCGGCGCGATCGAACGCGCGGCCAACCGCTATCTCGAAGATGGCCTCAACGGCGTAAAGCGGATGCCGTACGCGCGCGCGCGCCAAGCCTCATGCGTGCACCGCTACGACTACATCACGCCCTACGTCGCCGACCTCGCTGATGTCGTGGACATGGAGGCGATCCGCGGCGCGGGCGTCAAAATCGGCATCGATCCCTTGGGCGGCGCGGCGGTTCGCTACTGGGAGCCGATCATCGCGCGTTACCGCCTGAACGCCACCCTGATCCGTGACGAGGTCGATCCGACCTTCCGTTTCATGACGCTCGACTGGGACGGCAAGATCCGGATGGATTGCTCTTCGCCCTACGCGATGGCTCAATTGATCGGCATGCGCGAGAAATTCGACGTCGCCTTTGCCAACGACACCGACGCAGATCGCCATGGCATCGTGACGGCTACCGCCGGCTTGATGAATCCGAACCATTTTCTGGCGGCGTCGATCGCGTTTCTGTTCGAGCATCGCCCGCAATGGCGGAAAGACAGCGCGATCGGCAAGACCATCGTGAGTAGCGCGATCATCGACCGTGTCGCGAAAAAGATCGGCCGCCAGGTGGTCGAGACGCCAGTCGGTTTCAAATGGTTCGTCGACGGGCTCCTCAGTGGCGGCTTCGGCTTTGCGGGGGAGGAGAGCGCGGGCGCCTCGTTCCTGCGCAAGGACGGATCGGTGTGGACCACCGACAAGGACGGCCTGATCATGGGACTGCTCGCCGCCGAGATTACCGCGCGGACCAAGCGTGACCCGAGCCAGTTGTTCGATTCGCTGACGGCCGAACTGGGCAAGCCATTTTATGCGCGGATCGATGCGCCCGCGACGCCGCAGCAAAAGAGCGTCTTCAAGACGCTGTCGGCCGAAAAACTTGCGATAAAGGAACTCGGTGGCGAGCCGGTGAGTGCGGTTCTGTTGGCGGCGCCGGGCAACCATCAGCCGTTTGGTGGCATCAAGGTCACGGCAGACAACGGCTGGTTCGCCGCGCGGCCCTCCGGCACGGAGGACGTCTACAAGATCTATGCGGAGAGTTTTCGCAGCGAAGAGCACCTGCGCCAGATCCAGGATGAAGCGCAGTCGGCGATCGCGCGAACGTTCGCGACGTGGGGCTAAGCGAGCCTCACGCAGCCGGTGCAGGCGCCGGCGACTGAGTGGCGACGATGTCGAGGTGAATGCCGCCGCATCTGACGCAGCGCATGGTCCAGTATTCGGTGCCGGTGCGTCCGCCGATCACACGCAGCACCCGAAGCGATCCCTCGCAATCGGGGCAGTTGGACCGGACGGCTTCGGATGAGTTGCTGTTGCAGTTACGCATGAGCGGTCTTCCGCTTTGGCTCTGACATGACGGATCGCCGGTTGAGGTAGTCGATGCGGGTCTTGGCGTCGGCGATGGCCGCTTCCGCATTGGACCATGCGAAGCCGACTTCAAGCTCGGGAAACGAGACCCCGTCGATGATGACAGGCTCATGATCCTCGCGCCTGATCCGGGCGTGCCATAAGCCTTTGCCGGCTTCGAAAGCCTCGATCTGAAAGCTGTCATAGGTCATGTCGCGTCCCGCCGATCCGTGACCCCAGAGGAAATCACGTCCTGGTCCAAACGACTGTGAACTGGTTCACACTTTCGGGAGAAGTTCGGCGCCTGCGGGCTCAACAACCTATATAAACCCGAGCAATATCAAGGAATCGATGGAATATCTGGGCTCACGATGGCGGGCAGGACAGTGAATGTGGCAGCGGCGCTCATATGGGCGCTTGCGATAACGGCGCTAGGCGCGGTGCGGGCTCATGCGGGAGAACCGGTTTACGATCCGTCGGCCGGCAGCCGCTGGATCATCGAATCCGAGATTCTGCGGCGAGGAGATACGACCGGAAGGCTCGACAACTTCGCTGGTCAGAACGCGCGCTGAACTCACCGTCGAAGAGAAGACGCCCGACGGCTTTCGCATTTCCTGGGTTCAGCGTGGCGCGACCGTCGAGGGCAATGCGCGAAGCGTGGCGCTCCGGCGCGCCTACGCCAGCGTGCTGGAAAATGTGGTGATCCGCGCCAGCACGGATTCGGCCGGAAAGCCCTTGCGCATTGACAATCTCGACGAAGCAAGGTCGGCCATGCGCCGCTCAGCCGATGGGCTTGCAGCGCAATTTGCCGAACGGCCCGCGGCGCTTGCGCTGTTCGACCAATTGTTGTCGGAGTTGATCGAGGTCGATGGCGCCGGTGCCGCATCCGTCTATGTCGAACCACTGACCATGCTCGCGGTCGCGCAAAATACCGGAATGAAGCCCGGCGAATTCAGGTGGACGTCCAGACCAGCGGAGAATCCTCTCGGTGGCGATGCACTGAACTCGAACGAGCGCTTCGAACTGGTCGAAGGCGACGCGCCCCGGCGCTTGTTCGTCAACGTCACCTCCATCGATGCCGCTTCGATGAGCGACTTCATGCATTCCTTTGCGAAGGGTTTGCTTGCCGCCTCCGGCGACAGCGTGACGCCGCAAAGGGTCGATTTGCTGGTGAAGTCGATGGTGTTTTCCTTCGACAAGCGCGCCGAATTCGAAGTCGAGGACGGCATGACGCGGAAAGTCAGCGAAGAATCGACAACCGTGTTTCGTGGGCTAGAACAGAACCTGATCCAGACCGAAGCGCGGACCATTGCGGTGACGCGCGCGCCATGAGCCTGCGCCGGCAGAGCGGCGACGAATGAGTCTAAGTGAGCGAACTTTGCAACGGGAGATACCGATGGATATGGACAGGACCGCCGATCCCCTGGTGCTGGATTTTGTCGAATGGATCGCGCGTGGGCCGCGGCCTTATTCCGAAGTCGTGGATACCTGGCGCACATCCTGTCCGCGGCTGACGATCTGGGAGGATGCGGCCGATTCCGGTTACGTCATCCGCGAAGCCGCCTCAGGTACAGGAACCATCGTGACTGTCACCGATGCCGGCGTACAATTGCTCCGCGCCCACGACCGGAGAGCTTGAATTTCATCGCCGCGATTCCCGCCGGTACCGCACATTGCAGCCAATCACATTGTTGAATGCTGCCCCCGCTGCCATTGACACATTGGCGTGCTATGCCGACATTCATGCATCCGCATTCATTTTTGCGATGCCTGAAATCCCCCCAATCACAGGAACGCCCCCATGATCGACCTGTATTACTGGACGACGCCGAATGGTCACAAGATCACGATGTTTCTCGAAGAGACCGGCCTGAAATACAAGATTTTCCCGGTCAACATCGGCAAAGGCGATCAGTTCAAGCCGGAGTTTCTGGCGGTCGCGCCGAACAACCGGATTCCGGCGCTGGTCGATCACGAGCCGAAGGGTGGCGGAAAGCCGATCTCGATTTTCGAATCCGGCGCGATGCTACTCTATCTTGCCGAGAAGACCGGCCAGTTCCTGCCCGCCGATCTCCATGGCCGCTACGATGCCATTCAGTGGACGTTCTGGCAGATGGGCGGTCTCGGGCCGATGGCCGGACAGAACCACCACTTCCGCAATTACGCGCAGGACAAGATTCCTTACGCGATCGATCGCTATGTGAACGAGACCAACCGCCTCTACGGCGTGCTCAACAAGCGTCTCTCCGATCGCGAATTCATCGCCGGCCAATATTCGATCGCCGACATGGCCTCTTATCCCTGGGTCGTGCCGTACAAGAATCAGGGGCAGGACATCGACCAGTTCCCGCATCTCAAGCGCTGGTTGGCTGCGATCGGCGAGCGGCCCGCCACCGTGCGCGCTTATGCGCTCGCCAAGGACGTCAATCCGAATTACGGCCAGCCCGCGATCCGCACCGAGGAAGAGCGAAAGCTTCTGTTCGGGCAGACAGCGGCGGTGGTGAAATAACTTTTTAATAGCAAAACGCGGACACATAACTTTGCGTCCGTTGCCGATGACAAGCCTGCTGCGATGATCCAATATCGGGTCTCCGGCAGGCTTAACCGTTTTTTGCCCATGATCGCCGCCGCCTAAAAACCAGGAGATAAGAACTTGCGTGACGGAATCTCTGTGCTTCGTGTCGGCGTAACGTTGGCAACGCTGGCGGTCGGCTGCTCTCTCGGTGTCTCTTCCGCGCTGGCACAGACCCGTACCGACCCGATGCTGAACAGCCCGCCAACCTGGGATACCAATCGCGACGGCATCTTCACCTGTGAAGAGTGGAAAAGCTTTATGGAGCGGCTGTTTGTCTTGGCCGATAAAGGCCGCAAGGGTTTTCTCACCCCGCAGGAATTCAACTCGATCAAGAAGTCGGATCCCGCCTTGGCGGAAGCCGAATTCGGCTACTTCGACGAAAACCAGGACGGAAAGATCTCACGCAAGGAGTTCGTGGAAAAGCCGAGCGTGTTCATCCTGCGCTTCGACAAGAATGGCGACTGCCGCGTGACGCCCGACGAACTGAAAGCGGCCGCGTCTGGTTCCCCATCGGGTGGACCGCAGGAAAAGCCGCGCGACCGGTTTCATTGAGATCGGATTTAACGTAGCGATGCGCCGTGCGCGCATTGCTACGTAATCTGCGGGCGTGAATTCATAAGTTCAGGGGATGGACGCGCGTCTGGCTTGGCGCGCACCGGTCCCGAACACCGGTCCTATGTGTGCGCCGGCCAGTGCCGTTCACGGAACCAGGCGCGGTATCCGGACATCTTCGCGCGTTGCGCCTGCGGGGCGTGGCGTTTGCATGTCGAGGCCTCGTCGCTGTTCTCGGCCGCGCCCCACCGCAGCTCCACGCAGTCGTTCGGATTGTAGGCCATCTCGAAATCCGTGGCTCGGTCGACCACGTCCTTGACCGAGAGCGTCCACGGCGAACCGTCGCTGCGGGTATAAGTTATTTTGCGGGAGGCAAGCTCGGAATTGAGCACGCCTTGCAACTCGGTCTTCAAATCGGCGACGCTCTTGCCTGCTGGTATCGCGTAGCGATCCGACCGGCGCGCGAAGCGATCCGGGAAATTACGCACCACGTCGATGGCGATCAACAAACGAAGATCGCGCGCCGGGGTCGAGAAGTCTTCCCAGGCGCCCGTGGTCTCGAAGATCGAGGGGCCATCCGGCATGGAGGCGTCGCCGGGTGTTTTGGCCTGATATTTTCGTCCATTCTCCACCGCCGTGACGCGGGTCTTGATCTGCTCGCTTAGGCTCGTGATCGCATCCGACATCGCGCGGCCGGGATCGAGCGGCTCGGGCGACATCACATCATCCATGCGGTCATAGAAATCCTCGGCGGTCATTTGCGACTGTTCGGGAGAATAATCGCTGTATTGCGGATTCCGGTTGATTTCGGCGTTGCCCAGCCGCCGCAATGGGCCACTACTCTCGCGCAGGATCGGGCGGAAATGCTTGAAGCCGGGCGTACCGAGCGCAGGTTCGTGCACGAAAAGGAAATTTCCGCGCCAGAAACGCTTGCGCGTGATCGATCCGTCGGGCTCCGCGTCGACCGCGAGGAACACGCCCGGGGTGCCGTTCACTTCCGCCACGCGACGCACCAGCATCAGCACATGGCCGTAAGGGTCGGCATACACCGTGCCCGGACGCAGCGCTTCCTTTGTCAGCGGCACGATGTAGAAATCGGCATTGTCGTCGCCGGCGCGCACCGCGCCGGTGTGGACGACGTCGCCGACATCGCGCAGATATTCGCCAAAATTCGTCGGACGTTTCGGCTTGGGCGGCGGTGCCTTTGCAGGCGGCGTGGTGGCGGGCACATCAGCCGGTGTCTCGGTTTGGCCGAACAATCGCAGGAGGCTCGGCGCCTGCGGCGGCGGAGGTGGGGGTGCCGCCTCTGTTCCAGGCACCGCTGCATCCTGCTCGGGCGGCGGCGGCGGACGCGTGACTTCAGGATGCTCGACGTCGAACCACTGATAGCACTTCGGCGGCTTGCCGCCGAAACCGCGGGAGCAATTCGAATAGCCGAACGGCAGCCCCATCTTGAAGGCAAAGTAGGCGCGCAGGAAATAGACAAAGTCGGCACAATCCGGGCGAAGACCGGTTTGCGTCGTGTCTTCGTTGCGGCCGAGATAATTGTACAGAAAATTGCGCGAGGGGTCGCGCAGCACTTCGTACCAGACCTTCCAGTTCAGGTCCTGGTCGGGCGGTGCGTCGAACAGCTTCTCGATCCATGCCGAGAACAGGGCTTCGTTCGTGCCGTCCCAGTTATTACGCGTCTGCCAGATGCTTCCGGCCGGAATTTTGAACGGCTCTGGCTTGCGTGGGCTGACGGCGATGTCGCGGGTTACCGGGTCGCAACCCGCCGCTCGGCTGTCTCCCAGCGTCGCGCGCCAGGTCCCGGCGGCCGGTGAAGCGACCTCGACGAACCAGGAGTAAGGCGGCCCTTCATGCCGGTCTGACGATTTGACCGCGACCTTTCCGTCGGGCGCGATCAGCGAAAGCGTGCCTTCGACTGGTTTCTGGGCGATGACCATGACGCGCAGCGTCGCACCGGTCCAGGGCGCCAGCGGTGACGGCAAGACAGTGACCTCGCCGCAGGCGTCAGGTGCCGCGGCGGCCTGCGGCACCTGGAAAAGCCCGATCGCGATCAGGGAGAACGCCGTGGCAGCGGCGGCAAAGCAGCGCCCAGGAAGCATTCGAATACAAACCTTGCTAAAGTACGTTGGAACCTTCATTCGGCGGGTGACAAGATACCCAATCGGAAGGGATAAGTCATTGCGAGCTTTAGGCAGCGGGTTCACAACTCGCTTCGATCGATCCGGCATCACCTTGGGAAGACAAGCGGGGTTTCGCATTCTCCTCGCCTGCCTTTGGCCGCTGGCTGCGGTTTCACCCGCCAATGCCGCTTCCATGCGACCCGTGGCCGCCGAGAAGGGAATGGTGGTCACCGCGCAACACCTCGCGACAGAAGCGGGCGTCAACATTCTCAAGCGCGGCGGCAGCGCGGTCGATGCGGCGGTCGCGGTGGGATATGCGTTGGCAGTAGTTTATCCGGCTGCCGGCAATCTCGGCGGCGGCGGCTTCATGACGATCCGGTTTGCTGATGGACGCAAGACGTTTCTCGATTTTCGCGAGAAGGCGCCGCGGGCCGCGAAGCCGGACATGTATCTCGACAAGGACGGAAAGGTCATCAACGGCCTGAGCACGACCGGCTGGCTGGCGGTTGGCGTCCCCGGCACCGTCTCGGGCCTGGAATATGCGCGGACGAAATACGGGACGATGACGCGCGCCGCGTTGATCGATCCCGCGATTGAACTGGCCGAAGATGGATTCATCCTGGATCAGGGCGATGTCGACATGCTCGTCTCTGTGACCGATGACTTCAGGAAATTTCCGTCAGCCGGCGAAATCTTCCTCCACAACGGGCAGCCTTTCGCCGCGGGCCAAAGGCTGGTGCAGCGCGACCTTGCCGGCACCTTGCGTTTGATCAGAGCGCAGGGCGCAAAAGGTTTCTATGAAGGCAAGACCGCCGCCGCCATCGTCAAGGCCAGCCAAGCGGGTGGCGGAATCATCGATTCAGGGGATTTAAAGAGCTACAGCACGCGCGAGCTTCCACCCGTCGAGTGCGATTACAGGGCCTATCACGTGATCTCGGCGCCGCCGCCGAGTTCCGGCGGCGTTGCGATCTGCGAGATGCTGAATATCCTGGAAGGATATCCGCTTCGTGAACTTGGTTGGGGATCGGCGCAGGCGCTGCACTACGAAATCGAGGCCATGCGTCACGCCTTTGTCGATCGCAACACGCTGCTTGGCGATCCGACTTTTGTCAAAAATCCGGTCGAGAGATTGATCGACAAAGGTTACGCGGCGAAAATTCGGGCGGCGATAATGGCGGACAAGGCCGGAAACTCCAGCGAAATGGGTCGAGAAATTGCGTCTCACGAGGGCAGCAACACCACGCACTTCTCGATCATCGACGTCAACGGCAACGCCGTCTCACTCACCTATACACTGAATGACTGGTTTGGGGGGCGGGTTGTCGCCTCAGGCACTGGCGTGTTGATGAACGATGAGATGGACGATTTCACGCCAAATCCTGGCCGGCTCGATAGTTACGGGATCGTGCAGGGCGACACCAATGCGGTCGCGCCGGGCAAGATACCCCTGAGTTCGATGAGCCCGACGATCGTCACGAAAGATGGCAAGCCGGTGCTTGTTCTCGGCACGCCAGGCGGCAAGCGCATCATCACGACGGTCCTGCAAACCATCCTGAACGTGGTCGATTTTCAAATGAATATTCAGGAAGCCGTCGATGCCCCTCGCATACATCATCAGTGGCTGCCGGATGTGACGAATGTGGAGCCGTATGGCCTCTCGCCCGACACCCGCAAGATTCTGAATAACATGGGGTATCGCTTCGACGATTCCGTGCCTGCCAACCACGTGGCCGCGATCATGGTGGGCGCGCCGAGCCTTGAGGGAAAGGCGATCGGCCGGAACCGGTTTTATGGGG
Organism: uncultured Alphaproteobacteria bacterium; assembly: GCA_963752265.1. GTDB lineage: Bacteria > Pseudomonadota > Alphaproteobacteria > Rhizobiales > Xanthobacteraceae > Bradyrhizobium. The sequence goes on from CAVVZW010000047.1 coordinate 18,854, forward strand.
CGAATGACCCGCGCCGTGGCACCGGACTGGCTCAAGGGTATTAGCAAGGATGCTAAAAGCGACTATGGGTTTTGGGCTGTAACCGGCTTTTCCGCCTTAACCACAGGCAACCAGGCCGGCTCGAGTAAAATATCCGGCTAGACGCGGTATCAAGCCACCGATAGTATCGATTTTGCCTTACTTTTGGCGTTGATTGCGTTATTTTGGTCCAATCGACCAATCCGTGGGGGATTCGTGCGACCTCGTCGAGGCAATATTGGGGGCTCGATGGCTGCGAAGGCCACGACAGCCAGCAGGCCGTCACGCGGCCCGGCTGCGACTGCCGGTGGGCCATCACGGCGTTCGGGATGGCTCAAGACAGCCTTATTTACCTCGGCCGCGATCGGTGCGTCGCTGATGGTTGCTGCCTGGATGGCGAATTCCAGCCTTCGTACGGCTTCCGCGACGCTGACGGGAAATGCCGATCGCACGACCTTTGAAGATCGTTTTGTTGCGCCGGCCGTGTCCGGTGCCGCCGCCTTGCAGCCGTTGAAACGTTACGTCATGGCCAGGGCGGAGCCGGAGCTCTCGACCGCCCAGGAGGCGCTGGCGACCCGGTGGATGCCCGACGGTTTTCGGCCTGCTATTTCCGATGACGGGCCTCGCGCCATTGATCGGGCCATCGAGGCGAAGCCCGCGGTGGCCACGGCGGCCGGAATTCCGCTGCCGAGATCTCGCCCTGCTGCGGCCGTCCAGCCCGCGCAAACGAGCCAGGCCTTGGCCTTGGCAACAGCATCGATACCGACGACACCGATTGAGAGCCCGCCGCCTCAGCAGCCGGCCGAGCGTTCGGTGTTTCAGAAGCTCTCCGACATGGTGAAGACCAAGGTAGCGGTTGCCTCGATTGGGCTTGGTAAGGCGCCCGATTTGGCTGCGCTAGGCTATGACAATGAGACGGCCGTCTACGACATCACGGCGCACGCCGTTTACCTGCCCAACGGGATGGTCATGGAGGCGCATTCCGGCATGGGCAGCCTGCGCGACGACCCCGACCATGTTTCCATGCGCATGGTAGGCGCAACGCCGCCCGCCGTTTACTCGCTGAAGCCGCGCGAAAAGGACTTTCACGGTGTGGCCGCGCTGCGCATGACGCCTGCCGACGGCAGCGATATTGGCGGCCGCTCAGGGTTGCTCGTGCACAGCTACATGCTCGGCCCCAACGGTGATTCCAACGGCTGCATCTCGGTCCGGGACTTTGATCGCTTCCGCAAGGCCTATGATGATGGCCAGTTCACCCGCATCGCGGTCGTCAACAGCGTGAAGGCCATGATACTCGCCCAGCAGAACGCCGACTAACCGGTTCTGGCGATTCGCCGTCGGCCAAGGATCGTCAAGTTTCCCCAGCCCCGCGAGAAAATCTCAATTCGATTGAGCTGACGGTGGCCGCTTCGGCTTGGCGGTTCGTGATCGGGCCGGTCCCGCATCGACCGACGCGAGATAGCCGGCCAGCGCCCAGGCCTCGCCCACGCCGGTCGTGTAGTGGTCCGCGAGGTACGAGGCGAGCGTAGCGCGGAAGCGGCCTTTGGCAAGCGCGCCCGGGTTCTTGTGGCACGCCGCGCAGGTTGCCGCATACAATTGCGGCGCCGATTTGCCTTCATCGATGTTCTGGGCCTGTGCCGCGCCGCCGCTTGTCAAATAAAGAGCGCCGAGGACGAGCAGGCTGCGGCCAAGTTTCGGCTTCAAACGCTTCGATGAAAATTGCATGTAACAGCCGCCCTTCGCCCGCTAAAGGAAAACGCCGGCATCTTATACAATGCCGGCATCTTCCAGAGTCTTCACCCTATGGGCCTTATGGTCGAAGAACGTCAAAAAGGCGACAGCAATATTCAGGCTCGCGGCTCGCGAGAGGGCTGTGCGGCCGCCTTGCGCAGGCATTCGCGGCACAGGCAATCTTCGCTGTCAGTCGGCATCGGCAGTCGCGCGGTTTCTTCCTTGCACCAGCAGGGGCCTGTGAGCGTGCAGGTGAATTCCGTTCCGCATCGGGAACAGGCGATCTGTCGGGACGGCTGATTTTCCAGACAATTCGTCATGGGCGGTATTGAAGCTACCCCTTCGTGATCCGATCGATCTCCGCCATGTCCTCGCTGCTCAAGTGCCAGCCGATCGCCTTGGCATTCTGCTCGACCTGTTCGACGCGCGTGGCGCCAGCGATCACGCTTGCGACCTGCCGCTGGCCTGCGAGCCAGGAGAACGCCAGTTCGAGCATCGTGTGCCCGCGCTCTTTCGCAAACGCCTGCAGTTTCTCCACGATCTCCTCATTGCGCGGCGTGACGTAGCGGTCGCGCAGCCGCTCGACGAGGCCGAGCCGCGTATCTTCCGGCGCCGCTTCGCCGCGCTTGTACTTGCCGGTCAACAGACCACTTGCGAGTGGAAAGAACGGCAGCAGACCGAGCCCGTATTCCCGCGCACACGGTAACAGGTCCTTTTCTATATCGCGAACGACGAGGCTGTATTCGTCCTGGCACGAGATGAAGCGGCTGGCATTCATCGCGCGCGCGACGTGTTCGGCTTCCGCGATGCGCCATGCCGGAAAATTCGAATTGCCGATATAGCGCACCTTGCCTTGCCGGATCAGGTCGTCCAGCGCCCGCAGCGTCTCGTCGATCGGCGTCAGCGGGTCGTAGTCATGCTGCTGGTAGAGATCGATATAGTCGGTCTTCAGCCGCCTCAAGCTCGCCTCGACGGCGGACATGATGTAGCGCCGCGACGCGCCCTGTTTGGTGCCGTCGGTGCTCATGGCTTTTGAGAATTTGGTCGCCAGCACGATGTCCTTGCGGCGGTCGCCCAGCACCTCGCCAAGCACCGTTTCGGAGCCGCCCATGTTCGCATAGATGTCGGCGGTATCGAACAGCGTGATGCCGAGGTCGATCGCCTTGTGAATCACCTTGCGCGAGGTCTCGAGGTCGGTGCGCTGGCCGAAGTTGTTGCAGCCGAGGCCGACGGCGGAGACGCGTAGACCCGAGCCACCGAGGTTGCGAATTTCCATGGATCAATCCTGTGTGCGATAGCGAAGGGCCTATTGTGACCGTATGCGGCTAACGCGCAAGGCACTGCCGCGCGTGGCTGACGCGCCGCGCGGTGCGGGAACGGCAAAAGCTCTGGAAATGTCGGGACAAAAAAGTGCGGCCCCGGTCAGACGCGGCGACTGACGGGGACCGCTGGGGGCGCGGATGATCTTCGACGGGGGGCCTGATCAAACGCAGCTGAAGGCTAATCCTGCTTTGTAACGCAGCCGTGACACCAGGATTTATCCACAGGAGATGTTCAACCTGTGGTTCAAGCTAGACGGGGATCGATCCGGCCTTGATCGCAGCCCTATTCGGCCGCGCGCAGACCCGGGAACGGACTATGCAACTGCTTGCCGCGCATCGCGCGGAAATGTTCGGCGTAGGTGGGATCGTCGGTATGGCGAACGAGTTCGGTGACGGGCGTATAACTCAACATGCGCCCGCCGTCGGGCAGCGCTGTGCAACTGAAACGAAGCACCTGACCGTCGCTGAGATTGATGTTGATCGGCGTGGAGTCGCCGGCGCGCATCATCTCTGTACGCTGTGCGATGAAAGCGTTCAATTCTTCTTCCGGCATTTCGTAGGCGCCGGTGTCGCGGCCATGATACATCAGCGCGATGAAAGGCGGCTTGCTGTCGGCCTTTTCATCGGGAAGCGCGAAAGTATCGCGAAAGGCGCGGTTGATGAATTCGGCGCGGGTGTCGGAATCGAGCAGCACGATGCCGATGTCGACCTGGTCGAGCGCGGCCGACAATCGTTCGGCGGTGGCGTGATGACGGCGCTCCCAGGCAAGCGTATCAATCAGCCTTTGCCGCAACAGGCCGGTGATAACTGCGGTACCGACCACGGCCAGCGCCAGCATGGAAAGCCGGGCAAGGTCAGAGGCGGAGGAGCCGACCGGAAGGCCGCGGGCCGTAAAAATCAGCGCGCTGGAGGCAATCGCAAGGGCCGCGCTGATCAGGCCCGAGCGAAGGCCGGAAAGCGATCCCGCGAGCGCCACGATGCAGACGAACAGCGGCGCTGGATTGGGGACGGTGTGCAGCAGTTGGTTGGTGACGAGCGCGATCCCTGCCGTTGCGACGGTGAGGGCCGGTCCTGAAATGGCACGCCAGTCGAACTGCATGTGGCTCGAATCCCGTTGCTCACGAGGATAAGGCAGGCAGTTTGATGGATAGTTGCGCTTTGTCAGTGAGGTTTCGCGGCGTAGCGTTAAAAAGCCGTTGACGGCCTCGGTACAACCGTCCGTTTATTTTGCGTCGAATGGGGCCGAACCGCGGGGAACCAGCCCTCGCGTGGGAAGGTTAGATATTGCCCGATTTCATCCTGCCACAGCCCAGACGTTGAACCCTTGAGAGGATATCCATGCCCACCGTGCCGCCGGCAATTCTGCCTGTCCTGATGCTGTTCGGATCCAACATCTTCATGACTTTCGCGTGGTATGGTCATCTCAAATTCAAGAGCAGCTGGCTTCCACTGGTGATCATGGTGAGCTGGGGAATTGCCTTCTTCGAATATTGGCTGGCGGTGCCCGCCAATCGTTGGGGCAGCGCGGTCTATAGCGCGGCACAGCTCAAGACGATGCAGGAAGTGATCACGCTGATCGTATTTGCCGGTTTCTCGGTCTTGTATCTCAAGCAGCCGCTCGGCTGGAATCACGCTCTCGGGTTTGCGCTGATCGCGTCAGGCGCGTTCTTCATCTTTCACGAATGGTCGTAACACGGCGCTTTGAGGCCAAGTGGCGCATCATCGCCACGCGTCTCAGCGGCAATCAGCAATGACGCGGCCACGAGAATGGCCATCACAAGCGCCGCCGTGACCAATGCGGCAGGAGACTTCATCATCCTCCGATCGCGATGCGGATCATCGCCTAAGTGTCAAAGCAAGTCGGCTCTAAGAAAATGAATTAAGCTGAGCTTATGCCGGAATGAGCACACCCGCGCCGAGCTTGCTCGACAGCATGGTGAGGGTGACCATCAGACAAAGCGACAGCGAGGCGATCGCAAGCGAAGCTGCAACCGCGTCGATCAGGCGGGGTGATGCCACCGCGACTGCCGGATTGGTAAAGCCTGCTGGGCCCGAAGACCGGGGCATGGTCTAAATCCTTAAATCACGGGTGGGCGAATCGCCGCACGATGAGGTTTGTGACAATTTTCACGGGCAGGATTGGGGCGGGTTCGCGAGAAAAGCGGCGAAATCGCGGCAAAACTGGCGCTTTACCCGCTATCCCCGCAATTCGTCCCCGCTCTTCTTCATCGCTTCAAGCCTCGGCAGCCTCTGCTGGTTGCCAGTCCATCGGGACGAAGCCCGGAGATTGCTCGACGCGCCTTAACCACGCTCGAACCGCCGGGAAGGTCGAGAGGTCATAGTCGCATTGGTCGGCGACATGCGTGTAGCCGTAGAGCGCGATGTCGGCGATCGTGAACTGGCCGGCGGCGAAATAGTCGCGGGTCTTGAGGTGGTTTTCCATCACCTGAAGCGCGGCATAACCGCGCTCCATCCAGTCTTCCAGCGCGTGCGTTTGCAGATCTCGGCCGCCTTTGACCAGCGCGAGCCAGAAATAGGCCGCGCCGATATTGGGCTCCAGCGCGTGCTGTTCGAAGAACATCCATTGCAGCGCCTCGGCGCGCTCGATCGGCGAATCCGGCGCCAGCGATGTACCACGCGCGACATACCAAAGGATTGCGTTGGACTCGGCGAGATAGCGGCCTTCGGCGACTTCGAGCAGCGGAACCTGGCCGGATGGATTCTTCGCCAGAAAATCCGGCGTGCGACTCTCGCCGCGCAGAATGTCGATCTCGATCGCGCGATAGGGCGCGTTGAGTAGAGCCAGCGCCAGGCGGACCTTGTAGCTGTTGCCCGAGCGTTGCATGGAATAGAGTTTGTACATTGCGAAACAGTTCAATCGGTGAGAGCGGGTGGCTTTTCCTCCCGCAACTTGGCCAAACAATGATGCCGATGAGGACGCGTCGCAAGGGTTGAAGCTGGAATAGGTCAAAAACCTCTACTGCACTGCAGCGACGAGGAAGTTCATACCACGGGCGCGCGAAAGTGCGGTCAAATTGATCACGCCTGCGCGACTGCGGCAGGGGTGATGTCAACCATGGCGCGATCCTGCAACGCCCGCCGCATGATCAGTACATAAAGCAGCAGCATGACCGATAGTCCGAGCGGGATCGCGGTGATCTGGGCGATGCCGCGTGACCATAGCGGGACAATCCATGCAGCGGCGAGGGCGCTGATCTCGAAGCTGCGGAATCCGTTAGCCAGTCCGAGCCGCACAAGGTAGGCGATCGCAAGGCCCAACACGACCAGGTCGTAGTCGAGCACGTAGGGCGTGGCGAGCAGGCTTGCCACAGCCAGCGCCGCAGCTTTCAGTTCGAACGCAGCGTCACTGTGCCATAGCCACGCGAGCGTGGCGGCCAATGTCGCGGCGAGTGAAAACTGAACGGCGTAAGCGATGGGAATGATTCCGCCCCACATTCGCACGGCCGAGAAGATCGACTGGATTTTCTCCCAACCGGTGTTGCCGGCCTCCAGCACTACGGTCTGCGTAAACGTCGTCGATGCAGCAAAGGCGTGCCAGATATCCGTGCCGAGCGTGAGTGTGCTGAGTGCGATGAGTGCCGCAACCGTCAGAATCGCGCCACCAATGGTGCGCCAATAACCGCCGGCCAGAAGCGCGATAGGAATCATCACGCCGAATTGCGGCTTGTAGGCGAGGAGGCCGATCAGAACGCCCGCAAACCAGGGGCGGGAGCTTAAAAGATACAGCGCGCCGCCGAGCAACGCAGTGGTGAGAAAGCCGTTCTGGCCGTGACCGATATTGACGAACACGGCAGGGAAGGCTGTGGCGATCAGCAGCGTCTCCTTGCGCGGGAGGATCGCGCGTAGGGCTGCGAGATAGGCCGCAAAGCTTGCCGCGAGCCAGACCGAGAGGCCCCATGCGTAGGGAAGGGCGGCGACGAGAAAGGCAACGCCAAGAAAAAACGGCGGATAGTGCCAGCCGAAAAACGGCACATCGCGGCCGAACACGGCCTTTTCGGCCTGGTGCTGAAGCGGCGGATCATAGGCGTCGACGGCGCGGCCCTGCCATGCCAGATCGCCCGCCGCGTAGACGTTGGAGAAGTCGGTGCCGATGGGTTTGCCGTTACGGTCGATGAGACCGTCGGACAGGGCGACCCAGCCGGCCATCGCTACGATACAGAGGGCGAGCAGGATCAGGCTGTAGCCGCGCGCACGCGCCAAAGTCAGCCACTCGCCGGATCGCAGGCCTTGCCAGAAATAAGCCATTTCGCCGTGGAATTTTATGAATATTGCGCAGGCAAGCTAGCCGTTGCCATTTAACGATCTCTAAAGTTCGGCCCTTTCGGGCCAAGCTTCTTGCGATGATGCAAGCCTCGTTTTAATGTGCCGGGCATTCCACTCAAATCGAGTCGTGCTGTTTCCAATGCGCGACGTTTGCCGGGAGATCATGATGCCGTTCCTGTCCGCTGCGCTTGACCGTGTGAAGCCGTCCGCGACAATCGCGGTCACGGATAAAGCACGTGAGCTGAAAGCGGCGGGGCGCAATGTTATCGGCCTCGGCGCGGGGGAACCCGACTTCGACACGCCCGCCAATATCAAGCTGGCGGCGATCCACGCGATCGAAGCCGGCAAGACCAAGTACACCGCGGTCGACGGCATTCCCGAACTGAAGCAGGCGATCATCGCGAAGTTCGAGCGCGAGAACGGCCTTGCCTATAAACCGAACCAGATCATCGTCGGCACCGGCGGCAAGCAGGTGCTCTACAATGCGCTGATGGCGACCATCAATCCCGGCGACGAGGTGATCATCCCCGCGCCCTATTGGGTCAGCTATCCCGAGATGGTGGCGTTGGCCGGTGGAGAATCCGTTCCGGTCGTATGCACGGCGAAGCATGGCTTCAAGTTGCAGCCCGATGCGCTGGAGAAGGCGATCACGCCCAAGACCAAATGGATCATTCTCAACTCGCCGTCGAATCCGACGGGAGCTGCTTACACGCGCACTGAGCTGAAGGCGATCACCGACGTGCTGGTGAAGCATCCGCAGGTCTGGGTGATGACCGACGATATGTACGAGCATCTGGTCTATGACGACTTCGTGTTCTCGACGCCGGCCCAGATCGAGCCGAAACTGTATGAGCGCACATTGACGGTCAACGGCGTTTCGAAAGCCTATTGCATGACCGGCTGGCGCATCGGTTATGCCGGAGGTCCAGTGCCGTTGATCAAGGCGATGTCGACGATCCAGTCGCAGTCGACGTCGAACCCGTCGTCGATCGCGCAATGGGCCGCCGTCGAAGCGCTCAACGGTCCGCAGGATTTCATTCCGGCGAACAACCAGGTGTTCAAGGAGCGGCGCGACCTCGTGGTGTCGATGCTCAACCAGGCCAAGGGTATCGATTGTCCGCGGCCGGAAGGCGCCTTCTATGTCTATCCGTCCTGCGCTGGCACCATCGGCAAGACTTCGCCGTCGGGCAAGGTCATCGCCGACGACCAGGATTTCGTCACCGAACTCCTGGAAACCGAGGGCGTCGCGGTGGTGCAGGGGTCGGCGTTCGGATTGGGGCCGGCGTTCCGCATCTCCTACGCCACCAAGACCTCCGATCTCGAGGACGCCTGCAAACGCATTCAGCGCTTCTGCGGCAATCTGAGATAAGTCGGAAATATCCCGGTCCCCGCAGAACCGGCACCCATAGTTAACGTGGACCCCGGATCGGCAGCGCATGGCTTCGTCCTGCGCTACATCCGGGGAATGCGTCTGGAGCGGGCCGCGGACTTGTGCCATAGAGAATGGACGCACCCGATATATTCCTTCGGGCGCTCGTTCATCTTTCTCTGCCCGCATCACACCTTCAGCCGGAGATTTCTTCATGCGTCGTTTGATCATCCTTGCCAGCATCGCCGCCGCGTCGCTGGCTACGCCGTTCGCCGGACTTAATGCTCAGCCGGTTGAGCGCGTTCAGGTCGGCGTGCTCGAATGCCGCGGTGGAGCGACCATCGGCTTCATCGTCGGCTCGGTCACTAATCTCGGCTGCGTGCTGCGCATCGATGGCTTCCCGGAAGACCGCTACGTCGCGACCATCCGGAAAGTTGGCGTCGATCTCGGCATCACCGAAGAAACCGCGCTCGCCTGGGGCGTTTTCGCGCCGACCAAGAGGCTTGGTCCCGGCGATCTCTCCGGCAATTACGCCGGCGCGCAAGGCAGCGCCACCATCGGTATCGGCGCGGGCGGCAACGTGCTGGTCGGCGGTTCCAACAATTCCATCGCACTCCAGCCGCTCAGCCTGCAAGGCCAGATCGGCTTGAGCGTCGCTGCCGGACTGGAAAGCCTGGAACTGCGTCCGGGACGCTAACGAATAGCGCTGCACGTCATTGCGTGCGCAAACGCTTTGCATTTGTCGCAGGCAATGACGGTTCCGATATGGTTTTCCCAGACGGCCGCACCGCAGCGATTTTCTTTCTTGCCAAAACGCAGACGGAGGAAGAGCATACATTCTTGCCGACCCAATCAAGGGCCGAGCTCCATATGAGGAGGCGGCAATGGGACAAGACGTCAGAAGTCCCCGCGGTCCACGGTGCATCGCGCTGGTGGGCCCTTTCCAAAGCGGTAAAACCACACTTCTTGAAGCGATACTGGCGCGCACGGGCGCCATCACGCGCGCCGGCAGCGTCGATGCCGGGACATCTGTCGGCGATGCGGGTTCCGAGGCGCGCCGTCACAAGATGGGCGTCGGACTGACGGCCGTCACCACTGGCTTCATGGGCGATAGTTACACTTTTATCGACTGCCCCGGCTCGGTCGAATTCGCCCACGACATGCGCTCCGCACTTCCCGCCGTCGATGCGGCGATCGTGGTCTGCGAAGCCGACGAGAAGAAATTGCCGCAGCTTCAGATCATCCTTCGCGAACTGGAAGATCTCGGCATTCCGCGCTTTCTCTTCCTCAACAAGATCGACCGCGCCAACAAACGTATCCGCGAGACGCTCGCGACCTTGCAGCCGGCTTCGCGCGTTCCGCTGGTGCTCCGCCAGATCCCGATCTGGAACGGCGATCTGATCGAGGGTTTTGTCGATCTGGCGCTGGAGCGCGCCTTCGTCTATCGCGAGCACAAGGCGTCCGAAGTCGTCACGCTCGAAGGTGGCGATCTCGATCGCGAGAAGGAGGCTCGCTTCTCGATGCTGGAGAAGCTCGCTGATCATGACGACCGATTGATGGAGCAGCTGCTGGAAGACATCGCACCGCCGCGTGACGCTGTGTTCGACGATTTGGCCCGCGAATTGCGCGAAGGGCTGATCTGTCCGGTGTTGCTGGGCTCTGCCATGCGCGAGAACGGCGTGCTGCGCCTGATGAAGGCGCTGCGGCACGAGGCGCCCGGCGTGGCGGAGACCGCCAAACGTCTTGGTGTTGCATCTTCCAAGGAAGCGCTCGCCTATGTGTTCAAGACGGTGCATCTGCAACATGGGGGCAAACTGTCGTTCGCGCGTGTGCTTGCCGGGCGGCTTGAAGACGGCGCCACGCTGCATGCTTCATCGGGCGAAGCCGGCCGGGTGTCGGGCGTATCGTCGCTCGGCGTCGCCCAGGACAACAAGCGCGCCTCCGTTGAGGCCGGCGAGACGGTCGCGCTCGGCAAGCTCGACACCGTGAAGACCGGCGACACCGTGTCGAGCGGCAAGACCGCGCCGCCAGAACTGGTGCATGTCGAACCGTTACCGCCGGTGCTGGCGATTGCTGTTGCGGCTGTCGACCGCAAGGACGACGTCAAGCTCGGTCAGGCCTTGTTGCGGCTGAACGAGGAAGATCCATCCTTGACCATGGTGCAGAACCCGCGCACCCACGACATCGTGCTGTGGGGGCAGGGCGAGATGCATCTGCGCGTCGCGCTGGAGCGCTTGCGCGATCGCTTCAGCGTCAACGTCAAATCGCATCCACCCGCGATCGGCTATCAGGAGACCATCCGCAAGCCGATCAGCCAGCGCGGACGGCACAAGAAGCAGTCTGGCGGCCATGGCCAGTTCGGCGACGTCGTCCTCGAAGTCAAACCAATGACGCGCGGCGGCGGTTTCGAGTTTCACGAGAAGGTCGTCGGCGGCGCGGTGCCCCGGAATTACATCCCAGCCGTCGAAGAAGGCGTCGTCGACGCCTTGTTGCGCGGGCCTCTCGGGTTTCCCGTGATCGACGTGCAGGTGACGTTGACCGACGGCTCATATCACAGCGTGGATTCGTCCGATCTTGCGTTCCGTACCGCGGCGCGGATCGGGGTCAGCGAAGCGTTGCCGCAGTGCCAGCCGGTATTGCTTGAGCCGATCCACGTCGTGGAGATCGTCTGTCCGACGGAAGCAACCGCCAGGATCAACGCCATCCTGTCGGGGCGGCGCGGACAGATTCTTGGCTTCGACACCCGCGAGGACTGGCCGGGATGGGATCGCGTGCGCGCGATGATGCCGGAGGCCGAGATCGGCGAGTTGATCGTGGAGTTGCGGTCGGCCACGGCCGGCGCCGGCAGCTTCACGCGGCAGTTCGATCGCATGGCGGAAGTGACGGGCCGGGCAGCCGACCAGATCATCGCCGCCCATCGCGTCGCGGCTTGATCTCTGCCCCGTCATTCCCGCGCGAGCGTGGGAATGACGGGGCAAAGCGCTTCCCAATGTGGCTGCTTTCGTGAAAACTGAGGCCCGTCACGGCGATGGGGCTCCATGATTCTCAAGTCACGCCGCAATCTCGCGCTCGCTTGTGCGCTGAGTGCGATGGCCGGATATATCGACGGCATTGGCTTCCTGCATCTCGGCGGGTTGTTCGTTTCCTTCATGAGCGGCAATTCGACACGGTTGGGCGTCAGCCTGGCGCAGGGGCATTGGTCGAACGCCGCTGAGGCGATCGGCTTGATCCTGTTGTTCGTGACTGGCGCGGCGTGCGGCAGTCTGATCGTGCTGGGCCGGGGGGCCAATCGCCAGCCATGGGTGCTGCTGGTGGAGGCGTTGCTGTTGGCGCTCGCCGCGCTTTGTTATGCGTTTGGCCTGTCGAATGCCGCGGTCGCTGCGATGGTGCTGGCGATGGGACTAGAGAACGCGGTGTTCCAGATCGACGGCGGCGCCGGCCTTGGCCTCACTTACGTCACCGGTGCGCTGGTGAAGGTCGGTCAGCTCTTGGCCGCGGCATTGACCGGTGGCGAGCGCTGGGCGTGGCTGCCCAATCTCTTGCTATGGGCGGCTTTGGTCGCAGGCGCGGTGTGTGGCGCGCTGGCCTATCAATGGATCAATCTCGCCGCGATCTGGTTTGCGGCCGCGCTGGCGCTGATCCTGTGCGCGATCGTTGCAGCGACGATCCACCTCTAGCATTGACAGCCCTCACGGCTTGTCCGATGGGAATGGATGATGATGGCTTCCATGACCAAATCCCGCGTCGCATGCCTGATCGGATGGCCGGCGGCGCATTCACGCTCGCCGCTGGTCCATCATTACTGGCTGCGTAAGCTCGGCATCGAGGGCGGCTACAATATCGAGGCGGTGCCGCCGGAGGGTTTTGCGGAATTCGTCCAGCACCTGTCGGGTCACGGCTTTGTCGGCGCCAATGTCACCTTGCCGCACAAGGAACGCGCGCTCGCGCTGACGGTGCCGGATGCGCGGGCACGCGCGGTCGGCGCGGCCAATACGCTGTGGTACGAGGCCGGCGAGCTGCGCTCGACCAACACCGACATCGAAGGCTTCATCAACAACCTCGACGCGTCCGCAAAAGGCTGGGACAACACCGATGACGCGCTGGTGTTAGGGGCCGGCGGCTCATCGCGCGCGGTCGTGTACGGCTTGATCGAGCGCGGCATCCAACGCGTGCATCTGGCGAACCGCACCATGGAGCGCGCCCGTGCGCTGGCGGATCAATTCGGACCGGCGGTGCATTCCGTGGCGTGGGAAAAGCTTGGCGAGTTGCTTCCGCGCGCCGGGCTTCTGGTCAACACCACCTCGCTCGGCATGCACGGCCAGCCGGCGCTTGACGTTGATGTCAGTCTTCTTCCGCAATCGGCCATCGTGGCCGACCTCGTTTATGTTCCGTTGGAAACAGCGCTGTTGAAGGCTTCACGGGCGCGGGGCCTGAAGACAGCCGACGGGCTCGGCATGCTCTTGCATCAGGCGGTGCGCGGCTTTGAGCTGTGGTTTGGCCAGAGGCCGGAAGTGACGCTCGAGCTGCGCGCCCTGGTCGAGGCCGATCTCAGTGGGGGCTGAGCGACCTAAAAGGGCTGCCAGGCTTGGTGTGCTCGCGCGCTTGTGAGCGGCCATATCATGGAACCGTCCGTATCCATCGTTATGGTGCCGGCCACCACGGAGGTTTCGCATGTCTGTCGCTCGTTCAACGCTCACCCGTCCGCTTGTCGCCGTCGCGATGGTGGCTGCATCCGTTCTCGTTGCTGCGGCCCAGCAGCCGCCCACGCCGACGCGGGTCCGCGGCACCATCGAAGGCGTCGATGGCGATGTGCTCTCGGTCAGGTCGCGCAGCGGCGAGCACGTCAAGCTTCACCTGACCGGTGATGCGAAGGTCGTCGGAATCATCAGGATATCGCTTGCCGATATCAAGCTCGGCTCCTTCATCGGCACCACCACGGTGCCGGGACCGGACGGCGTGCCGACGGCCGTGGAGGTTCATGTCTTCCCGGAAGACATGCGCGGGACCGGCGAAGGATCGCGTCCCTACGATCTCAGACCAAATTCGACCATGACCAATGCGACGGTCTCCGAGCAGGTGGCCGGCAATGACGGCCAGACCCTGATGATCAAATACAAGGATGGCGAAAAGAAAGTCACGGTTGGTCCCGATACCCCCGTCGTGACCTATGTTCCCGCCGACCGCGCTGATCTGAAGGCCGATGCGAAGATCATCGCCTTCGTCAAGCAACTGCCTGACGGATCGTTCGAAACCGGCCGTATCAGCGTCGGCCGGGACGGCCTGACGCCGCCGATGTAACGATCCGGAGCGCTGTTGCGTAACTCATGACGGAGAACATAACTCCCTGTCCAAGCCGGAATAACCTCGCGCCCGCGGGGTATCGACTTAAGATTCCAGGATCAGTTCCACCTAAACCTTGAGGGAAAATCATGCCGAAAATCTCTTCGTGGATGCCGCGCTCGCTCGTGGCTTCACTGGCTGTCGTCACCGTGCTTGCATCCAGCGCCTGGGCCCAGCAGCCGACCATGGTCCGCATTCGCGGAACCATCGAAAGCATTGATGGCAAGACGCTTGCTATCAAAACCCGCGAGGGCACCGATGTGAAGGTCAACATGACTGACGATGTCGGTGTGATCGGAATCGCCAAGACTTCACTGTCGGACATCAAGCAAGGCAGCTACATCGGCGTATCCGGCCTGCCGCAACCCGACGGTAGCCAGAAGGCGCTCGCCGTGCATATCTTCCCGGAAGCCATGCGTGGCGCCAATGAGGGATTCCGGCCGTGGGATCTGCGTCCGAACTCCACGATGACCAACGCGACGGTTGCGCAGACCGTTGCCGGCGTCGATGGCCAGGTGATCGATGTCAAGTACAAGGACGGTGAGAAGAAGGTGGTGGTGACGCCGGATACGGCAATCGTCGCCTTCGTCAACGGCGAGAAATCCGACATAAAGCCGGGCGCCAAGATCATCATCTTCGGTGCGATGAAGAAGGATGACGGCTCGCTCGAAACCAACCGCATCGGCGTCGGCAAAGACGGCATCGCGCCTCCGATGTGACCGCGAAGCGGTCATCCCCGGGCGTACGAAGTACGAACTTGGGATCTCGAGCCAAGAACTGCGTCATGCCCGGGCTTGTCCCGGGCATTTACGTCTCAGATCTATTTCATGGAAGCAAAGTCGTGGATGGCCGGGCATAGGCAAGCGGAAGCGACGCTGTTCTTCGAACGGCTACGCCCAGCCATGACAATTCTGGACGCTAGCGTGTCGGAGTGAAAACTCACACCGCCAACACGTGATCGTCGATCTCGGCGATGGTGTTGACGCCGCAAAGCCCCATGGTGGTCAGAAGCTCGGCACGAATGATGTCGATCGCCTTGGTGACGCCGGGGCCGCCATAAGCGCCGAGGCCGTGAACATAGGCGCGGCCGATCATGCAGGACTTGGCGCCGTGCGCGAGTGCCCGAACTACGTCCTGGCCCGAGCGGATACCGCCGTCGAACATGATTTCCGTCTTGCTGCCGACCGAGTCCACGATTTCCGGCAAGGCTGCGATCGAAGATGGTGCGCCGTCGAGTTGGCGGCCGCCATGGTTGGATACGACCATCGCCTGCGCACCGGTCTTGACGGCTTCATTGGCGTCCTCGACATCGAGAATGCCTTTCAGAACCAGCTTGCCCGGCCAGATTGAGCGAATCCATTCGACGTCCTTCCAGTTCAACGTGGTGTCGAACTGGGTCCCGATCCAGGTGCCGAGCGCGGTGATATCGTCGGTGCCCTTCAGATGGCCGACGAGATTGCCAAAGGTGCGGCGCTTGCCGCGCAACACGCCTGCGACCCAGGCGGGCTTGGTTGCGAAATCGACCAACTTCGACAGCGACCATTCCGGCGGCACCGTCATGCCGTTCTTGATGTCGGCGTGGCGCTGCCCGATCACCTGGAGATCGACCGTGAGCACGAGCGCGCTGCACTTGGCGGCGATGGCGCGTTCGATCAGCGCCTTGATGAAGCCGCGGTCCTTCATGACGTAGAGTTGAAACCAGAACGGCTTGTCGACATTGGCGGCGACGTCCTCGATCGAGCAGATCGACATCGTGCTCAGCGTGTAGGGGATGCCCGCGGCCTGCGCGGCGCGGCAGGCATGAATTTCGCCGTCGCTATGTTGCATGCCGGTCAGGCCGACCGGTGCGAGGATCAGCGGCAGCGCGGCGGGTTCGCCCAGGATGTTCGTCGAGGGATCGCGCTTGGACACATCGACGAGAATGCGCTGGCGCAATTTGATCGCCTGCAGATCTTCGCGGTTGGCGCGCAGCGTTTCCTCGGCATAGGAGCCACGGTCGCAATAATCGAAAAATGCCTTCGGCACCTTTCGCATATGGCGCTGCCGCAGATCCTCGATGCAGGTAATATGTTTCATGGACGTTTTCCGGCCCTATCTTGTAAATCCAGCTTTGGCTGTCATCTAGCACGGTAGGTGCCTGTGCAACATCGCTTAGGAGGACATCCGCATGACCCAGCCGCCCGCGAAGTCCTCCCATGTCAAAAAGCCGGCCAAGAAGTCCCGCGAGGAGGGACTTGAGGACGAGCTGGAGGAGGGCCTGGAGGAGACCTTTCCGGGCTCCGATGCCGTCAGCGTCACCCAGCCGGCCCCGTCGAAAGAGGATGGCCGGGTCAAACACAAGAAGTGAGGTTCCCTGCGCCCTTTCCGGTCCATAAATAAATTATGTTTATTTTCAAATACTTATAATAGCAGGCAACGCGATAGCCGAAATGATTCATCATATTTTTTGAAGTCATTTTAGCGTCGAACGCATTATAACCGGCTCCTGCGTTAGCATGGGGCTGACGGCTCGGTTTCTCGGCCAAGATCTTGTGAGACTTGGGCCTTGAGAGGCTAAGGGCGGTGCTGGGGGTTCGATAAGTCGTAAATATTTCGGGACGGATGGGATTCGGGGTCGCGCCAATGGCCTGATCACGCCGGAACTGGCGCTGAAAGTGGGACAGGCGGCCGGGCTCGTGTTTCAGCGCGGCGACCATCGCCATCGCGTCGTGATCGGCAAGGACACCCGGCTTTCCGGCTACATGATCGAAACTGCGATGGTGGCCGGCTTCACCTCGGTCGGCATGGATGTGCTGCTGCTCGGCCCGATGCCGACACCGGCGGTCGCGATGCTGACCAAATCGATGCGCGCCGATCTCGGCGTGATGATCTCGGCCTCCCACAATCTGTTCGAGGACAACGGCATCAAACTGTTCGGCCCGCAAGGCTTCAAGCTGTCGGACGACGTCG
The DNA here is from genome assembly GCA_963752265.1 of uncultured Alphaproteobacteria bacterium. Lineage (GTDB taxonomy): Bacteria > Pseudomonadota > Alphaproteobacteria > Rhizobiales > Xanthobacteraceae > Bradyrhizobium. The sequence continues at coordinate 35,867 of CAVVZW010000047.1, forward strand.
AAAAACAGATCGAGCAATTGCTCGACGAGTCGCTCGATCGGCGTCTGGCGCAAAGCGCGAGCCTTGGGCGCGCGCGCCGCATCGACGGCGTGCATGACCGCTACATCGAATTCGCCAAGCGCACGCTGCCGCGCGAACTCTCGCTCGAGGGCCTGCGCGTCGTGGTCGATTGTGCCAACGGCGCCGCTTACAAAGTCGTGCCGGAAGCGCTGTGGGAATTGGGTGCCGATGTCATCTCGATCGGCGTCGAGCCCGATGGTTTCAACATCAACAAGGAGTGCGGTTCGACGGCGCCGGAAGCGCTGAGCCGCAAGGTGCGCGAACTGCGCGCCGATATCGGCATCGCGCTCGATGGTGACGCCGATCGCGTTATCCTGGTTGATGAGCGCGGGCATCTGGTCGATGGCGATCAGCTGCTGGCCGTGATCGCGCAAAGCTGGAAGGAAGATGGCCGCCTGGCGAAGCCGGGCATCGTCGCCACCGTGATGTCGAATCTGGGCCTCGAACGTTTCCTCAAAGACCAGGGCATCGAACTCTTCCGTACCCCCGTCGGCGATCGCTACGTGCTCGAGCGGATGCTCGCCGGTGGCTACAATCTCGGCGGCGAACCGTCCGGCCATATCATCCTGTCGGACTATGCGACCACCGGCGACGGTTTCGTCGCCGCCCTTCAGGTGCTTGCGGTCGTGCAAAAACTCCGCCGTCCAGTATCCGAAGTCTGCCGCCGCTTCGATCCGCTGCCGCAGATCCTGAAAAACGTGCGCTACCGCTCAGGCAAGCCGCTCGATAATGCCGGCGTCAAGTCGGCGATCAATGACGGCGAAAAGCGGCTCAATGGCCATGGCCGGCTGTTGGTGCGCTCCTCGGGGACCGAGCCCGTGATCCGCGTGATGGGCGAGGGCGATGATCGTCTGCTGGTCGAAGAGGTGGTCGATCATATCGTTTCCGCACTCGGCCAGGCGGCGGCCTGATACGGCACGGCATACGCATCGCAGCCATTTTCTATTGACGGTGGTCGCTCCATTGCCGTCGGCGTAGGAAATCGCCATTGCCATTGCCGGGTATGATTCCTTGAACAAGTCCGTTATCGTCTCCGATGAAACCCTGTCCGAACCTGTCGTCGTCGCGGAAGCGGCGCCTTCGCTGACGGCAGTGGCAGCCGGGCCCGCTTATGTCGTGCTCGCCGGTATCAGCTTCTCGCACTTCCTTAACGACACGATGCAGTCCCTGATCGCGTCGGTGTATCCGATCCTGAAGGACAGTTATGCGCTCGACTTTGCGCAGATCGGGTTGATCACGCTGGCGTTCCAGTTCACGGCCTCGCTGTTGCAGCCAGTGGTCGGGCATTTCACCGACAAGAAGGCGCAGCCGTTTTCGCTGGCGATCGGTATGTCCTCGACCTTCTTCGGCCTGTTGCTGCTCAGCGTCGCCCACCAATACGCGGTGATCCTGATTGCCGCAGCACTGGTCGGCCTTGGCTCCGCGGTGTTCCATCCGGAGTCGGCACGCATCGCGCGGCTGGCGTCGGGAGGCCGCTACGGCTTTGCGCAATCGGTGTTTCAACTCGGCGGCAGTTTCGGAACCTCGATGGGACCGGTGCTCGCAGCCCTGGTCGTCGTTCCGTTCGGCCAGCCCAGTATCGCCTGGTTCTCTTCGATCGCTTTCCTCGCAATCGTCGTGCTGTGGCGCATCGGCCAATGGTACAAGCCACAGATCAAGGCCAGAAAGACAGCCGCGATCGTCTCACATCCGGACGCGCCGTCTCCGCGCCGCGTTCAGATCGCACTCGCGGTGCTGGTGATGCTCTTGTTCTCGAAGCAGCTCTACGTCTCGAGCCTCTCGAGCTACTATATCTTCTATCTGATCGACCGCTTCGGTGTTTCGACCCAGGCAGCCCAGCTCTATCTTTTCGTCTTCCTGGCTGCGAATGCGGCCGGCGCGTTCTTTGGCGGCCCGCTGGGTGATCGCTTCGGCCGCAAGATCGTGATCTGGTTTTCGATCGTCGGTGCGCTGCCGTTTACGCTTGCTTTGCCTTATGCGGGGCTCACGGCGAGTGCGGTGCTGACCGTCTTCATCGGCCTCATCATTTCCTCGACGACATCCTCGATCATCGTGTTCGCCCAGGAATTGGTGCCGCACCGCTTCGGCATGATCTCGGGCGTGTTCTTCGGGGTGGCGTTCGGCATTGGCGGCCTTGGCGCTGCGGTTCTCGGCAAACTCGCCGATCACACCAGCATCGCTTTCGTGTATCAGATCTGCTCGTTCCTTCCCGCGATCGGATTGCTCGCGGTGTTCCTGCCGAAGATGCCGCAAGCAGGCAGGTAGCGAATCAGGGAATAGCGAGCGAGCTTCTATTCGCCATTCGCTGCTCGCCATTTTCATTCACGCATCATTAGCATTTGTGGCGCCATCGCCTTTTTTTGGCGATGGAACTTGCGGCAACAATTTTGTTCGCGAAAAATCAACCTTAAAAATTAGGGTTAAGCGGCGCTTAAGCTTTTGGTGCCATCGTCCCGGCGTGAGTTTTGATGTGGGGCCGTCTGCCTCACCGGCCAAAAGGACGAAGCCGATGCGTAGTGTAAAGTCTCTCATGGTTGCCGGAGCGGCGTTCCTGTTGCCGTCGATGGCGTTCGGTGCCGACATGGCCATCGCGCCCCCGCCGATGTCTTACGCCCCAGTCGCGGACTTCGGTGGATGGTATCTGCGCGGCGATATCGGCATGACCAATCAGCAGTTGGGAAGCCTCCACAGCAATTTGATCGATGCGGAAAACGCAAATTTCCCGGGCTCGCTGCAAAATCACGGCTTGGGCTTCGATAGCTCGACTTCATTCGATCTCGGCGTGGGGTATCAATTTAACCACTGGTTCCGCGCCGACATCACCGGAGAATGGCGCGGGAATGCCAGTTTCCACGGCTCGCAAAGTAATCCTGCGGGATCTGCCTTTGCCTTGGCTAACAACCAGGTTGGCGTGGATAACTACACCGCTAGTAAGTCAGAAGCCGTCTTCATGGCCAATGCCTATGTCGATCTCGGCACTTGGTGGTGTGTGACGCCCTTTATCGGTGCTGGGATTGGCACTTCGTATAACCGGATCAGCGGCTTCCGTGATGATGGGTTCACTTTCACGGGTGGAGCGTTGAGCAATAGTACCTTCTATGGTGATGATGCCGGTAAATGGAATTTCGCTTGGGCGGCTTATGCCGGCCTTTCCTACCAAGTCACACAGAACGTCGCCATCGAACTGGCTTATCGCTACATCAGCCTCGGCAACGGCACGACGGGGGCGACGAGAGCGTTTGACGGCTCGGTAGTTGCCGATCCATTCGTTCTAAAAAACATCACCTCGAATGACGTAAAGATTGGCGTGCGTTGGAATCTCTGGAGCCCGCCGGCCTATGCGCCGCCGCTCGTCACGAAGGGCTGATCGGCCATCAGACTTAACACTTGTTAACGGCGCGGGAAGTTCCCGCGCCGTTTTGTTTTGCGGAGCGGCATGATTCCGAAAAGTGGATACCGGTTTTCGGACAAGATCATGCGAATCACGCGCGACAACGATTGATTAAGGTTAACGAGCGATGATCACGCCGGGTTTTAAGTAGCTTGGGAGTGGTTCGATGCGTGGAGTCGGTACTGGCAGCGGCGGTAATGTTGGGGACTGTCGCTAGCGCGCAAGCCGCCGACATGCCCGATTTCCTTCGCGGCTCGCAGGGTGGCTTTACGCCGCCTAACGCCTGGCAGGGCTTTTATGTCGGCGGACAAGGTGCCTGGGCTACGGCCAATCCGACTTTCGCGAGTACGACGATGGATAAGAGCCTGCTGGGGAAGGTGACCGCAGGCAACGTCATTGGTCAGATGTCAGGTCTAACCGAACCAGTGCCCGCCGGTCCCACGGAAAAGAGTTCGGTCGGATATGGAGCTTTCGTCGGTTATAATTGGCAGTGGGACGACGTGGTCGCTGGCCTTGAAATGTCTTATCTGCACGGTAATTTCGGCGGCAGCATCAGTGCCGCTCAGCAATTTTCCAGTGGGGGGGCACTGTCCGATGGTCTGATTCACGATCCGCTGGTGACATCGACGCAGTCGACCTCAATTACAGATTATGCGACGTTTCGCGCCCGCGCTGGCTATGCGTATGGTTGCTTTCTCCCCTATGCGTTCGGCGGGTTCGCGATGGGCTATGGCACAAACTATAGCTCCGTGAGGGTCAATGACTTCTACTTTTTCTGCGACTGTGCCGCTTACCAATTTGCCACCGCTTTCTCTAAGCAGCGCAAGCCAAAACCACCTGATCTCCGGCTATAGCGGCGGCCTTGGCATCGACATCAAGTTGGTCGGCGGCCTCTTCATGCGCGCTGAGTGGGAGTATGTGCGATTCACTCAACAGGTGGACATTAACATCAACAGCCTGCGCGCTGGCCTCGGCTACAAATTCTGACCGGCTGGTGGCGTTCGTCCCGGAATAATTGACATTATAGGTTGCGCCTGTTTCTCTGCCGGGAAGGGCGACCGACCATGAAGATTTACGGCGATACCAATTCAGGAAATTGCCTGAAGGTGAAATGGGTGTGCGACTATCTCGCGCTGACCTACACCTGGATTGCGGTCGACATCCTCAAGCAGGAGAGCCGAACTCCGCAATTCCTTAAACTCAACAGCGCAGGGCAGGTGCCGGTCGTCAATTTCGAGGACGGGCGCACGCTCGCGCAGTCCAACGCGATCATTCGCTATCTCGCCCGCCGCAGCGATCTGATCCCGTCCGATGATTTCGCGGCGGCCAAGATGGACGAATGGTTGTTCTGGGAACAGTTCAGCCACGAGCCTTACATTGCCAACTGCCGTTTCCAGATCGTCTATCTCGGCCGGGCCGCCTCCGAACTCGATCCCGAAAAGGTCAAACGCGGCTATGCTGCTCTGGCGCGGATGGAGCACGAACTTGCCGCAAGCAGGTTTTTCGTCGGCGATACGCTGACGCTCGCGGATATCGCGCTGCTCGCCTATACGCGTGTCGCGCATGAAGGCGGCTTTCGTCTCGATGACTATGCCTCGGTACGGCGCTGGATCGGCGAGGCCGAAAAATCCTTAGGGCTGGCCGCTGACTGAGGCGTGGTACGAACCTACGAAAGTGAACATTGGTCGTGCGATGAGCTTGCCGGAATCGCGCTTTTGTTTTGCCGCAGTTTTGACAGCTGGATGAAGCTGTCGTTGCGAATGCTGCGAAACGAATTTCATTCTTCGGTGCCCTTAACGCGCGGTAAACTAATCCAGCCATCGGGAATTTGGCATAGGAACGATCCGTGCCAGTTGACGTCTGTCCGGCGCACGTCAACTCAGGGGATGCCAGATGAAAAGTTATTCGATCGTCCGGATCGGCGACGACTATATTGTGCGCGCCGAGGACAAGAACATTCTGAAACTTGCGAGCCGCCGACGCGCGGCGCAACTCGTCACTGACGCGGCCGAACTGTTGAATGCGCAGCCGCAGCCTGAGGCCGATGCCGAGCCTCCGTCCGTGGATTTAACCGAAGCTTCTTGACGATTCCAGGCGATTCCCCTATTCACGACGGCGGGACACCTCCCCCCAACGGGAGGCTTGCTATCTGGAAGGGTAGAATATGACTGTAGCGAAGCCCGCTTCGCGGCCTCACGTGCCGCATTTTTCTTCCGGCCCTTGCGCCAAGCGCCCCGGCTGGACCCCGCAAAATCTCAAAGACGCAGCGCTCGGCCGTTCGCATCGCGCGAAAATCGGCAAGGAAAAGCTGAAGCGTGCGATCGATTTGACGCGCGAAGTTCTTGAGGTACCCGCGGATTACCGGATCGGCATCGTGCCCGCTTCCGATACCGGCGCCGTCGAAATGGCGCTGTGGTCACTGCTCGGCGCGCGCCCTGTCACGACACTGTCGTGGGAATCCTTCGGCGAAGGATGGACCAGCGATATCGTCAATCAGCTGAAGCTGAAGGACGTCACCAAGCTCGCCGTCAGCTACGGCGATATTCCCGATCTTTCGAAGGTCGATCCGGCGTCCGATATCGTCTTCACCTGGAACGGCACGACTTCAGGCGTGCGCGTTCCCAACGCCGACTGGATCAGCGCCAAGCGCGAAGGCCTCGCGATCTGCGACGCGACGTCAGCGGCATTTGCGCAGCCTTTGGATTGGCCGAAGCTCGACGTGGTGACCTTCTCCTGGCAGAAGGCGCTGGGCGGCGAGGCCGGTCACGGCATGCTGGTGCTTTCACCGCGCGCGGTCGAGCGGCTCGAGAGCTACAAGCCGGCCTGGCCGTTGCCGAAGATCTTCCGCATGACCAAGGGTGGCAAGCTCAACGAAGGCATCTTTGTCGGTGAGACCATCAACACGCCGTCGATGCTTTGCGTCGAGGACTATCTCGACGCGTTGAACTGGGCCAAGTCGGTCGGCGGTCTCAAGGCGTTGATGGCGCGTGCGGACAAGAACCTCAAGGTCCTGGCGGACTGGCAGGCTAAAACGCCCTGGATCGATTTTCTCGCCGCGACGCCTGCGATCCGCTCCAATACCTCGGTGTGCATGAAGGTGACGGATCCTGCAATCGCCTCGCTGACCACGGACGCGCAGATCGACTTCATCAAGAAGATGGTGGGTCTCGTGGAGAAAGAAGGCGCCGGGTTTGATTTCGCCGGCCACCGCGATGCGCCGGCGGGTCTGCGTATCTGGTGCGGCGCCACAATCGAGGCGAGCGACGTTGCGTCGTTGACCCAGTGGATCGACTGGGCCTTTGCCGAAACCAAGGCGCAGCTTCCGAAAGCGGCGTAGTCGCGTTCAATACCGCATCGTCATGGCCGGGCTCGACCCGGCCATCCATCGAAAAAGGATGGACCCCCGGGTCAAGCCCGGGGGTGACGATATCAAATGCATCGTCCAACGGATTAAATCACATGACAAAACCCAAAGTGCTTATTTCCGACGCGCTGTCGCCGGCCGCGGTGCAGATCTTCAAGGACCGCGGCATCGAGGTCGATTTTCAGCCCAACCTCGGCAAGGACAAGGACAAGCTCGCCGCGATCATTGGCGAGTATGACGGTCTCGCCATTCGTTCCGCCACCAAGGCAACGGCGAAGATCATCGAGAAGGCTTCAAAGCTGAAGGTGATCGGACGCGCCGGGATCGGCGTCGACAATGTCGAAATTCCCGCCGCGACGGCCAAGGGCATCATCGTGATGAACACGCCGTTCGGCAATTCGATCACCACCGCCGAACACGCGATCACGCTGATGCTGGCGCTGGCGCGTGAAATTCCCCAGGCTGACGCGTCGACCCAAGCCGGCAAATGGGAGAAGAACCGCTTCATGGGTGTCGAGATCACCGGTAAAACGTTGGGTGTGATCGGCTGCGGCAATATTGGGTCAATTGTTGCCGATCGCGCGCTGGGTTTGCGCATGAAGGTGATCGCGTTCGATCCGTTCCTGTCGGTGGAGCGCGCCAGGGATATCGGCGTTGAGAAAGTCGAGCTCGACGAATTGTTCAAGCGCGCGGATTTCATCACGCTGCATACGCCCTTGACCGACAAGACGCGCAACATCATCGATGCGGCGGCGCTTGCAAAAACCAAGAAAGGCGTGCGGATCGTCAATTGCGCGCGCGGGGGACTGGTCGACGAGCAGGCGCTTGTTGACGCGCTGAATTCCAAACAGGTCGCGGGCGCGGCCTTCGATGTGTTTGTCGAGGAGCCGGCGACCTCAAACGTGCTGTTCGGCCACCCCAACGTGATCTGCACCCCGCATCTTGGTGCTGCCACCACCGAAGCGCAGGAAAATGTCGCGCTCCAGGTCGCCGAACAGATGTCCGACTACCTCCTGCACGGTGCGATCTCGAACGCGGTCAACTTTCCCTCGATCACGGCGGAAGAAGCGCCCAGGCTCAGGCCGTTCATCGAACTCGCCGAAAAGCTCGGCTCGTTCGCCGGCCAATTGACCGAAACGGGCATCGCCAAAGTGCAGATCACCTATGAAGGTCATGTCGCCGAGATGAAGATCAAGGCGCTGACCTCGGCGGTGCTCGCCGGGCTGCTGCGGCCGATGCTCGGGACCGTCAATGTCGTCTCCGCGCCCTTTATCGCCAAGGAGCGCGGCATGGCGGTCGATGAAATCGTCCGAACCGCGCAGAGCGATTACGAAAGCCTGATCACGGTCACCGTCACGACCGAACGGCAGGAGCGCTCGGTGTCGGGCACGGTCTATGCCGATGGCAAGCCCCGGCTGGTCGACATCAAGGGCATCCGGGTCGATGCCGAATTCGGCAAGTCGATGATCTACATCACCAACGAGGACAAGCCCGGCTTCATTGGTCATTTTGCAGGCCTGCTCGGTGACGCCAAGATCAATATCGCGACCTTCCATCTCGGCCGCACCAAGCAGGGTGGGGATGCGATTGCACTGGTCGAGGTCGATGGCGCGGTGCCGGCCGATGTGCTGGCCAAGGTGCAGGCGCTGCCGCAGGTGAAGCAGGCAAAGGCGTTGGCGTTCTAACGCCTAGTTCGGCTATCGCGCTTTCGGGACTCGGCGGGACGAGCCGGACGGGGACATGACCTTGGGTGAACGCTTTTCCGATTGATCGCTGGTAATTTCGGCGCGCAATTCGCGAACCCAACGGTGACGGGCATGCGTGTGGCTGCGCTCGTGCCAGATCAGGCCGATATCGAATTGTTCGGCCAGCCATGGACCACCGTTATGGCGAGGGCGCTCTAACGGGCAAGAGAGCGCTGGTATCGGTCTGCACGGGTGGCCCGGAGGCCGACTATGGACCGCGAGGCATTAACGGTCCTATCGATCAGCTTCTGTTTCCGTTGACCCACGGCGCGCTATTCTATCCGGGGATGGACGTGCTTCCGACCCATACGGTTTATGGCGCAGCACACTTCAATACGGCAGATCAAATAGAGGTGGCCAAGGCGGCATGGCGCTCGCGCGTCGAGCGGTTGTTTGAGGACGCTCCCGTTCCTTTCAGACTGCAAAATGGCGGTGACTACGTGGATCGGCGTACCCTTAAGGACGATGTTTCGCCAGGTCACGCCGGATTGATGGCGCACGTCGCGGAGTAGATGAAAGGCTCGGGATCAAACAGCTAAAGCGCGGTGACAATTCCATATGTCTCATCGCGTTTAGGGCCTAGCAGCCGACGCCTTGCGCGAAGCGATCACGACACCGGCAAGCACCATGACATAGCCGGCGAGATGAAACAGCCGCGGCTGTTCACCGAGCAGCAGGATCGCCATGACAGAACCGAACACCGGCACCAGATGGAAGAACGGCGCGGCGCGGTTCGGTCCGATCGCGGCAATGCCGCGGTTGAAGAACAGGTAAGCGAGCGTCGATGGAAAGATCACGACGTAAACCAGCGTGATCATGGTGATCGCATCGAGTTTCAGCGTGACGCCACGGGCATATTCTAGAATCGAGAACGGCAGCAGCAACAGCGCGCCGCAGGCCATGGTGAAGCAGATCAATGACAGTTGATGCGTCACCGGCCGGCGCAGCATCAGCGCGGAGTAGAGGCCGAAGGCGATCAGCGCACCGGTCATCATGAGGTCGCCGATATTGAAGTGAATGGTGGCCAGCGCCGTCAAATCTCCACGCAGGATGATGGTGAGAACGCCGAGCAGCGACAACGCGATGCCGGCAAGTTGCGCGAAGGTCAGCCGCACGTTGAACAGAATGAGCGCCCACAGCGCGATAAACAAAGGCCCGGATGACTGGATCAACAGCGCGTTGAGCGCTTGGGTAAATTGCAGTCCCCAATAGGACAGCGCATTGTTGATGGCGAAACCCGTTGCGGACAATGCGATCATGAGCGGTAGCCGTCCGCGCAGGACCGGCCAATCCCGCTTCAGATGCGGCCACGCAAACGGCAGCAGTATGAGGCAGGCGCCGATCCACCGGATGCAGGACAGCGTCATTGGCGGCACGTGGCCGGCGACATAGCGGCCGAGCACGATATTGCCGGCCCAGAACAGCGCGGCGAGGCTCAGGAGCAGATACGGTTGATGGTTGAGCCACCGGATGGGATCAAAAGATGATGACGGCGAGGTTGTGCTCATCCCGATGCTGCGGGAGGCTTTCTTGACGCCACGAAAACGCCCGTCAGCACCAGCGCAAAGCCGATAAAGTGGAAGGGCTGCGGCATTTCGCCGAGAAAAACCATCGCCATCACCGATCCGAACACGGGCACGACGTGGAAGAACGGTGCGGCGCGGTTCGCGCCGATCAACTGAATGCCGCGATTGAAGCCAAGATAGGCGATGGTGGAGGGAAACACCGCCACGTAAAACAATGACAGCAAATTCGCGGCGTTGAGCTGCATCGCGGGACGCCAGAGCAACTCCGGGATCAGCGCCGGAACGAGGCAGGCGGAACCGCATCCGAACGTGAAGGCCACGAACGACAGATCATGTATGGCCGGCCGCTTGAGCGTCATCACCGAATAGAGTCCGAAAATCAGGAGCGCCACGGTGAAGATGAGGTCGCCTTTGTTGAAGTCGATCGCCGTGATCGCCGTCAGGTCACCGTGCAGCAGGATCACCATCACACCCGTCAGCGACACCAGGATTCCGATGGACTGCGCCAGCCTCAGCCTGATCCCGAACAACAGCAGCGACCAGCCCGCCACGAACAGCGGCGCGGCCGATTGCAGCAGCAGCGTGTTCAGCGCCTGGGTATGTTCCAGCGCCCAGTATTGCAGGGTGTTGAAGGCGGCAATGCCGGTCAGCGACAGGAAGATCATGGTGCCGAGGCGGCCGCGGATCGCCGGCCAGTCGCACTTGAGGTGCTTCCAGGCAAAAGGAAGGATGATCAGGAAGGCGAGCCACCAGCGCAGGAAAGCGAGCGTCACCGGCGGAATGTGACCCGCTGCCAATCGGCCAACGATGGCGTTGCCGGCCCAGCACAGCGCGGTGATCGAGAGCAGGACGTAAGGTTGGTTGAAAAGCCAGCCGCCCCGGGTGCGGGGTATGGCGTCGGTGGTCTCATTGGAAGCTGACATGCGGCTTTAGGCCTAAGGAGGCAGGGGATCGCAATGCCGCGGCCCGGCCCGGCGCGACGCGCCCGGCCGAGGGATTCTTGCCCGGCAATTTGACAGACACGGATTTTGAGTTCGCTTCAATGGCGGCCGGTGCATCGCGACCATGCGCCCGTGACCGTGACCCAGTATGATGCTTTCGGACGCATCTGCATCCCGGTCGGGCCGATTGGCGGCCGGCCGCGGTCCAGATCGGATTTTTGGGGGATATCAAGGGCTTGATCGGCTGTCCGAGCGGATCCGAAGCGCCTTCTTGCTTGCGTCGGTAGCCCGCATCCTTTATCCGGTGTGTGCCTCGCATGCGACCGGACCCGGCGTGCGCTAGTGTGGCGAAGCGGGCGTGCCTTGGTGCGGCGAAGCGAATGTCAAATCCGCCACACTTGGACCGGTTTTTTCGAAGAGATCACGCCTGAACATCAGAGAGTTTCAGAGGGAATAACTGCGGATGGGGAATGTCGTCGTCGTCGGCGCCCAGTGGGGTGACGAAGGGAAAGGCAAGATCGTCGACTGGTTGTCGGAGCAGGCCGATATCGTCGTGCGTTTCCAGGGCGGCCACAATGCCGGCCATACGCTCGTCATTAATGGCGAGACCTACAAGCTGGCGCTTTTGCCCTCCGGTGTGCTGCGGCCCTCGAAGCTCGCGGTGATCGGTAATGGCGTGGTGTTCGACCCGCAAGCCTTCCTCGATGAGGTGACCAAGTTGAAGGGGCAGGGTGTTGCGGTCAGCCCAGAAAATCTTCGTGTAGCCGAAAACGTCACGTTGATCCTCCCCCTGCACCGTGAACTCGACGCGCTGAGGGAGTCGTCGAATGCGAATACCGCGATTGGCACCACGCGCCGCGGCATCGGTCCGGCCTATGAGGATAAGGTCGGCCGTCGCGCGATCCGCCTGATGGACCTAGCCGATCTCGATACGTTGCCGAACAAGATCGACCGTTTGCTGGCGCATCACAATGCGCTGCGTCGCGGGCTCAATCTCGAAGAGATCGACGGCATGGGGATTTTGCGGGAGCTGAGCGCGCTGGCGCCGCAGTTGTTGCCGTATGCTGAAACCGTGTGGCGCTTGCTCGATGCCAAGCGGCGCGAGGGCAAGCGTATCTTGTTCGAGGGCGCGCAAGGCGCGCTGCTCGACGTCGACCACGGCACCTATCCCTACGTCACCTCGTCCAACACCGTCGCGGCGCAGGCCGCCACCGGAACCGGCATGGGTCCTGGCGCGGTCGGCTACGTGCTCGGGATCTGCAAGGCTTATACGACGCGGGTCGGCCAAGGGCCGTTTCCAACCGAACTGCATGACGAGATCGGGGAGGAGATCGGCCGCCGCGGCAAGGAATTCGGCGTCAACACCGGACGCAAGCGCCGTTGCGGTTGGTTCGACGCGGCGCTGGTGCGCCAGACCGTGCGCACCTGTGGCATCAACGGTCTCGCCTTGACCAAGCTCGATATCCTTGACGGCTTTGAAACCATCAAGGTTTGCACGGGGTATATGCTGGACGGCAAGGAAATCGACCATCTGCCGGCTGGCGAGGGCGCCCAGGCTCGGGTTACGCCGATCTATGAGACGATCGAGGGCTGGAAGGAGCCGACCGCCAATGCCCGCTCCTGGGCTAATCTGCCGGCGCAGGCCATCAAATATGTCCGCCGTGTGGAGGAATTGGTGGGTTGCCCGATTGCCTTGCTTTCCACGAGCCCCGAACGCGAGGATACTATCCTCGTTCAGAACCCGTTCGAGGCTTAACGTGATTAACGAATTGTTACCGTGAAGCCTGCATTGTTGAGTTGAAATGGCCGATTACTACCCCCTGATCGCTCGTGCCATCGCCGGACTGGACCCCAGTGCTCCCGGCGAAAGCCGCCGTGCGCTCTATGAGCGGGCGCGCGCAGCGTTGATCGCGCAGCTTCGCAGCGTCGAACCCCCGCTTAGCGAGTCCGAAATCACCCGCGAGCGGCTGTCGCTGGAAGAGGCCGTGCGGAAGGTGGAATCGGAAGCCGCCCAGCGGGCGCGCGAGGCGTCGCGCTCGGCCGACCCGACCCGAACCCCGTCACGGGCCAGCAGCGCGTTGCGGGCCAATGCGGCCCGTCCCGGCGGCGCGCGGCCGCCGGAGACCGCGCCGTCGGTGGCACAAGCCCAGCCAGAACAACCGCGGCCGCGGCAACCACCGCCACCGCCGCGCAACGATCGGCCGCCATTGGGACAGGAAGACCGGCAGGATCCGTTTCAGGCGCGCGCCGCCCGGCCGGAGCCGCCGCGTCAGCCGCAGGTTTCCATGCAGGATGCGCAGCTACCGCCGACGCGCGAACGGCAAGCCGCCCGCCGCGGTGCCGACAACGCTGCGCCTGAGACGCCAGGCATGCGCGGATTTCGCGACATCACCGCCGACACCGATGATCTTGGTCGAGCCGCGGCACAGGCCAGCCGCGCGGCGCGAAAAACCTACGCCAACGTGCCTTCGCCTTCCCCCGAATTCGACCGGCTCGAACCGGTCATGGAGGACCGCGGCTTCGATTCCGAGGCGCCCTATTCCTACGACGAATCTGCTGAAGAGGCGGAGCGCTACGCGCCGCCGCAGCCGGCCCAACCGCGTCCACGCCTGCCGCCGGACGGGGGCCGCGAGCCAAAACGGGGAACGGTATTTCCGTTCAAGAGCGCGATCGCCGTCGGCATCGTTCTGATTCTCGTCGGTGTCGCGGCGCTGTGGGGCAAGTCGGTCGTGAATACGGTGAGCAGTTTGCTCAAACCCTCGCAAACCGCCGTCGAAACTCCCAAGGATTCCGGTGTCCCCGGCACAAAACCGAAGATTGCCGATCGCGTCGGACAACCGTCATCCAGCGACCAGCTTGCGCCGGTAGCGCAGAAGGTCGTGCTGTATGACGAGGATCCCTCCGATCCCAAGGGCAAGCAGTATGTCGGCTCCGTCATCTGGCGGACCGAACAGATCAAGGCCTCGGGTAGCCAGAAAGCCGATGTCGCCGTGCGCGCCGATATCGAAATTCCCGATCGCAAGTTCAAGATGACGATGTCCTTCCGCCGCAACACTGATGCGTCGCTGCCGGCGAGCCACACGGTGGAACTGACCTTCACCCTTCCGCCTGATTTCTCGGGCGGCGGCGTCAGCAACGTGCCGGGCATCCTGATGAAATCCAACGAACAGGCGCGCGGAACGCCGCTCGCGGGCCTTGCCGTCAAGGTCACCGATGGCTTCTTCCTGGTTGGCCTGTCGAATGTCGAGGCCGATCGCGCACGCAACATGCCGCTCTTGAGGGACCGCTCGTGGTTCGACGTGCCGCTGGTCTATGTCAACCAGCGCCGTGCCATCATCGCTATCGAGAAGGGGGCCCCAGGCGACCGCGCCTTCAACGAAGCATTCACCGCATGGGGTGAATAGAAGACCAAGTACAAGATGAAGCGATATGCGATCTTTGCAGTCCTGGCGCCCTTGTTCGGCGGATTTTTGCTACTCCTGACGAACTCGGTGATGTCGGACTACTGGAGCCACCCGCCAAGTCTGTCGGAAGCCGACAAGCTTTTCATCGTGTTCGCCAAGACATTGCAATATTCCTATCTGTTCGGTCTGTTGCCGGCGCTGATGTTAGGCGCCGTGGACGACATTGTTTTCCACGTCAAACGGGTAGGCCCAAAGGTGCGTCTCGTAATCGTCGGCGTGATCGCCTTTGCGGCGGCCGAATTGCTCTACGGCTCGCGCGGGCCGGACAGCGGCATGTTGCAATTCGTGCTCTACGGCCTGGTCGGCTTCGTTCCCGGCTCGGTCTCGTCCGGCGTCGCCCATTACCTCATCGACCGTCCTGGCAAGGCAACGGCAGAGGCGGCGCTGCCGTCCTGACACACGCATTCTGACACGAGTGACGTTCCGCACTCGGATGATGGCACTTGCGCCAATCCCGTGCGTTACCATGTGACTGGTGCCGTCCACTCGGAAAGCGGGTACGAGCCATGTCGAACGAAGAAATCATTTCTCCCGCGGATGGGCGTTTCAACGCCTCGCGCGGAGCGTTTCGTGCGGGCCGGCCGCAAGGTCCTGTAATCGATCAGGAAGGCCGCGAGATTCCGGCAAATTCACCGGGCGATGGCCTTCGTCGATTCCAGTTTGATTTTGTCCATTCCAGCGCCAATCCGTTTGGCAATCTCACGCGTGAGCAACGTCTGGCGCGGTTTGAGACGCTGGCGAAGCTGCTTGACGTTGCCTTCATTCTGCCGGGGACCCAGATCCGTTACGGCGTCGATGGCATCGTCAGATTGATCCCGGTGGTCGGCGATCTCCTGGCCATCGCATTCTCACTCTGGCTCGTGCGTGAGGCACGTGCGCTGGGCGCGCCGTGGCATGTCACGGCGCGGATGCTCGGCAACGTCACCATCGACGGTGTCGTCGGAATGGTGCCGTTGGCGGGCGATGCGTTTGATGTGCTGTTTCGCGCCAACATGCGAAACGTGCGGCTACTCAGGCGTTGGCTCGACAAGCAGCCGCGTTAGTCGCGCTGCTCGTCCATCCGGTTGAGTAAGCGAAGACCTGCTCAGGCCGCCTGTTCGTCCGTCTTGGCTTCCGCAGGAGCCGGCTCAGGCGCGCGCGGGCGGCGTGGCAGCGGAAAATCCTGGCTCTCATACAGCGTGCGAATGCCGACCTGGTCGAACCGCGCCTCGTCGACCTGGAGATACGCGCCGTTCAGCGAATCCGCCGGCAGTTCCTCGATTGCGAAACGCACCGCTTCGGCCGCGGTGCCAAATCGCCGATAGGCAAAGCCCGCCCGCTTCTTCTTGCGGATGGCGGCGGGAAACAGTTCGGCAGCGGTGTTGAAGCTGAAGGAAGCCATGGTAGCGGACCTCTGTTCTTTTTAGTGAGAACGCGAAAGACATCGCGAACAGATCGCACGGGCGCAAAAATCAAGCGGCGCCGATACACGTCATCTCATTGTGGACGGTCTCTAATATAGGCCTCTTTGCAGGAAATGCAACTCCTGCCGGACGCCATGATGAATCTGTCCGCCGGGCGGTCATTTATACAAAAAATCTTTTAATTACATATGCTTATGAGCGTTACAGCTTGCCAAACAGCAGCAATATGATCAGCACCACCAAAATCACTCCGCCCAGTCCCATTCCGGAATGGCCATAGCCATAGCCATAACCGCCGATACGGCCGCTCCAGCCGCCGAGCAGATAAAGGATCACGATAATGATGAGGATCGTTGCAAGCGACATAGCGCGCCTCCCCGACAGGCCGGTGGGCGGATGAATTCCGCCAGACCGGCGCGAAGAAGAACAGCATATCCGTCCCGCTGGTTCCAGCAGGGGAACCCAAATACGCAGGCCCCGTCCGGAAAATTATTTCGGCTGGAGTTTCAGCGCCGCTGAATTGATGCAGTAACGCAAGCCCGTCGGCGCCGGGCCGTCCTCGAACACATGGCCAAGATGGCCATTGCAGCTCGAGCAGAGCACCTCGGTTCGGATCATGCCGTGACTGATGTCGCGCTCCTCGTCGACATGGCTTTCGGCCGCCGGCTGGGTGAAGCTCGGCCAGCCGCAGCCGGAATCGAACTTGGCGTCGGATTCAAACAGCGTCTGTCCGCAGCCCGCGCACACATAGCTGCCGGGCTGCTTTTCATGTTCATACTCGCCGGAGAAGGGGCGCTCGGTCGCCTTCTCGCGCAACACCGCATACTGCATCGGCGTCAGTTCCTTGCGCCATTCGGCCTCGCTCTTTTCGACCTTCGGCGTCGTCTTGGCGTCGGACATGAAACCTCCTGTGCAGCATGAGCCCTTTAATTAGTGACCTTGATGTCACTGACCAAGGTCGGCTTCTCGCTATAATTCGCGGGGAAAATCTTCTTCAGGTTTTCGATCTTCGGAAGGTCATTATAGACAATATAGCCCTGGGTCGGGTTCAGCGTCAGGTAGTCCTGATGATAGGCCTCGGCCGCGAAAAACGCGTCCAGCGAGGACACCTTGGTGACGATCGGCTTGCCGTAGACCTTGGCGGCGTTGAGCTGGGCGATATAGGCGTCGGTGACTTTCTTCTGCTCGTCAGAGGTCGTGAAGATCGCCGAGCGATATTGCGTTCCGCTATCCGGTCCCTGACGGTTTAACTGCGTCGGGTCGTGCGCCACCGAAAAGAAAATCTGCAAAATCTTGCCATAGCTGATCTTCTTGGGATCGAACTTGACCTGAACCAATTCCGCATGTCCGGTCGTGCCGGACGAAACTGTGCGGTAACTAGCATCCGCCTTGCTGCCGCCGGAATAGCCCGACACGGCGTTGACGACGCCGGCCGTGTGCTGAAACACGCCCTGCACGCCCCAGAAGCAACCGCCGGCCAGAACTACGGTCTGGAGGCCGTTCGCATTCTGAACATCAACCGCCGGCGGCGGAATGATCACGGCATCCTCGGCGGCGAGAGACGGAGCGATCTTGATGGCGGAAATCGCCATCAAGCCGATGGCGGCGGCATACATCGAAAGGCGGCTCAGGGAACGGCGGGTCATGGGGCTTCCTCTTGATTTCCTGTCGGCTCGGCGGAACGAGGCGCTGTGGGGCTCAATTTAGGGCGGCAGTGGCCGTTCGCAATCAGCCCTTACGCCTGTCCTCGCCAAGATACGGGGCAAAACCGGGCCCGTTACCAGGGAAAGCACACGAGTCCGTGAAAAAGTCCGGTTTCCGGCTGCAAGGACCCAAATGGGGCAGGATGTGCCCTCGGGGGGCGGACATCATACCACCACCGAGAGCCGCTTCGCCGCCCGGGTCACGCCGGTATAGAGCCAGCGCGCGCGGCTATCCCCGAACGCAAAGCTTTCGTCGAACAGCACCACGTCGTCCCATTGCGAGCCCTGCGACTTGTGCACGGTGAGCACGTAGCCGTAGTCGAATTCGTCATAGGGCTTGCGCTGTTCCCACGGGATCGCCTCGATCCCGCCTTCGAAACAGTCGCAGCGTACCGAGACTTTCGTCACCTTGTGGCTGAACTCCTCGTCCGGCGCGAGCCGCAAGCTTGTGATGCGCGTTTTGGAGCGCGAAGCGTTGCGTGACTTCACCCGCCACAGGCCGCCGTTGAACAGCCCTTTCTTGCGGTTGTTCCGGAGACAAACCAGTTTGTCGCCGGCGACCGGCAAGGGATCCTCGATGTTCTGTTTCTGCCGCATCCGCATGTTGTAGGCGCGTCGCGTATTGTTGCGTCCGACCAGCACCTGATCTGCCTGCATTACCCGCTCCGGATCGAGTTCACCGCGCGATATCACTTCGCTTTCGCCGTGACGGCCGATCTCGAGATCGCGGCCCTCGCGGATATCCATCGACATGCGAACGATCGGATCGTCCTGCGCCTGGCGATGTACTTCGGTCAGCATTGCGTCGGGTTCGACGTCGGTGAAAAAACCGCCGCCCTGGATCGGCGGCAATTGCGCGGGATCGCCGAGCACCAGCAGCGGACAGTCGAACGACATCAGATCGCGGCCCATCTCGGCATCGACCATCGAACATTCGTCGATGATGATCAGCTTGGCCTTCGAGGCCGGCGCGTCGTCCCATAGCTCGAAGCTCGGCTGTTCGACGCCGGATTCGCGGGCGCGGTAGATCAGCGAATGAATAGTGGAGGCATTATCGCAGCCCTTGTTGCGCATCACGAGCGCCGCCTTGCCGGTGAAGGCTGCGAATTTTACATCGCCGTCGACGTCTTCCGCGATATGACGCGCCAGCGTGGTCTTGCCGGTGCCGGCATAACCGAACAGGCGAAATACCGGTGGCGTGCCGTTGCGGCCAGGCTTGGCCTTGAGCCAATCGGCAACGGCCTTTAGCGCGGAATCCTGATGTGGCGTGAAGCTTGTCATGGGGTTCGTTTGGAGGGCCGAAGCGGCAACTCAGGCGAAGCTGCAAAGCTAACCATTCATGCTGCCGACGCAAGCAGCTTCCATCTCACGGAATAGGAGGCTGCTGGACTAAGGTTTTGCCGGGAATAGACTGACGTCAACAAAAGCTGACCCGCGGGAGGAACGTCATGAAGTTCGGCATCTTCTATGAGCTGCAATTGCCGCGGCCGTGGCAAGCGGGCGACGAGCTCAAGCTCTATCAGGATGCGCTGACCCAACTGGAGACCGCCGACCGGCTCGGTTACGACCATGCCTGGGTGGTGGAACATCATTTCCTGGAAGAATATTCGCACTCGCCCTCGCCGGAATCTTTCCTTGCCGCTGCCAGCCAGCGCACCAAAAACATCCGGCTCGGCCATGGCATTTTTCAGCTCACCACCAACCATCCCGCACGCGTGGCCGAACGCATCGCCGTGCTCGATCTCTTGAGCCGCGGCCGCTGCGAATTCGGGATGGGCGAGAGCGCCTCCATCACCGAACTGACGCCTTTCGGGCGCGACATGGAGACCAAGAAGGACGTGTTCGAAGAAGCCGTCCGGGCGATTTTTCCGATGTTCAGGGACGGCGGCTGTGAGCATCACGGCAAATATTTCGACATTCCCTTGCGCAATGTGGTGCCGAAACCACTGCAGAAGCCGCATCCGCCGCTGTGGATGGCCTGCTCGCAATTGCCGACCATCGAGCGCGCCGGTGAAAGCGGTTTTGGCGCGCTCGGTTTCCAGTTCGTTAGCGCCGATGCCGCGCACGCCTGGGTGCATGCTTATTACAACGCCATCACCAAGCGGCTGAAGAAGCTCGCCGACTACGAGATCAATCCGAACATGGCGCTAGTGTCGTTCTTCATGTGCGCGAAGACCGACGAGGAGGCTCGTGCGCGGGCGGATGGCGCGACGTTTTTCCAGTTCGCGCTGCGCTTTTACGGCGCTTCGCAGAACCGCCAGCGCCCGGCGCCCGGTACAGTCAACATGTGGGAAGAGTACCAAGGATGGAAACAGGAAAATCCGGAAGCGCAGGAGGCGGCGCTGCGCAGCGGCCTGATCGGATCGCCGGAAACGATCCGGAAAAAGTTGCGGCGCTTCCGCACCTCGCACATCGATCAGGTCATCCTGCTCAACCAGGCCGGCAAGAACAGCCATGAGCACATCTGCGAGTCGCTGGAACTGTTCGCGCGCGAAGTGATGCCGGAATTCCGTAGCGATCCCGAGCACGACGCCTGGAAGGCCGGGGTGATGAGCGGTGCGATCCAGCTCGAAGAGATCGACACCGAAGCCTTTACGGATCGCTACGGCAAGCTGGCCGTCAATGTTGCCAAGCCAGCGGTCGCAGCTGCGAGATAACGGGATAAACGGCCGTCGTCGCGGCCTCCGTGCCGGGACCTATAATCCCCACTGTCGCGGCTAGATCACAAGCGGCGCGGAGCATGTTGCGCGTCTGTGTACTTGAAGCATTGTGGCCAATGTCATTGCGTCACGCTAACTCGAACAGCGTAATCTCTCTTTCTTCCGTCAATGCAAAAACCCCGTATTCCCCCGGGGCGGCCAGCATGAAACTTTCGCAAGGTTTGCCGGTTTCCTCCGTGGTGAATCGCTTTGGGGCTTTGCTGCAAGAATTTCGATGATATCGTGGTTGCCAATTTTTGAACCCGGAAGGGGCGAGCGGCGTCAGCCCCTTCAGCTGGGATATCGGCGCCGCCATTGGCGACTCGTTCTACTGGAACTGATTTGAGCATCGATGGATTCCTCATTTTGCGTATCGCTGTTTCTCCGGCGGAAGCTCAGATTTGCAGCGACTGATGGAGGCGGCCTATGAGCAAAACCGGCGGCAATGCTCCTGATGACAATACGCGCGCGACGTCTGCTAAAACCGATGGTGCCCCGGCACGCGCGGAGAGTGCGGTGGCGGCGATACTCATGCCGCGGAGACCGATCAGGTCTTCGTCGGAGGCGCACGACACGCTTGGCCTTGCTGGCATAATCGGCATGTTCCCAGCTATAATACTCGTCAAGGGCGGCGGGTTTCCCGAGCTTGGCCAGACAGTGGTCCTGCTCGCATGGGGAGCACTTATCGCTAATCTGGGAGCGCATTTTTGGCCCGCACTCGGGTTCGTCAGCTTCGCGCTCGGAACCGCGTTCTGCGTGCTGCTGCCCTTCAACCTGTTCGCCCACTTCGCGGCTGTGGGCCGATCTTTCGACACAGGCTCGCTGATATTTTTGGCGGTAATCGTCCTGATTTGGCTAGCTTATCTGGCGACGCTGCGCGCCGCGCGTTTTTTAAAATCGCGGTGAGGGACACCAAGGCAAACGGAGGCGGACGTGGGTCGTGGGCTGATTGTTCTGGCGATAATCATCATTCTCGGCGTCTTCCTTGTCCGTGGGTTCAGAGTCGGAAGCTATGATATCCATAGTATTCCGGGCGATACGCTGAGGGGTCAGACACAGCGGACCTGCACGTATATGACGGTGACCGGCAAGCGTGACGTGATCGTCGGGCTTGCCCCCAGCGCCTCGTTGCCGGAATGCCCATACTTCATGCCATAGCACTCACAGCAATCGCCGGGCCGGCATTCACGGCGCCGCTCCACAGATGAGCGTCGTCCCCGCGAAAGCGTGCGGCAAATGAAGCTTTTGGGTATGGCTGCTGCGACCCAGTCGGGGAAAAATGATCTCCATTAACTCCAATCGGTGGAAGAAAATCGCTGTTTCGCGTTGCTCCGGTAGGCTCGGCATCGCTTTTTTTCCAAGCGCCTCAACTCCGGCCCCCGACGACATCATTTTGTCGCGAGCGCCATCGTCTTGAAGAACAAACGCCATCATCCTGAGCGCGAACGCCACCATCCTGAATAACAAACGCCATCATCCTGAAGAAAAAACGCAGCGGGCGAACTATCCGTCAGGATCATTTTCGGGGACATAGAATGTCGGACATCGCGATCAAGGCCTCAGAGCCGCTGACGCTACGGGCGCAACTGACCGAAGACTGGCTCGCGGTCGTCATTGGTCTTCTGGTGTTTGGATCGGCGCTGGCCAGCATCGGTGGGGTTGACCTGCTGGGCTGGGCCGTGACTACCTCGGTCTATACCGACCTGACGCAAGCGCTGAACCCCTTTGCCAAAGCCTATTCATGGCTTGGCGGTGGCGGGGCGCTGATCGCCACTTACCTCTCCTTGCTCGTGGTTCTGAGCGCGGGCGTCGCGACGCTGGGCGCCGATGTGCGGAAATTCGCGCTGGCATTTACCGCCACGTTTGCGATCGCCTACGCAAGCTGGATCGTCGGCAGCTATGCCTATGTCGCCGCGGTGACGCCAGCGGAGCAGCATAAATTCAGTATCGACTGGTCGCTCAAGCTCACCAATGAAGGCGGCTTCATCGTCGCGCTTCTGGCAGGGATTGTGATCGCCAATTTCTTTCCGCGTTTTGCGAATTGGCTGAAGGAAGCGATTCGGCCCGAGCTCTATATCAAGTCCGCGATCGTCATTCTCGGCGCCACCGTCGCAGTCACCGCGGCGGCCCGCCTCAACCTCGCATCCTCGCTATTGGTGCGTGGCGCGGCTGCGATCGTCGAGGCTTATCTGATTTACTGGGCGGTGATTTATTACGTGGCGCGCAAATGGTTCGGCTTCAGCCGCGAATGGTCGGTGCCGCTTGCCTCCGGCATCTCGATCTGCGGCGTGGCG
The DNA here is from genome assembly GCA_963752265.1 of uncultured Alphaproteobacteria bacterium. Classification (GTDB taxonomy): domain Bacteria; phylum Pseudomonadota; class Alphaproteobacteria; order Rhizobiales; family Xanthobacteraceae; genus Bradyrhizobium. Next base: position 58,457 of record CAVVZW010000047.1, read on the forward strand.
GCTGCCATCGCCACCGGCGGTGCGATCCGCGCGCGGCCGGCGGTGCCGATCCTGGTGTCATCGCTGGTCGTCGTGTTCGCAGTCGTCGAGGTCCTGATCCTGCCGTTCCTGGCGCAGACGTTCCTGTGGCAGGAACCGCTGGTGGCGGGCGCGTGGATCGGGCTTGCTATCAAGACCGACGGCGCGGCCGTGGCAGGCGGCGGCATTACCGAGTCGCTGATCATGGCGAAAGCGGCCGCAGAGGGTATCAAGTATCAACCCGGCTGGATTCTCGCGACCACCACGACGGTCAAGATATTCATCGATATCTTCATCGGCATCTGGGCCTTCATTCTCGGCTATATCTGGACCAACCATATCGACAAGGGACCGGACCGGGCCAAGCCTGCCGAAATCTGGCAGCGGTTCCCGAAGTTCATTCTCGGTTTCATCGTCGTGTTCGCAATCTCGCTCTGGCTCGCGGTCGGCTCGACGCCGGAAATCGCGAAGGCGCTTCCTGCCGCCGCCGGCGAAGCCAACGTGTTCCGCGTGATCTTCTTCGTCCTGACCTTCTTCTCGATCGGCGTGCTGTCGGATTTCCGCAAGCTCTGGCAGCAGGGTTTTGGCAAGCTTGCCGCGGTCTATTTCGTCAGCCTGTTCGGATTCGTGATCTGGGTCGGGCTGTTGATTTCCTGGCTGTTCTTCAGCGGCTTCAAGCCACCGCTCGTCAGCTAATCCATTGAGAGGTAGAGCCGCATGCCGCAAGTAGACCTCAAGAACGAGATTTCCGCAAAGGAAGTCGAACCGCTGCTGCCGATCGAAAAGAAGCTGATCGGTTTCAGCCTCGGTCTCGGGATTGCCCTCTTGGTGATCCTGATCGCCGTCAATCACTTCATACCGATCAAGATCTGACCTTCGAGCGAGCGCGCCGACCTTGGCGGCTGGCAGGGCTGGCCGGGTCGTTCGCTTTTTGATATGGCTTTGGACGGCAAACTCGATTTATCGGCGTAGAACCTTATTTCCATGAACGCTCCATTTTCAATTCCCGGAGCGCCACCGAGCGACGCGAAAATCCGCTCGCTCATCGCCTTCGACGAAGTCAGCAAGATCTATCCATCGCGCGACCGTGCGGCGGAGGTGGTCGCGCTTCGCGATGTCACGCTCGATGTCCCCGAAGGCGCCATCGTCGGCGTGATCGGCAAGAGCGGTGCCGGCAAATCGACACTCATCCGTATGGTCAACGGGCTTGAGCGTCCGACGCGTGGCCGCATCATCGTCGATGGCACCGATATCACCGCGCTCGACGAACGTGGCCTGCGCCAGGCTCGCCGTTCGATCGGCATGATTTTTCAACATTTCAATCTGCTGTCGTCCCGTACCGCGTTCGAGAATATTGCGCTGCCGCTCGAAATCGCCGGGCTTGGCAAGGCTGCGATTGTCAAGCGCGTTGAACCCTTGCTGGCGATGGTCGGACTTTCCGACAAGCGCGATCGATATCCGGCCGAACTGTCCGGCGGACAGAAGCAGCGTATCGGCATTGCGCGGGCGCTCGCGACAAAGCCCAAGGTGTTGTTGTCGGATGAGGCGACGTCTGCGCTCGATCCCGAGACGACCGACCAGATTCTCGCACTGCTCAAGACGATCAACGCCGAGCTCAAGCTGACGATCCTGTTCATCACCCACGAAATGATGGTGGTGAAAAAACTTGCCGACCGCGTCGCCGTGATCGAGGGCGGCGGAATCGTGGAGCAGGGCACTACTTATGAAATCTTCGCGCATCCCCGTCACGAGACGACGCAGCGGTTCGTCGGCGCCATTACCGGCAGCCGCGTGCCGGAATGGTTGACCGCGAAATTGCACCCGCAACGCCAGGTGGCTGACAGCGCGGTGCTGCGGATCGGTTTTGCCGGTGGCGAAGCCGACCAGCCGGTCTTGTCGCGGCTTTCGCGAAATCTTGGCCTCGATGTGAATATCCTGCACGGGCAAGTGGAGGCGATTGCCGGTCATCCGTTCGGATCGCTGTTCATCTCGGTTTCGGCCGAGCCGGATGACTTGCGGAGGATCGTGGAGCAACTCGCGTCGGGCCAGAATACGGTGGAGCATCTCGGCTATGTCGCCTGAAATCCTCCAGCTCATTGCTTCCTCGACGCTCGACACCCTGATCATGGTCGGCCTCTCCGGCCTGTTGGGAGCTCTGTTCGGGCTTCCGCTTGGTGTTTTCCTCGCGACGAGCCGGGCCGGTGAGTTGTTCTCGGCCCCGATGACCAACCGCATCCTCGGTCTCATCGTCAATGCGACACGCTCGACACCCTTCATCATTCTGGTGGTCGCCATCGTGCCGCTGACGCGCCTGATCGTCGGAACTTCGATCGGCACGCGCGCCGCGGTGGTGCCTTTGACGATTGCCGCCATTCCCTTCGTCGGCCGCGTAGTCGAAGCCGCCATTCGCGAAGTCGATCAGGGACTGGTGGAGGCCGCGCGCGCCTTCGGCGCCAGCCCTTTGCAAATCGTGCGGAAGGTGTTGCTGCCGGAGGCCTTGCCCGCCCTGACGCTGGCGCTGACATTGACGCTGGTCAGCCTGCTCGGCTATTCGGCGATGGTGGGCGCGGTCGGCGGCGGCGGCCTCGGTGATCTCGGCATTCGCTACGGATACCAGCGATTCATGCCGGAAGTGATGGTGGCCGTCGTTCTCGTGCTGATCGTGCTCGTGCAAGGGGTCCAGTCGTTCGGCGAGGCGATCGCGCGCCGCCTCGACAAGCGCAGCCGGAATTGATCAGTGGTATTTTCAAAAAGGATCGAATAATCATGTCTCTCCGCCTTCTCCTGGCTTCGGTTGTCGCCGTGGCGTCGCTCGCTTGTCCGGCTCTAGCTGAGACCATCAAGATTGGCGTCACGCCCGGCCCGCATGCCCAGATCCTTGAAGCGGTGAAGCCGATCGCCGCCAGGAATGGGCTCGACATCCAGATTGTCGAGTTCACCGATTATGTGGTTCCGAATGCAGCATTGGATGCCGGCGACTTGCAGGCAAACTCGTTTCAGAACCAGCCTTATCTGGACACCCAGAAAGCCGATCGCGGTTACAAGATCGACGCGGTCGCTTTAACCGTGAATTTTCCGCTCGGCGTTTACTCCAAGAAGTACAAGAGCTGGGATGCGGTGCCGCAGGGGGCGACGGTGTCGATCCCCAACGATCCGACCAATGGTGGTCGCGTGCTGCTGCTTTTGCAGGACAAGGGTGTATTGAAGCTCAAGCCGAATGTCGGATTCAAACCGACGGTAGCCGACATCGTCGACAATCCGAAGAAATTGAAAATCGTGGAAGTCGATGCTGCGCAGACTGCGCGGACGCTGGATGACGTCGATGCCGCCGGCATCAACACCAATTACGCGACGCAAGCCGGGCTCGATCCGAACAAGGACGCGCTTCTGCGCGAAGATCCGAAAGGACCTTACACCAACCTCATCGCGGTGCGCAGCACGGACAAGGACAAGCCATGGGTCAAGACGCTGGTGCAGAGCTATCAGACGCCGGAAGTTCGCGAATTCGTCTTGACGAAATTCAAGGGCGCCGTGCTGCCGTCGTGGTAAGCTCTCAGTATGTGCACCGCTGAGATCGCTGCCCGATGAAACGCGCCGCTGCCTGGGTGCTTTATGGTGTTGGCGCGCTGGCGATCGCTTATCTTGCGCTTTACGCCTACGTGATGTTCACCGGTCGCCCGTTTGAGCCCGGCGATCCCATCCACATTTTCCGCAAACCCGGCTCCGAGTTGGGTTAGAGCTTATCCGGTTTTGATTGAATCAAAACCGGGCTCTAGTCTTGTGTTTGACGCGGTTTTCTTCACGCGAACCGGTTCCCACTTCGCTCGAAAACGCTCCATAAAAATCGCGCGAGGTGCGCCCTCGCGCCGATTGATTGGCAGGGGTCTTTTCCGGCAGTTCTTACGCGGTTGCCGCTGCCCGATGCATGTCGCCGGCGCCGGCCGGTGTGATCGGCAGGCCGCCGTCGGCATATTCGTTCAACTTGTTGCGCAGGGTGCGGATCGAAATGCCGAGGATATTGGCGGCATGGGTGCGGTTGCCGAGGCAATGCTTCAGCGTTTCCAGGATGAGGTCGCGCTCGACGTCAGCCACGGTGCGTCCGACCAGTGCGCGGGTTACCTGTTCGGCGGCGAACGTCGCATGCGCCACGGCCGGAACAGTTTTGGGGCCATCGAGACGGTCGCCGTCCGGTGTCAGGATGGCCTCGACACCGATCTCGTCGCCCTGCGCCATCAGCACCGAACGATGAATAGTGTTCTCAAGCTCGCGGACATTGCCCTGCCAGCGATTGGTGCTCAGGACGCGGCGGGCGTCGGCTGAGATGGGTCGCAGCGGGACGCCGTTGGCGTCGGAATATTTCTTGGCGAAATGCTGCGCCAGCTCCAGCACGTCGGCCGGGCGCTCGCGAAGCGGCGGGATCTTCAGGTTGACAACGTTGAGGCGGAACAGCAGGTCCTCGCGGAAGGTCCCTTCGCGCACGGCATCGGCCAGGTTGCGGTTGGAAGTCGCGATGATACGGATGTCGACCGGAACCGGCCGCGTACCGCCGACACGATCGATCACGCGCTCCTGGATCGCGCGCAGCAGTTTGGATTGCAGCCGCACGTCCATTTCGGAAATTTCGTCGAGCAGCAGCGTTCCGCCGGTCGCTTCCTCGAACTTTCCGATCCGCCGGGCTATCGCGCCCGTGAAGGCGCCCTTTTCGTGCCCGAAGAGCTCGGACTCCAGCAGGTGCTCGGGGATGGCGGCGCAGTTGATCGAGATGAAAGGCCGCTTGGCACGGTTGGAACGGGTGCGCCGAGGCCGAGACCGAAGGCCAGCACGACGCCGATGGCGGTGTTGCGTTCACTCGCCCGGTTACCGAGCGCACCGATGGCCGCACCCACGACGAGGGAGCCGACGAGGGCTCCCGCCAGCGCGTCGCCGGCGATCAGCAGGCCGGCAGCAGCGCCGGTGAAGGCGAGCTCGGCACTGCCGTGCACGGCGAAGGCCATGTCGCGGGCAACAGCGAGACGGCCCGATCAGCCCACTTCGATCGAGCGGCGATGAGCGTGGCGGCGATCAGCGCGTACTGCGCGAACCCCGAGGCCTGCAGGTAGTCCCAGATCTTCACCGCTCAGCGCACCAGGCTGTGGTCGTGATCGTGCAGGTGATGGCTGGACCCCAGGTCGGTGCTGACTGAATGCGGGCGCGCCGACCACGACGATGCGCCCACGGATGTTGAGCACCTCGACCTCGACACCGTAGAGGTCGAGGTGCTCAACATCCGTGGGCGCATCGTCGTGGTCAGTGTAGCCGTCGACCTGGGGTCCCAGCGATCACCTGCACGATCACGACCACAGCCTGTGAGGCGGTGGAGTCTGGGACTACCTGCAGCTCGGGTTCGCGCACAGCGCGCTGATCGCCGCCACGCTCATCGCCGTCATGGGTCGGGCTGATCAGGCAGTTCGTGGTCGCCCGCGACATGGCCTTCGCCGGCAGTGCCGAGCTCCGCCTCCACCGGCGCCGCTGCCGGCCTGCTGATCGCCGGCGACGCGGTGGCGGGAGCCCTCGTCGGCTCCCTCGTGGTGGGTGCGGCCATCGGTGCGCTCGGCAACCGGGCGAGTGAACGCCGACGCCATCGGCGTCGTGCTGGCCTTCGGTCTCGGCCTCGGCGCACCCGTTCCAAGCGTGCCAAGCGGCCTTTCATCTCGATCGACTGCGCCGCCATCCCCGAGCACCTGCTCGAAGTCCCGACTCTTCGGGGCAGCAAAGGGCACCTTCGCGGGGCGCGATAGCCCGGCGGATCGGAAAGTTCGAGGAAGCGATCGGCGGAACGCTGCTGCTCGACGAAATTTCCGAAATGGACGTGCGGCTGCAATCCAAACTGCTGCGCGCGATCCAGGAGCGCGTGATCGATCGTGTCGGCGGTACGCGGCCGGTTCCGGTCGACATCCGTATCATCGCGACTTCCAACCGCAACCTGGCCGATGCCGTGCGCGAAGGGACCTTCCGCGAGGACCTGCTGTTCCGCCTCAACGTTGTCAACCTGAAGATCCCGCCGCTTCGCGAGCGCCCGGCCGACGTGCTGGAGCTGGCGCAGCATTTCGCCAAGAAATATTCCGACGCCAACGGCGTCCCGCTGCGACCCATCTCAGCCGACGCCCGCCGCGTCCTGAGCACCATCGCTGGCAGGGCAACGTCCGCGAGCTTGAGAACACTATTCATCGTTCGGTGCTGATGGCGCAGGGCGACGAGATCGGTGTCGAGGCCATCCTGACACCGGACGGCGACCGCCTCGATGGCCCCAAAACTGTTCCGGCAGTGGCGCATGCAACGTTCGCCGCCGAACAGGTAACCCGCGCTCTCGTCAGGACGCAGGGCTGACGTCGAGCGCGACCTCGTGCTGGAAACGCTGAAGCACTTCTTCGGCAACCCCCCATGCCGCCAATATCCTCGGCATTTCGATCCGCACCCTGCGCAACAAGTTGAACGAAGATGTCGACGGCGGCCTCCCGATCACACCGGCCGGCGCCGGCGACATGCATCCGGGCAGCGGCAACCGCGTAAGAACTGCCGGAAAAGACCCC
>CAVVZW010000048.1:0-14904 GCA_963752265.1 uncultured Alphaproteobacteria bacterium
ACAGTCCTGGGACATGGCGGCCGGGCAGATCATCGTGCGCGAGGCCGGCGGCATCGTCTCCGGCATTGCCGGCGATGACGATCCGCTCATCACCCGCAGCGTGATCTGCGGCAATGAGTTCGTGCATGCCGAACTGGTGAAGATTCTGAAGCCGTTGGGCAAATGATGCGACCGCCGGTCTAGATGTCCGCGTGCGCTCGCACCGACATCAAACTGCTTGTCAAGCCATCGAAATATCGCAGAGCCGGAATAAATAGAGGCTGCGGCGCACCGCGCGTCGTAACCCTTCCCCTTCCGAATTGAATGTCATGACCGAACAGACCCTGATAGAGCCGATCGACGAGCGGCAAGAACGAGCCGGCGGCTTCTCACGCTACCAGTCGATCCTCGTTGCGCTGCTGGCGGTGGTCCAGTTCACGATCATCATCGATTTCATGATCATGTCGCCACTCGGCGCCATCATGATGCCGGCGCTCGATATTTCGCCCACGCAGTTCGGGCTGGCGGTCTCGGTCTACGCATTCAGCGCGGGAATTTCCGGTATCCTGGCGGCCGGCTTTGCCGATCGGTTCGATCGCAAGCGGCTGCTGTTGTTTTTTTATGGCGGCTTTACCCTTGGAACGGCGCTTTGCGCGATCGCTCCCAACTATCACGTGCTGCTCGCAGGAAAAATCGTAACCGGCCTGTTCGGTGGTGTAATCGGCTCCGTCGTGCTCGCCATCATCACCGATCTCTTCGCGCTGCAATTGCGCGGCCGCGTCATGGGTTTCGTGCAAACCGCCTTCGCCGCGAGCCAGGTGCTTGGCATCCCGGCCGGGCTTTTTCTCTCCAACCACTGGAACTGGCACGTTGCGTTCGGCGCATTGGTCGGCCTGTCGATCGCCGGGATGGCCGCCGTGCTATTTTTGATGAAACCGGTGAACGGTCATCTCTTGCTGAAGCAGGACAAAAACGCGTTCCGGCATCTGATCGCAACGGTCGCACAGCCACGCTATTGGCTGGCCTTCGCGTTGACGACGCTGCTGGCGACCGGCGGCTATATGCTGATGCCGTTCGGTAGCGCTTATACCGTGCATAATCTCGGCATCGATATCGTTCATTTGCCGACGATCTATCTCGTCTCCGGGCTGTTCAGCATTTTCATCGGACCGCTGGTGGGGCGCTTGAGCGATACGTTTGGCAAATATCCGACCTTTGCCTTTGGCAGCGCCATGTCGATCGTCATGGTGCTGATCTACACCCATCTCGGCCAGGTGAGTCTGACGATCGCGATCCTGGTCAACGTCCTGATGTTCATCGGCATCTTTTCGCGCATGATCCCGTCGCAGGCGTTGATTTCCGCGATCCCCGAGCCCTCACAACGCGGCTCCTTCAGCGCGGTCAGCGCTTCGCTGCAACAACTTTCCGGCGGGCTCGGTTCCGTGCTCGCAGCAAGCCTCATCGCGCAAAATGCCGACGGTTCGCTCCGGCATTTCGACCGGCTCGGATACGTCGTCGTGACCACGGCGGTGATTTCCCTGATCCTGATGTATTTTGTGCAGAGGCCGATCGCCGCCGAGGCTGGAAAGCGCGTTGTCTAAGGCGCCGGTCCCGGCGCTTCAACAGACTGCCGAACAATCCGAACCGCTGGAGTACACCCGCGATCTATGCAGGAATATCCCGCACGACCTCGATCAACTTGCCGGAATTGATCTCATAGAAGAAGCCGTAGAGCTTGACGTGTTTCGGGACCGCCGGGCTCGCGCGAAGCAACCCGATGTCATACTTGATCGACTTCTCGTAATCCGTGATGGCGAGGCTGTCGTGATCAAACAGCGTCGAGATATCGGCGTGGTTGTGATCGTGAAATTTATCGAACAGTATCTCGGGCGTAAACGCAGTTGTGCCGCAAAACGAGTGGTGAACCACGACGACGTTCTGGACATGGAACAGGAAGTCCATTTCCGCGACCGACATGAGAACGGGCGCGGCACGGCCGCCGCCGTTGGTCGCGGTAAACATCGTGCGCGTGGAACCAACCCGTTTGCCGGCTTCGTCGAGAACCACTTCGCCGGGGTAGATTTCATCGCCCAAATAGGCTGCGACCGCCTGCGGGATATCGGCCGCGCGAGGGTCAAAGCAATAGATCACCAGGGTCTTCATCGGGATCGCAAAATTGAAGCCATCGAATTTGGACTGATCGAACCAGGGCTGCGTCCGGTTTTCGTATTCGCTGTACTTTCCCATTTTCCTGCTCCATCGGCGATTAAGCGCAACACTTCCGCTGGACATACCTGTATCGACGCGTGGCTTTACGCCAATCCCGCACAGGTCTTATCGTCACACACCTTGGTATGATCTCCCCGAAAGGGAGCTGAGCTAATTACGAAGCTTGATACCGGCATCCCCAATCAATTTTGCCCATTCAGGCGTTTCTCGTCTGATGACTTCGGTGAACTGTGCCGGCGTGTTGCCGATCACCTCGAGCCCAAGCTCGTCGAACTTCTTGCGCAGTTGCGGCATCGCGAGCACCTTGATGGTCTCAGCGTGCAATTCATCCAGGACCTCTTTTGGCGTGCCGCTGGGCGCGAGCAGGCCGAACCACGGCACGGCCTCGAAGCCGGGAAATCCGGATTCCGCCATCGTCGGCAGGTCGGGCGCCAGGCTTGAGCGCTTGATTGAGGTGATCGCCAGCGCGCGCAATTTGCCTTCGCGCGCGAGCGGCATCACGTTCACGATATTTGCGAACGACATGCTGATCCGGTTGGCGAGCAGGTCCGGCATCATCGCCGTCGTGCCGCGATAGGCCACCGGCGTAATCTCGACATGCGCCATGTATTTGAATAATTCGGCGCCGAGATGTTGCGAAGTACCGACGCCGGCATGCCCGTAGGAAAGCTTGCCGGGTTCGGCTATGGCGAGCGCCACGAGCTCCGCCACGGTCTTGACCGGAAGTTCGATGGGCACGGCGAGAACGTTTGCGGCGATGAACACCTGCGAGATCGGTGCGAAATCACGGAGCGGGTCGAATGGCAGCGTTTCGTAGAGGCTCGGATTGATGACCAGCGACGAGTTGCCGCCCATCAACAGCGTATAGCCGTCGGCGGTCGCCTTGGCGACGCGATCGGTGGCGATGTTGCTGCCGGCGCCCGGAATATTCTCGACCACGAACGCCGTGCCCCAGACTTCCGTAAACCGGTCGGCAAGCATGCGCGCTACGAGGTCGGGAGCCGTGCCGGGCGTGAATCCGACCAGAATTTTCACCGGCCGATTGGGATAGCCGGCGGGATAACTGGATTGCGCCGATGCCGTCTCGGCCGCGAGCAGGACAAGCAGGGCGGCGAACGCCTTCGCAGCGAGCCTCATCGTTTCCTCTCACGTCCTGCATGCCCGTTTGGTTGGTCTCGAGCTTGATGGGAAGTGTGGCATCGGCGGCCAGCGCCGGCAAGCGATCCAGATCGAGATCGGCCGTGCATACCGCGCCGATGAAGTGTGCAGGTCGAACTGCTATAAGGGTTGGCCCGCTCGCGAAAGGCCTGTCAGAGTCGGCGACCTTCGCGCAGCAACGGCAAATGGAAGGGCTGTTCAATGACATCGACGCAAATGCAGGCGCTGACGCTGACGGCTTACAATTCTCCGCTTCGCGTCAGTTCGGTGTTGCGCCCTGAGCCCGCGGAAGGGCAAGTCCTCGTTCGGGTTATGGCAAGCGGGGTCAATCCACTTGACCTGAAAATTTCCAAGGGACAGGCGGCACACGCCCGGCATCCGTTGCCCGCCATCCTCGGCATCGACCTTGCAGGCATCGTTGATCGCGTCGGTGCCAATGTCACAGGTTTCAAGCCCGGCGATGAAGTCTATGGAATGACGGGTGGTGTGGGCGGCTTGCAAGGATCCCTCGCCGAATTCGTGGCTGCGGATGCCAGGCTGTTGGCGCCGAAACCGAAAAATCTCGATATGCGTCAGGCGGCGGCCGTACCGCTCATCTTCATCACCGCCTGGGAGGGCCTTATCGACCGCGCTCATGTTCGTGCCGGGCAAAAAGTCCTGGTCCACGGCGGCGCCGGAGGCGTCGGTCATATCGCCATCCAGATTGCCCGGGCATTCGACGCCGAGGTTTTCGCCACTGGATCGCCCAGGAACAAGGCGTATATCGCGCAACTGGGCGCGGCATTCATCGACAAGGGAACGCCGGTCGCCGACTACATCGCCACCCATACGTCAGGACGTGGCTTTGACGTCATCTATGACACCGTTGGCGGCGTTGTGCTCGACGCCGCGTTCAGTGCCGTCGCACGCTTCGGACATGTCGTGAGTGCGCTCGGCTGGGGTACCCACGCGCTAGCCCCGTTGTCTTTTCGTGCCGCGAGCTATTCCGGCGTTTTCACGCTCCTGCCGATATTGACCGGAGAGGGACGTTCACATCACGGAGAAATCCTGCGCGAGGCCACGAAGCTGATAGAGGCAGGAAAGATGGTGCCGCGCCTCGACCCGCGTCATTTTGGCTTGAAGGATATCGAGCAGGCGCATGCTGCCGTTCAAGACGGAAGCGCTGACGGCAAAATCGTCGTCGAGATTGAGCCGGCTGGATAGTTGAGATCGTCATTACCCCGTCTGAATCTGCGTCAGGTGAGGCTAAGCCCAATGGGCTAAAATATCTCCGAGCGATGATTAAAGTTTGACAGATGAAGGAGCGGATGATTAAAGTTTGACAGATGACCTATGCGATAGAGTTTCTGCTAGTAAGCGGATGTCAAACTACCGTCGCTACGCCGCTTTCATCCGATAATGGCTGACGCCCCATTCGCTGCCGCCGGCATAACCGAAAAGGCCAGCGGTTGCGAGGAAGAACCAGCGCCAGCGCCGCATCCACAACGCGGTATCTTCACCATAGACCCCGGACAGGATGGTTTCGATCTCGGCGCGGTTGACGTCGAAACTGGAAAGCCAGTCCAGCGCCGTGCGCTGGTAATGCTCGCCGCTCCAGCGCCACTCCTGCTCGACCTCGAACAGATCGGCATATTGCCGGATCAGATGGTGGCTCGGCATCACGCCGCCGGTGAAGAAGTGCTGCGCGATCCAGTCTTCGTTGTCGTTGCGATCGAACAGATAGGCGCCGGTGCGGTGGGTGAAGATATGCATGAAGAACCGGCCATCGGCTGCGAGCCATGATCGCACGCGCCCCAATAGCTGGCGCCAGTTCATCATGTGCTCGAACATTTCAACCGACACGATGCGGTCGAATTGCCGTCCGGGATCAAAGACGTTCATGTCGGCGGTGATCACCGAGAGATTCGTCAGGCCGCGCGCGGCGCCCTCGCCCTGGATATACATCCGCTGAGAATGCGAATTCGACACCGCAACCACCCTGGCCTTCGGAAACCGCTCGGCCATCCAGAGCGACAGCGAGCCCCAGCCGCAGCCAAGTTCGAGGATCGATTGCCCGTCGGCGAGATCGGCATGCTCGACGGTCTGGCGCAACGCCTCTTCCTCGGCTTGTTGCAACGTCGAGGCCGGATCGCGATAGAAACCGGACGAATATTTGCGGTTCGGCCCGAGCACGCGGCCGAAGAAAGCCGCCGGCACCTCGTAATGCTGGGCATTGGCCGCTTCCGTATGTTCGGCGACGGCGCGCGCGGCCATCTCCCGCGCAAACACAGCATCGCCTGGCATATCACCGGCTGCGAACCGCGCTGCCGTGCGCGAGCAAAGCTGGTGGATGGCGGTACGGATCAACAGGTCTGGCAACGGCACCCGCTCAGCGGCGCCGATGGCTCTGGAAGCAATGCTCACTTGGCTGCTCCCTCCGCTTCCCGCGCCCGCGGGGGCAACGGGAAGAAGATGCTGGTGCGCGACTGGTAGTCGCGGTAGCGCTCACCCCGCGAACGCAGCATCTGGGTCTCCAGAGGCGGGATGCCGGTGACGTACACCAGAATCCAGTACATGAAGGCGGGTGCAAGCAACGCGGCCCAGCCCCAGCCGTAATCCGGTGAAATCGCAATCACGGGGTAAGCAAGCCAGCCGAGCCATTCGAAGAAATAATTCGGATGCCGCGACCAGCGCCACAGGCCGATGTCGCAGACCTGACCTTTGCTGCCGGGACGTTGCCTGAACTGTTTGAGCTGGGTGTCCGCAAATGCCTCACCGACAATGCCGAGAAGCAGCACCAGCGCGCCGAGGTAATCCTGCAGCCGCAAGTCAGGGGATGGGAAATGCGCGGCGACAAAGATCGAAAAAACCAGCGGGATCGAGCCCAAACCCTGATTTTGCAGGAACACGAACATCCGGCGCGGCGCGTTAATACCCCACTCCTCGGCAAATGCCGCATAGCGCGGATCATCCGTAATCCCTGATGTCCGCACCGCGATATGCACACCAAGCCGCATCGACCAGGCCGCGACAAAAGCAGCAACCAGCCATTGCCGCGCGTTTGGTTCGCCGCCCCCGACAGGCCACATCGCGCTGGCCGCACCGACGAGGCCAACCGAAAAAGTCCAGATGGTATCGACCCAGCCGGAATTGCCGGTGCGCTGTTGCACCACCCAGGCCCCTGCCATCAGAATCGAGAGCGACAGCGCGATCGCCGCCAGCGCCTCAAGGTATGAAATCACCGACATTGCTGTTTAACCACTTGGCTGTTTAACCGCTTGTCTTGCCGAAGCTTTGCCAAAAATACGTGTGAGGTCCAGTCGAGGTTTCACGCGGAAGTTCCCGCCCCCCGGTCTGCCTGCCCGCAACCGGCCTTTCATCTCCGCCTCGCTGTGCCATAGTAGGGTCTCTCACAACGGATATGACTAGCAATGCCCACTTCTGCCCGCTCCACGATGGAGCTTGAATTCACGAAGCTCTCCCCGCCGCGGATCTTCCTGGTGCGGATGCTGGTGTTTCTGGTGCTGTGCGCGCTGATCATGGTCGTGCTCTACAGGCAGATTATTACCGCCTTCTTCGCCAATCCCGGCCTGAATGCGCTGATTGGGCTGGTGCTCCTGGTCGGCATCATCCTGTCGTTCCGCCAGGTGATCCGGCTTTATCCCGAGGTCGCCTGGGTCAATAATTTCCGGATCGCCGATCCCGGGCTCGCGCCCGACCGTCATCCGACCCTGCTGGCGCCGATGGCGGCCATCCTCGGCGGCGAGCGCAGCGGGCGCATGACCATCTCGCAGCAGACCATGCGGCATCTGCTCGATTCCATCGCGACCCGCCTTGATGAAGCGCGCGACATTTCCCGCTACATGACCGGCCTGCTCGTGTTTCTCGGCCTGCTCGGCACCTTCTGGGGGTTGATCGAAACCGTGAGTTCCGTCGGCAAGGTGATCGACGGGTTGAAGGTCGGCGGCGATGCCGGCGCCCTGTTCGACACCCTCAAGGAAGGTTTGGCCGCCCCGCTCGGCGGCATGGGCATTTCGTTTTCGTCGTCGCTGTTTGGCCTCGCCGGGTCGCTGATCCTTGGCTTTCTCGACCTGCAATCGAGCCAGGCGCAAAACCGCTTCTACACCGACCTTGAGGATTGGCTCGCCACGACCGTGGGCGGCTATTCCGGCGAAGCCGGTCCCAGTGGCGACCTTCAGGTTGCCGTCGATCGCTTGCGCGTTGCGCTCGAAGAAGGCGGCAATAACCGCGGCACAACCGCGGCGATGGCGAATCTGGCCGAAGCCATCCAGGGCCTCGTCACCCATATGCGCACCGAGCAGCAGATGATCCGTGAATGGGCCGACGGCCAGGGCGAGCAGAACCGCGAGATCAAGCGGTTGCTTGAGCGAATCGCGCGCCAGCCCGAGAAGAGTTGAGCGCGGGACCCGCGATGCTGGATCACGTCACCATCGGCGTCGAAGATATCGAGCGCTCGATACAATTCTACGATTCTGCGCTGCTTCCGTTAGGCGTCGCGCGGCTCTATGGCGACGGCAATCGTTTCGCGGGTTATGGAATCCAGCCAAAAGCTTTCTTCTGGATCGGAATTCGCAATCATCCGCAAACCGGCGCCCACATCGCGTTTGCAGCCAACGACCGCGCGACCGTCGATCGCTTCTTCGAAGCGGCGATCGCGGCAGGCGGCAAGGACAATGGACGGCCCGGAATTCGCGCCCACTATGACCCGGATTACTACGGCGCCTTCGTGCTCGACCCCGATGGCCACAATATCGAGGCCGTGTGTCGCCGGCCGGAATAGTCGCGACACCGGACTTAACTGGAGACAAATAAATGGCCCTTGCCCGAGCACGCCGCAGCGAAAGCGCCTTCAACTATTGGCCGGGCTTCGTTGACGCGCTGTCGACGCTGGTGCTGTCGATCGTGTTCCTGCTCTCCGTGTTTCTGGTCGTTCAATTCTTCCTGTCGCAGGAGGTCACCGGCAAGGACAAGGCGCTGGAACAGCTCAATGCCAAGATCGCCGAGCTGAACGATCTGCTCTCGCTGGAAAAACTCGGCAAGATCAACGTCGAGGACCAGCTTTCGCAGGTGCGTGCAGGACTGGCTTCGGCCGAAGGCGAACGCGACCGCATCAAAGGCCTTTATGACGGCCTTTCCGGCGCCGGCAGCGACGCCGCAAGCCGCACCAGCGAACTCAACAAGGCGCTCGATTCCGAAAAGCAGGTCTCCTCGCGCGCACTGGCGCAGATCGAGGTGTTGAACCAGCAGATCAGTGCGCTCCGCCGCCAGCTTGCCGCGCTTGACGAGGCCTTGCAGGCGACCGAAAAGCGCGATCAGGAATCGCAAGGGCGCATCGCTGATCTCGGCCAGCGCCTCAATGTGGCGCTGGCGCAGCGGGTTCAGGAATTGTCGCGCTACCGATCTGAATTTTTCGGACGGCTGCGCGCCATTCTCGGCAACCGGCCCGATGTGCGGATTGTCGGCGACCGCTTCGTTTTCCAGTCGGAGGTATTCTTCGACACCGGACAGGCGACGCTGCTGCCAGAGGGCCGCGCCGAACTCGACAAGGTCGGCGTCGCTCTGACCGAACTCGATAAGCAAATCCCGGGCGAAATCGCCTGGGTATTGCGGGTCGACGGCCACACCGACGTTCGGCCGATTACCAACAGCCCCCTGTTCAAATCGAACTGGGAGCTGTCGTCGGCGCGCGCGATCTCGGTGGTGCAATATCTGATTTCGCTTGGCGTTCCCGCACAGCGGCTGGTCGCGGCCGGCTTTGCCGAGTTTCAGCCGCTCGACACCGCCAACACCGAAGACGCCTATCGCCGCAACCGCCGCATCGAACTGAAGCTGACGGAGAGGTAACGGAGAGGTAAGTAACGCGCCGCCTTCAGAGTTCGTCATTGCCGGGCTTGATCCGGCAATCCATCAAGTGAGAATCCTACGAAGTCGGTGGATGGCTGGATCAAGTCCGGGCATGACGCGGAGAGACCAATGTCCACTTCCTTCACCCTCCGCCCCTATCGCGACGAAGACGAAGACGCCGCGATCGCGCTGTGGCGTGAGACCTGGAGCCAAGCCTATCCGAACATCGATTTTGCCGCGCGCGTGCCATGGTGGCGCGAGCGCTGGCGCAACGAACTCGTGCCGAAGGCCGCGATCATCGTCGCCGAAGAAGCAGCCACACTGGTCGGATTTGTAACGATCGACTCTACTGCCTATCTCGACCAGCTCGCGGTCGCGCCCGGCCATTGGGGCTCGAAGCTCGCGGACGCGCTGGTCGATGAGGCCAAGCGGTTGTCGCCCGATTCCATCACGCTGCTCGTCAACGATGACAACGCGCGCGCCATTCGCTTTTACGAGCGCAACGGCTTTGTTCGCGCGGGCGCCGACGTCAACCCGACCTCGGGCCGGCCGGTGTTGAAGATGGTGTGGCGGCCTTAATTCACCGTCATTGCGAGCGAAGCGAAGCAATCCAGAAACTTTTTATGAAGAAAACCTGTATTGCCTCGTCGCGTTGCCCCTCGCAGTGACGGGAGTCGTCCTCACACCCCCTCGAACTGCAACCGCGCCAGCCGCGCATAAAGCCCGTTCGCCGCGACCAGCGAAGCGTGGTTGCCCTGTTCGACGATCTTGCCCTGGTCCATCACCAGAATACGGTCGCAGGACAGAACCGTGGCGAGACGATGGGCGATCACCAGCGTCGTGCGGTGCTTCATTAGTTCTTCGAGCGCCGTCTGCACCAGCGTCTCGGATTCGGCATCGAGCGCGGACGTGGCCTCGTCGAGCAACAACAACGGCGCATCGCGCAGGATGGCGCGGGCGATCGCGATGCGCTGGCGCTGGCCGCCCGAGAGCATCACGCCGCGCTCGCCGAGCGGCGCGTTGAAGCCGCCAGGCAGCCGGCGCAAGAATTCGGACGCATGCGCAAGCTCGGCGGCGCGTTCGACGTCGCTATCGGTGGCCTGCGGCCGGCCGAAGCGGATATTGTCGCGGGCACTCGCGGCAAACACCACCGGATCCTGCGGGACGAGCGCGATCCGCTTGCGCAGCTCGGCCGGATCGGTGAAGCGGATCGGCACCCCGTCGACCGTAATCGTGCCGGAGGCCGGATCGTAAAACCGCAACAGCAAATGAAACAGCGTGCTCTTGCCTGCGCCCGAAGGGCCGACAATGGCGACCTTCTCGCCTGCGCGCACCGAGAAGGAAACGCCGTCGACCGCCGACGTGCCGGGGCGCATCGGATAGGCGAAGCTGACGTTTTCGAAACCGACATCGCCGCGTGCAGGCTCCGGCAACGAAAGCGGCGACACGGGTGCTGCGATCTCCGACTTCACGCGGAGGATTTCAAACAGCCGCTCAGCGGCGCCGGAGGCGGCCGAGACTTCACCCCAGACCTCTGAGAGCTGGCCGAGGCCGGTGGCGGCAAACGCCGTGTAGAGCACGAACTGGCCGAGCCGGCCCGGGCTGATCAGGCCGGCTTCAACGTCGTTCGAGCCGATCCAGAGGATGATCACGACGCTGGTAAAGACGATGAAGATGACGATGGCGGTCAGCACCGCGCGGGCCCGGCTCGAGCTTCGCGCCGCCCCGTACGCCTGTTCGACCTCGCCGCCGAAGCGCACATTCGCAAACCGCTCGCCGGTATAGGCCTGTACCGTGCGGATCGCACCGACCAGTTCGGAAGCATAGGCGCTGGCGTCGGCGAGCGTATCCTGGGCGTTGCGCGACAACCGGCGCACCCAGCGCCCAAAGGCCATCAGCGGCAGCACGATCAGCGGAATGGCGAGCAGCACCAAACCAGAAAGGCGCGGGCTCGTGACCACCATCATCGCGGTGGCGCCGATGAACAGCATCAAGTTGCGCAGCGCGATCGAAACCGAGGCGCCGACGGCCGACTTGATCTGGGTCGTATCGGCGGTCAGGCGCGAGATCAATTCGCCGCTGCGCGAGGAATCGAAGAAGGCCGGAGACAATGACATCAGGTGCGCGAACACGTCGCGCCTGAGGTCAGCAACGATGCGCTCGCCGATGGTCATCACGAGATAGAACCGCGAGGCGCTGGCGAGCGCCAACACGCCGACAACCGCGATCATGACGCTGAAATAGCTGTTGATGCGGGCGATGCCTTCCGGCGTGAAGCCGAAATCGATCATCCTGCGCACCGCGACCGGCACGACCAAAGTGGTGATCGCGGCGACCGTCAGTGAAATGAAGGCCAGCGTAACACGGCCACGGTAGCGCGCCATATAGGGCGCAAGCGCCAGCAGCGGGCGGAGCTTTGCGGTACGCGCCGCTGGAGAGGAGTTCAGCGCCGCATCGAGCGGCGATGCCACAACCCCAGGTTCAGCCGCAGCATCGCCCTCAGGTACCTGTTCGCCCCGGTCTTCAAGCCGTTCGACTGCGCTCATGTATCAGAACCATCCGAGTTGCCACCCCCAGATAAGCTCCATAAACCCTGCTGGCAAATGAGCTCTTGCTGCCAAATCGGGCGCGCGCGGCGAAACGGGACCCCAGCCCTTTTCGGACCGGCCGACATCAGGCCGATCCCTGATCGTACTTGGTCGATACTCGGCCGATACTTGGCCGATACTTGGCTTGTTTTGAGAGCCCGCCTGCGTTATAGACCCGCCTAAATCCGTCACTCCCAGAACGAAACACGGGCGCGGGCGCGCCGAAGGACCTGCTATGAAAGCGGAAATTCACCCGAATTATCATATGATTACGGTCGTTATGACCGATGGTACCGAGTACCAGACCCGCTCCACTTGGGGCAAGGAAGGCGACAAGCTCAATCTCGATATCGACCCGAGGTCGCATCCGGCCTGGACTGGCGGCGCCCAGCAGCTTCTCGATCGCGGCGGCCGCGTTTCGCGGTTCCAGAAGAAGTTTTCGGGCTTCCTCAAGAAAGATTAAGGCCTCTCGGTCTTATTCCCGCGCCAAATACAAACGCCCCTGCTTGCGCGGGGGCGTTTTTGTTTTGGGTAATCTCGTTCCGGGACAGGCGAAGCGTGAGCCTGGAATGACGGATTGGGCTTGAAGAACCTTACCGTTCGAACGCGGCCTTCAGGCGATTGAGCTGGGGCACCAGAGGATTGCCGATCGGCGCGCGCTCGGCCGGACCGGCATGGATCGTCGCATCGAGACGGCGCACCTTGCCTTGCAGTGCCATCGAGCGGGCGATCAGATCCTGCAACTGCGACGGCAGCTTTTCGATCATCTCGCTCGGGCCGGGGTCGGCGGCCGAGAGCTTGACCTTGGTCTTTTCGCGGTTGGCCTGGGTCAAGGTCATTTCGCCTTCCTTGACCGCACGGTGCAGCAAAAGCCAGGAGGCCAGCTGCATCAGACGGGTGGTCAGCCGCATGCTTTCGGTGGCGTAGGTCAGGCTGGCGGAACGCTCAAGCGCCTTGGCTTCGGTGCGGCCGGCGCCATCGAGATAGGCGGCGGTCTCCTCGACGAGGTCCATGCCTTCCCGGAACAGGGTGCCGAACGCGGCTGAATTGGTCAGCCGTTCGCTGAACTGGACAAGCGGGTTTTCGCCTTGCGACCGGTCCGACATCTCTGAACGCCTCACGCACTGTTCACTGCCGGCGAAACAAGCCGGATATTTATGATGAACAAATCATTGCGCGCGCCGGGGCGAGAGTCCAGCCGCAACCGGATTTATGGTTTCCAGCGCCCTCCCCAACGCCCAAACGAACGCCACACCAACTTCAGACCTGGGCTGAAGATGCGGCGAAAAAAGGCAAAAAAAGAGCCGCCGTTTCCGGCGGCTTTTGAAGTTGATAACAGGGAGGCGTCAAACAGAGTGACAGGAGCCACTCGGTGTCCAAAGAGGACGATGAAAGTCATACCTGAGAAAGCTTAATCAGCCGTAAATGAGAGATTTTTTTCAGGCTTTGTTTGCCATGTCGGTCATTGGCCGAGTAAAGGCACTTGCCAAGCTATCAGTCGTCGCCCTGCGAAAGCAGGGGCCATAACCACCGGCTGTCGCATTTGAAAGCAAGCCGTTCGCCGCCCCGCCATGAGTGGAAAGGCTGCGACGTATGGGTCCTTGCTTTCGCAGGGACGACATTGAGAGCTTCACGACTTGAAGAAATTGTTCGCCGCTTCCTTCGAGGCGCGCTTCTTGGCCGCAGCCGCCTGCAAACGCTCGATCTCGGACGTCAGCAGCGAAATGCGCTCGTTGAGTTCTTCCACCGAGAGCAACGAAAGGTCCTGCCCGATCTCATGGGTGACTTTCTTTCGCGGTTTGTCGTCGTCTTCGACGGAGGCCATGCGTCACTCCCTGATCAATTCAAAGCATCGACTTGTTGCCACACGGATCGCCGCTGGCTACAGGTGCCTCTTCGAAAATCATAGCGTTTGGCCAAGGACAAATCATGGAAAAAGTCCCTTCGCAGATGACCGTCGTCGCGATCAGCAAGCCCGGCGGCCCCGAAGTACTTCTGCCCGAGACGCGGGCCGTGCCTGCGCCTGGGCCAGGCGAAATCCTGATCAAGGTCGCCGCCGCCGGCGTCAACCGTCCCGACGTGGCCCAGCGCTCCGGATCCTACCCGCCACCGCCCGGCGCCAGCGATCTGCCCGGCCTTGAGGTCGCGGGCGAAGTGGTGGCGCTTGGCGAGGGAGCCCACAAGCACAAGATCGGCGACAAGGTGATGTCACTGGTGGCCGGCGGCGGCTACGCCCAATATTGCATCGCGCAAGACGCACAAGCGATGGCGGTGCCTGCTTCGCTGTCGATGCTGGAAGCCGGCGCCACGCCGGAGACCTTGATGACCGTGTGGCACAATGTGTTCGAGCGCGGCGGGCTCAAAGCCGGCGAAACGATCCTGATCCATGGCGGCTCGTCCGGCATCGGCACCATGGCGATCCAGTTGGCCAAGGCGTTCGGCGCGAAGGTGATTGTCACCGTCGGATCGAAAGACAAGGCCGACGCCTGCCTCAAGCTCGGCGCCGATCATGCCATCAACTACAAGACCGACGACTTCGTCGCCGCCGTCAAGCCGATGACCGACGGCAAAGGCCCCAACGTCATTCTCGACATGGTCGGCGGCGACTATGTCGAACGCAATTATGAGGCTGCGGCAGCCGACGGGCGTATCGTGCAGATGTGAGAATGCGAAACGGTGCCGGCTCCCACCTGACGCCCCCAGCCTCGCCTATGGACTGACGGGTGAGGGGGGTCGCGTTCTGGAATTGCTCATGTCTGTGCAGAAATGAGCATTAATTCATGCGGAAACCCAAATTCGAAGCGGCTTGATCCGGCATTTTATTTCCACTGGAGCCTTGGCTTCACTTTGTTACGCAACCGCCGTTGCCGGGTCGCGCCTTCCTTGGCGCGCCGCGGACGAGGTGGCGTGTCGGATCTTAGTGGAATGTGGCCGCTACCGTGACGTAAGGGTCGATGGTGAGGGGTCGAGAAAGTCCCTGAGAGACTGCCCGATCCGGTGACTGTTTTTGTTTCGAGGGTGGCAAGGTTACAGGCCGCCTGACCGGTGGGACTCCAGCTCCATAGTTGAGCGATCTGCGTGAACCCGCTGCCAGGCGAAACGGCGC
>CAVVZW010000049.1:0-4974 GCA_963752265.1 uncultured Alphaproteobacteria bacterium
AAGCAAGTCCTCCAAATAGGGAGCGGCCGGCCGGGTCGCCGACTTGGGCCGAGAGGATAACTTTTTGTGGTGCTTGGCCATGGGCAACGATCTTACCAAAAAATCAGGTTGGTCAGAGTAGACCGCACCAAGGTCGAAACGAGTCTTTAATCCGCGCGACGCGCAAATGTAACGAAAGCCTAGCATCGGGCTTGCCAACACCTTGGCAGAAGGGTGGTTGGCGAGGGTAGAACCAGCTTCCAACTGTAGCGGGGGCGCTGATCGGTAGAGACGGCCGGGGTCAACGCCCCCGGCTACATGCAACCCGGCGGCGAATCATTCCACCCAGACGGTCTTCGTGTTCACGGAAGCCGCGGTCGATTTGTGCAGGCTGAGCGGCTTGCCGCCGGTCGGCGTCATCAGCGAGTTGATGAACGACGATGGATCGGTGATGAAGGGCGAGCAGGTGGCGCGGTTCGCCAAAGCCCACAGTCTCAGGCATGTCACGATCGCTGACATGATCGCCTACCGCCAGGCGCGCGAGAAGCTGATCGAGCGCGTTTCGACCTTCATCGCCGACAGCCCGATCGGGCCCATGAACGGCTTTGCCTACCGCTCGCCGTTCGATTCCATCGCCCATGTCGCCTTTGTCTACAACAGCGTCGGTGACGGAAGGAATGTGCTGACACGCTTTCACAAGCCCAACATTGTGAGGGACATCTTCACCGGGCCGAAACACATGAAATCGGTGCTGGAGCACTTCAAGAGGAACGGCAGCGGCGTTCTGGTTTACTTGCGCGATGGCGCCGCCGGCGTTCCGGTGGCGCCATTGCCGGAGGAGAAAACCGCGGAAGCCGACCGCAACAGGCAATGGCGCGAAGTCGGCGTCGGCGCGCAAATCCTGCGCGACCTCGGCGTCACATCGATCCGGAACCTGACCTCCTCGTTGCACGACTACAAGGGCCTTTCCGGATTCGGCATCGAGATCGTGTCGAACGAACAGCTTGAGGGCTGAGTGTAAATCACCGCGCGGCGCGTCGATCGGTCACGGCGGGACCCTCACTCGATTTTTCCGCGTCCCGAAATCGGCGGTATTGGCGCGATTGCGCTTCCGCGCTGATCGCTTTAAAATGAAAACAGCATTTTGAAAGGATTTTCCATGAGCGTCCGCCCTCAGGCCAAGGACAAACCGTCTCCTGTCAATTTTCAATGGGACGATCCGTTCCTGCTCGACGAGCAATTGACCGAAGACGAGCGGATGATCCGCGACACCGCGCGCGCTTATGCGCAGGACAAGCTGCTGCCGCGGGTCACCAAGGCCTATCTGGAAGAGAAGGTCGATCGCGACATCTTCCATGAAATGGGCGAACTCGGCCTGATCGGCATCACGCTGCCGGAAGAATATGGCTGCGCCAATGCGAGCTATGTCGCCTATGGCCTGGTGGCGCGCGAGATCGAGCGCGTCAATTCCGGCTACCGCTCGATGAATTCGGTGCAGTCTTCGCTGGTGATGCATCCGATCTATGCCTATGGCGACGAGAACCAGCGCAAGAAATACCTGCCTAAGCTGGCGACCGGAGAATGGGTCGGCTGTTTCGGGTTGACTGAGCCGGATGCCGGGTCGGACCCCGGCGGCATGAAAACCCGAGCCGAGAAAACCTCCGATGGATACCGGCTGACCGGTTCCAAGATGTGGATTTCCAATGCGCCGATCGCCGACGTGTTCGTGATCTGGGCCAAGTCGGCCGAGCACAACAACCAGATCCGCGGTTTCATCCTTGAAAAAGGCATGAAGGGACTTTCGGCGCCGAAGATCGGCGGCAAGCTTTCGCTTCGTGCTTCTGTCACCGGTGAAGTCGTGATGGAGGGGGTTGAGGTGCCCGAGAGCGCGCTGTTGCCCAATGTCTCCGGCCTCAAGGGTCCGTTCGGCTGCCTCAATCGTGCGCGCTACGGTATTTCCTGGGGCGCACTCGGCGCTGCCGAAGACTGCATGCACCGCGCGCGGCAATACACGCTTGACCGCAAGCAGTTCAACCGTCCGCTGGCCGCGACGCAATTGATCCAGAAGAAACTCGCGGACATGCAGACCGACATTGCGCTTGGCCTTCAGGCTTCGCTGCGCGTCGGGCGGCTGATGGACGAGGGCAAGATGGCGCCTGAGATGATTTCGATCGTCAAGCGCAACAATTGCGGCAAGGCGCTCGATATCGCGCGCGCGTCGCGTGACATGCATGGCGGCAACGGCATCCAGATCGAATATCATGTGATGCGCCACACCGCGAACCTGGAAACCGTCAATACCTATGAAGGCACCGCCGACGTTCACGCCCTGATCCTGGGCCGGGCCATCACCGGCATCCAGGCGTTTTCGTAAGCTAACCGACCTCGTCCTGAGGAGCCCGCGTTTCGCGGGCGTCTCGAAGGACGACGAAAGCGTGGTCGCTCATGCTTCGAGACGGCCCTTGCGGGCCTCCTCAGCATGAGGGTGGGCGTTTCAAACCAGGAAATCTGATGGCCGAATCCGACGACGTCCCGTTCAACCGCAGCTTTCCGCTTCAGCCGGGCGTGGTCGAGGAAGTACGGCCCGGCGTGCGCCGGATTCTTTGCAACA
Organism: uncultured Alphaproteobacteria bacterium; assembly: GCA_963752265.1. Lineage (GTDB taxonomy): Bacteria > Pseudomonadota > Alphaproteobacteria > Rhizobiales > Xanthobacteraceae > Bradyrhizobium. Next base: position 2,591 of record CAVVZW010000049.1, read on the forward strand.
ATCCAAGTCCGTTCACCTTCACAGGAACGGTGAGCTACATCGTCGGCCGCGGCAAGGTGGCGATCATCGATCCCGGTCCTGACAATCCAGCCCATGCGGCGGCGCTGCTTGATGCCGTGCGCGGCGAAACCGTGACGCATATTCTCGTCACCCATACCCACCGCGACCACTCGGTGAATACGCCCCGGATCAAGGGGCCGACCGGCGCGCCGGTCTATGCGGAGGGTCCGCACCGGGCGTCGCGCCCGCGCTTTGAAAGCGAGAAGCACAATCCTGAGTCAGGCGCCGACCGCGAGTTTCGTCCCGACGTGCAGGTCAAAGACGGCGACATGATCGAGGGTGAAGGGTGGAAGCTTGAGGCGGTGACGACCCCCGGACATACCGCAAATCATCTTGCTTTCGCCTGGCCCGATCGGAAATTCCTGTTCGTCGGCGATCACGTGATGGGATGGTCGACGTCGATCGTGGCGCCGCCGGACGGATCGATGGTCGATTACATGGCTTCGCTGGAAAAACTCGCCGGACGCAGCGAGGATCTTTATTTCTCCGGCCATGGTCCGGAAATTCCAGACGCGCAGCGTTACGTGCGCTTCCTGATCCGTCACCGCCAGGCCCGCGAAGCCTCCATCCTGCATCGCCTTGCGAAAGGCGAGGCGGATATTCCGACCATCGTTCGCGCCGTCTATATCGGCATCGATCCGCGCCTGATGAATGCCGCCGGCTATTCCGTGCTGGCGCATCTGGAGGATCTGGTCGGGCGCGGCATCGTGGCAACGGATGGCGACCCGGTGATCGGTGGGACGTATCGATTGGCGGCGACCTGAAACGTCATTCCGGGATGGTGCGCCAGCACCAGACCCGGAATCTCAAGATTCTGCGCGCCCAGGAATGACGGGAAAATTATTTCTTCACCACCTTCGGCGGCGCTTTCACGGGCGGAACCGTTTTCTTGGCCGGCTTCAGCGCGTCATTGTCGGCGGCGGTGTTGAGGTCGTCGATCAGCTTGCGAACCCGCGCGGCGTTGCTGCCGAGGTCGCTCTCGAAATAGCGCGAAGCGGAGCGGATATCGACGCGCGAATCCTCGTCATCTGGTGTCACGCGGATTGCTACGTCCTCGCGGAATCCCATGATCGGCGTGCGCGCCACGGCCTCGATGCGGCCGATCCGACGCGGCAGCTGGGGAGGGCGTTCGTCGATGATGAGCCATTTCCGTTTGGTGACGAGCTGCAAGGCGATCTCATAGGCGCGCTGCACGGGGACTTCGAGTTCGACGGTTTCAATATCGGGATAGGCGATGCGCTGCTGCTCGGCCGAATAGAGGCCGGCATAGACGGCGGGATTGGCGCCGTCGCTGCTTCGTAAGCGAGCCAGCGCCTCGAAGCGCGGCGGGTCGATCGGGTCGGTGGTGATGTCGTGGATCGCGGGCAGCCTGCGGTATTGCAGGCCGAGATAGGCGGGATAGGCGAGCAGCAGGGCGTCGATCAGGAACGCGAACAGGATGCGGCTCACGCCGGTCGCGCCGCTCTGCCAGATCGCGGCCCCGCCGATCAAGCCGAGCAGAATCGAGAGACCTGCGCAGGCCAGTGCGCCGAAAAAGGTCGCAAGCGCCGGTTTGATTTCGAGAAAACCAAAACGGACGATGAGCACCGAGACCAAGACCGCCACCACGGCAAAGACCGCGAGGTTGCGCGACCATGTCGCCAGGCCGGACACGGGCTCCGATAAATAGGGAGCGGAAAACCTGCGGGCCATGGCCTCGATTACTGCCGGGGTTGTTGGAACTTGCCGGCCGAAAGGGCGGCGGGTCCGTTGAGACCACGAACCTGCGCCGAATTCAAGGGAGGCACGGATGGCCGGGACGCCCCGGCCATCCGGTATTGCCGTTATGTTCCGGGGAAACTATAGGCCTTGAATTGCTCGCGCAGCGCGGTTTTGAGAATCTTGCCGGTCGCGGTATGCGGAATGCCGTCGACGAACGCGATGTCGTCCGGCATCCACCACTTCGCGATCTTGCCGTCCATGAATTTCAGAATGTCGTCCCGTGTCGCGCTCTGCCCCTGCTTGAGCTGGATGATCAGGAGCGGCCGCTCGTCCCATTTGGGGTGGTGGACGCCAATCACGGCAGCTTCCGCCACCGCGGGGTGGCCGACCGCGAGATTTTCCAGGTCGATCGACGAAATCCACTCGCCGCCGGATTTGATCACGTCCTTGGAGCGGTCGGTGATCCGCATATAGGCTTGGGGATCGATGGTCGCGACGTCGCCGGTGTCGAAAAAGCCGTTCTCGTCGAGAATATTGGAATCGACGCGGAAATAAGCTTTGGCGACCGACGGCCCCGCGACCTTGAGACGGCCGAAGGTCTTGCCATCCCACGGCAGTTCCTT
>CAVVZW010000050.1:0-12899 GCA_963752265.1 uncultured Alphaproteobacteria bacterium
CGCTTCGGGTCATTTTCGACGGATTCAGCAGGGATTGTCGGCAGGTTGATGTCCGCTTCTGCCCGTAAGCGCCGAGCGGAGCCGGCCCAGAAGCGTTGCGTTGGGCCAGGCCCCTATGATTCAAGCTCCCAAACTGGGGGCTCGAATCATGCGCTACGAACTCGCCGATTATGAATGGATTGCCATCAAGCCCATGCTGCCGAACAAGCCGCGCGGCGTTCCTCGTGTGAATGACCGTCGTGTCCTCAATGGCATCTTCTGGGTTTTGCGATCTGGAGCGCCTTGGCGCGATCTGCCCGAGACTTTTGGTCCGTACACCACGTGCTACAACCGCTTCGTTCGTTGGCGGCGGGCTGGTGTGTGGGGGCGCATCATGAACGCACTTGCCGCTGCCCATGATGCCGCTGTCCAGATGATCGACACCTCGATTGTCCGCGTGCATCAGCATGGGGCCTGCATCACGAGGAATCGACGCCAATCGATGGGGAGGTCACGCGGTGGATTGTCGAGCAAAATCCATGCGGTGGTCGATAGCAATGGTCTGCCGATGCGGCTGGCGTTGAGCCCCGGCGAGGCGCACGACGTTCGGCTCGCCGGAAAATTGCTTTCTGGGCTTAAGTCTGGGTCAATGTTGCTCGCCGACCGTGGGTATGACGCCGACTGGATAAGAGAGCTGGCCATGAAAAAGGGTGCGTGGGCCAACATTCCGCCGAAAAGCAATCGCTGCAATCCGATCTGCTTCAGTCCGCACCTCTATCGCGCTCGCAACCAAGTCGAACGGTTCTTCAACAGAATCAAACAATGCCGTCGGGTGGCGACGCGATACGATAGGCTTGCGGGAAACTACCTTGCCTTCGTGCAACTCGCATCTATCCGACTTTGGTTGGCCGCGTTATGAGTCCACGCCCTAGCTTGCGAACCCATCGACTTTTAGTCCGGCGACGGCAAAATTGCGGGGTGAATACAAAGTTAGCGAAGGCAGCTTGACAGTGCGCGTCGGCAGCCGCCTGAAAACCACGCACGCGTCAAGTGCGGGTGTGCCCAGTTCGCTGGGGGCCGAAGCAGATAGATCACTAGCGCAGTTCATGCTCGGTGAATTTGAGGGTGCATGACCACCGGACGTCATACCCCGCGAAAGCGGGATATCCAGTAAGCCGTGGCATAGTTGCGATAGACCCGCCGACAATCAAGCCGTGAAGGTTTGTCTACACCGATCGCAGCGCCAACTCGGCTTAAGCATTCTCCGTGCGTGAGAACGGCAGCAGGCGGATTCGCTTCTTGTTGATGCGATAAAGCGCGTTGGCGACCGCGGGCCCGATCGGCGCCACGGCCGGCTCGCGCGTATCCCCGGCTTCACTCGCTGCACGGCAGCTTTCGACTGAGTTCCACCCCTGGAACCGGCGTCTTTTAATTGCGCAACGTGAGTGAACGGAGTTTAAATTCGTCACGGGTTTGCGTTGGGAGGAAACAGAAATGAAGGGAGCCGTTTTTCAGCCTGAACTCATCGAGTTGATGAGGTCGGTTTTGGATGAAGCGACTGCAACGCTTCCTGAAGCGAAGCGAACGTCAACCGTCAAAGCTGAACTTGCTGCGGGCATTCTGGATTGCGCGGCGAACGGCGAGCGTGATCCAGTTGTGCTGAAATCAGCGGCGCTTTCAGCCGTCGCGTCCTGCACGCACTATTCGCACAACATCTCGGAAACGCGCCGAGCGGTTTAAGCCGTGCGTTCAACAAAGAAAAAGCCCGGCCGAAGCCGGGCTCATCTGACTCATTTGTTTTACCAGTTACCGTAGTTGCGATAGACCCGCCGCTGATAGACGGTAGCGGGCCCATCGTCGTAGTAGCCGGGGTCTGCGTAATATCCGTCACCCGGATATACGTCAGGGGCATATCCATACCCATAGCCCGGACCGTAGCCATAGCCATAGCCATTATTGTAGGCCGCGCCCGCCGCAGCGGCGCCTATCGCACCGGCCGCGAGGCCAGCACCAATCGCAGCGCCTCTGCCGAAGCCACGGGCATCCGCCGGTGCCATGGCCGCTGTTCCAACAACCGCGATGGCTGCAAGCGTCAAGATGGTTTTTCGCATGAGATCGCTCCTTTCAACAGGAGGTCAACATCCGCGAAAAGAGGTCGTTGCGGGAACCGAGGCGGATTCTTTTTGAGTTTAAGGGAAACTATTCCGTGTTCCCCTGCCGGCATGGGTCCTCAAAGCCAGCGCCGCTTTTTTCGGAAGGCCGCCCTCCTGCGCGCCACGGTTGCGAGCAGGCGACGTCGCCGGGCGCGATTGGCCGCGCCGTCTCCGTCGAACGGTCGATGTGGACGACCAATCTGGCACCCAGAGATCGCGCAGCGCGCTCTTCAAATCGCTCGTCCTGAAAGCCTGGCGTCTAATCCAAATGAGTGATGCGACCCCGATCCGTTGGCGTCAGGGTAGCGCTGTCACCGCTGACAGCGACCCGCACGCGCCATCTCCGTCGAACGGCTGATGTGGACGACCGGTCTCCGCGGCAACGTCGTTTCTCGCTGATTAGCTCGTTCAAAGGGTTCGGCTCATGGGTAAATCGACGGATTTCAGAACGGATATTTGCGACGTCTGGGCCGAATCCCGGAAATTGCGCAGCATCATCTTCCGCTCATTGGTCCTGAAAGCCTCACGCCGGCTTCGGGCACCGCGCATGGCCGTGTTCCTCCCTCCCCCACTGCCCATCAAAAGCACGCCGCTGGCAGCGATAGCAGCAGTGTTCGTTCTGATGCACGTTTTTGCCGGCGCGATGTTGATCCGCGCCACGGTTGCGGTCGTCAGCAGCGCACAAAACCAGGCGCAACAATCCGTTGTCTTGAACCGGAACGGCGACCTGGGTGACCAGGCGATCATTGCAAATGGAGAGCGAAAATGACTGCGTTCGTTCTGGCCGTTACCCGCCGCATATCCCCGGCCGATCTGGAAGAACTGACACTGCTGCTCATTGTGAGCGGCGCGGGCCTGCTCATCTCATTGCTTGCGATCTCCTGTGGCCTGGATATCGGTCATGACTTCTGAGACCGGCAAACACCTTTGATAGCGCGGGGCAATCATTCGAAGTCGAGTGACTTTTCTTTTTTTGAAGGATTCACCCGTGACGCTGGCCGACTATTCTTTCACGGCTTTCACGGTTCTCAACGGCGCACGAATGGTGGCTTACTTGCCGCAAATCGTATGCGTGCATTGCGATCGCTCCGGCGCATCGTCAGTCCGGCATCACGGAATGGCTAACTCGCCTACCCTATCGGATGGAGGATCGAATAGCCGCCCGCCATCCGGCCGAGAGATGGTCGGATGCAGTCGAGCGCGAGGTCAACCGGGATTGGCTGGATTACCGTTGTGGACGGCTGCACTAGCCGCGGAGAACAACAACGCATCCCTATTCATCGATATGAACCATCCGTCGCTGCCGTCCTTCGAAAATCTGAAGCTGGTGACGGTTGCAAGCGTCCCTTGCGCGCCTTTAACTTTCGAATAAGCTCTCTCCCGAAAATAAAACGAACCCGGCGGCATCAAACGACCGGGACGACAGGGAGGGGTGCGTCATGCATCGCAGATGGACTCTGGCGATTGTCGGGCTGATTCTGATTGTAGCCGGGGGCGTGTTGGCGTGGCTGACACAGACGTCGGGCGGTATTCAAATCCGCGACGTGCGTTTCCCCGGCGCCAAGGGCAACATCATGAGCGCCCTGCTCTACGTGCCTGCGAATGCAACCCCTCAGCTCCCGGCCCCCGGCATTCTCGCCGTCCACGGCTATATCAACTCGCGCGAAACCCAGGACGGCTTTGCGATCGAATTCGCGCGGCGCGGCTATGTGGTGCTGGCGCTCGACCAAACCGGACACGGCTATAGCGACCCGCCGGCTTTCGCCAACGGGTTTGGCGGTCCGGACGGCCTTGCTTATCTCCGCAGCCTCGACTTCGTCGACAAGAACAATATCGGGCTTGAAGGCCACTCGATGGGTGGCTGGACGGTGCTCGCCGCCGCGGCCGCCAGCCCTAACGACTATAAATCCATGGTGCTGGAGGGCTCCTCCACCGGCAAACCTTTTGCCGCTGAAGGCACGACGTCCTGGCCGCGCAATGTCGCGCTGGTGTTCGCCAAGTACGAAGAATTTCCGGAATTGATGTGGGGCGTCGAGCACGCCCGCGACGTCACCCAAAGCCCGAAACTCTGGGAGCTGTTCGGCACAAAGGGCGCAGTCGAGCCCGGCAAGGAATATGGCGATCCCGCGCAAGGCACCGCACGGGTGCTCTATACGCCCGCCATCACCCACCCGGCCGAGCATATTTCGGACGAGGCGATCGGCTACAGTCTCGACTGGTTTGCCAAGACCTTGAAGGGCGGAACGCCGCGACCCGCCAGTGACCAGATCTGGTTTCGGAAAGAACTCGGCACGCTGGTGGCGCTGATCGGCTTTGTCGTGCTCCTGCTCGGGGTGTTCGACGGGTTGCTCGAGGCGCCGATTTTCTCGCATCTGAGGCAGCCCGTGGTCGCCGACGGTTCGGTACCAGCGCAACCGGCTACCCAGGCGGCCGCTGGGTCGCCGCCCTGTTGTTGTCAGCCTTCATCCCGGCGCTGACTTATTATCCGGCGTTTGCGCTCGCCGGCACCTTTGTCCCGGCCTCGCCCTTCCTTCCCCAGGGCATCACCAACCAGATCCTGATCTGGGCTGTCATCAACGGCCTGGTCGCGCTGGCCTTGATGCCTTTTGCGCCGAAACGGGCGAGCCGGTCGGGGATCGTCGGACCGTCGGTCCTGATCGCGCTGGTGACGGTGGCGGTGGGCTATGCCGCGCTATGGCTTTCCGGCCTCGCCTTCAACATCGACTTCCGGTTCTGGATTGTCGCGTTGAAACTAATGAGCGCGAAGCAATTCCTGATCTTCCTAGTCTATCTTCCGCCACTCACGGCGTTTTTCGTGGTCGCGTTGCATGTCCTGCATCGCAATTTCTCCACGCTCGGCGCCTCGCGCGCCGCGCTTTACCTGACCAACATTCTGGCCTTGACGCTTGGCTTCATTGTGCTCGTTGGCGCGCAATACCTGACGATGTGGCTGTCGGGGAAACTGTTCAACCCGATCCCCGACCCCGGCTTCGTGCCGCTCTCCACGATCGTGGCGATCCAGTTCGTGCCATTACTCGCGATCTGCGCCGTCATCGCCACCTTCACCTGGCGGCGGACCGGCACGAGCTTTCCCGGCGCCCTGATCTGCGGCCTCTTCATCACCTGGTATGTGGTGGCCGGCACGGCGACGCAGGCGGTGTTTTGAACCGCCGGTGGCAGTGACCAGATCGGGTTCCGGAGAGAGCTCGGCACGCTGGTGGCGCTGATCGGCTTTGTCGTGCTCCTGCTCGGGGTGTTCGACGGGTTGATCGAGGCGCCGATTTTCTCGAATCAGCCGTCGCGCGGGTTGAAGATGCGAAGCCGCGACAGCGATAGCGTGGCATGAAAAATGCTTCGCATTTGCCTCGCAAACAACCCGCCACGCAAAATCTAGGCAAAGCCAGAGGGAGAATATTCCATGGATGGCCAAAGGATGATCGAAAGTGCTTTGTCGACAACCAGATGCTTGCTAGCCGGCGCGAGCATTCTTGCTGCCACATTCTTCAGCGGTCCCGCCGTCGCCGACGATTACGGACGACCCGTCAAGCTCATGATCATCAATATGTTCGGCGGCGGCGCATTCCCGTCGTCTGAGGCGTCGGCCTTCACCGATAATCTCAAGCTGAATCAAAAGATACGCGTTCGAGGCCTTTCGCCCGACTATCCCGAGATCATGTGCAACTCCGACGATGTGTGCCAGATGGTCACCGGCGAGGGTCACGCAAACGTGGCCTCATCGACCATGGCCCTGATTCTCAGCGAGAAGTTCGACTTGCGGCGCACATACTTCCTGATCGCGGGCATCGCGGGGATCGATCCTCATCAGGGCACGACGGGTTCAGCGGCCTGGGCGCGCTATCTCATCGACTACGGCATTTCATGGGAGATCGACGCCCGCGAGATCCCAGGCACCGTGGCGGACCCGAGCACTCCGGCGTGGCCTTACGGATATCTCGCGATTTTTCCCACCGATACGACCAATCAGCCGTGGAATTCGCTGCCAACCATCCCGACGCCCTACCACAGCGAGATGTATCAGTTGAACGAGGCGTTGCTGCAGAAGGTGCTGTCGTTAACCAGCAAGGTTGATCTCACGGTCAATGACAACGTGACTGCCCAGGCTTATCGAGGCCACTATGGAGAGGCAAAGGCCAAGGCTCCGCCCAGCGTCATTCAGTGCGACACGATGGCGGGTGACACCTGGTTCCACGGCATCCAGCTCGGCGAGCGGGCCGCGGCATGGACCACGCTGTGGACCGCAGGCAAGGGCACCTATTGCACCACGCAGCAGGAGGATAACGCCACCTACATGGCGCTGACGCGCGGCGCCATCACCGGGCTGGTGGATCTCAACCGCGTCGCGGTACTGCGGACCGCATCGAATTTTGACCGCCCCTATCCTGGCGAATCGGCCTGGCACTCGCTGTGCGGCTGCGGTCCTGAGGGCGGCTCCGGCGGCTTCGTGCCCGCGATCAGCAATCTGTGGATCGTATCCGAGCCGTTCATCAAGGACGTCGTCACCCACTGGGACAAGTGGAAGCACGGCGTCCCGAAATAGCGCTTGCGCCGACATTGCGATGCCGCGCTCGACCTCGATCCGAGGGGACGGGCGCGGCGGCGTCAAGCGCGGAGAGCCCGGCGGCAGCCGGGCCGGTTGACACGTCCCCGGCGTTCAGAGCCCCCGACCCCAACCCTCCCCGGCAGGGGGAGCCAGCTTCTTACGCAGAAACACGAAGCCAAAAGATGGGCTGAAACTGCATACCGGCTCGGCTTTTACCTGCGCCCGCACAATGCTATAGCCCGGGGATAAATCAGATTTCCGCGCCTCTCGAACGGCGCACTTTCCAAAAAGGCCCGATCCCCCATGGCAAAAATCAAGGTGACCAACCCCGTCGTCGAACTCGATGGCGACGAGATGACCCGGATCATCTGGAAGTACATCAAGGACACGCTGATCCACCCGTTCCTCGATGTCGAGCTTCTGTATTTCGACCTCGGGATGGAGTACCGCGACCAGACCAACGACCAGGTCACGATCGACGCGGCGGAGGCCATCAAGAAGGTCGGCGTCGGTGTCAAATGCGCCACCATCACCCCGGACGAGGCGCGGGTGAAGGAATTCGGCCTGAAGCAGATGTGGAAGTCCCCGAACGGCACCATCCGCAACATCCTCGGCGGCTGCATCTTCCGCGAACCGATCATCTGCAAGAACGTGCCGCGGCTGGTGCCGGGCTGGACCAAACCGATCATCATCGGCCGCCACGCTTATGGCGACCAGTACCGCGCCACCGACATCAAATTCCCCGGCAAGGGCACGCTGTCGATGAAGTTCGTCGGTGAGGACGGCACCGTGATCGAGAAGGAAGTGTTCAAGGCGCCGGGCGCCGGCGTCGCGATGGAAATGTACAATCTCGACAACTCCATCATCGATTTTGCCCGCGCCTCGTTGAATTACGGCCTGATGCGCAACTATCCGGTCTATCTCTCGACCAAGAACACGATTCTGAAGGTCTATGACGGCCGCTTCAAGGACATCTTCCAGGACGTGTTCGACCGGGAATTCAAGAAGGACTTCGACGCCAAGCACCTCACCTACGAACATCGCCTGATCGACGACATGGTGGCCTCGGCCCTGAAATGGTCCGGCGGCTATGTCTGGGCGTGCAAAAACTACGACGGCGACGTGCAGTCCGACACCGTGGCGCAGGGCTACGGCTCGCTCGGCCTGATGACGTCGGTGCTGCTCACCCCCGACGGCCAGACGGTGGAAGCCGAAGCCGCCCACGGCACGGTGACGCGGCATTATCGTGAGCATCAGAAGGGCAAGGAAACCTCGACCAACTCGATCGCGTCGATCTTCGCCTGGACGCGCGGCCTGTCGCATCGCGCCAAGCTCGACAACAACGAGGCGCTGGCGAAGTTCGCATTGACCCTGGAAAAGGTTTGCGTCGACACCGTCGAGGCCGGCTTCATGACCAAGGATCTTGCATTGCTGGTTGGCGCTGACCAGCGCTGGCTCTCGACCACAGGCTTCCTCGACAAGGTTGCGCAAAACCTCACCAAGGCGATGGCGTAACGTGCAACGTGCCAAACATGCCGTACTCGCCGCCGTCCTGTTCTCGGGTTTGGCGGTGAGTGCAAGAGCGCAAACACCGCTTCCCGACGCCATCGCGGCGCCGGGAGAGGCCGTTGTCCTCAGCGTGCATGCGGAAGGAGCACAGGTCTATGAATGCAAGGCGGGCGCCGACGGCAAGCTCGCCTGGGCGTTCCGCGAACCGATCGCCACGCTGTTCGCCGACAGCAAGACCATCGGCCGGCACTATGCCGGACCGAACTGGGAGCACATCGACGGCAGCGCCGTGGTCGGCAAGGTCTCCGGCAATGCGCCGGGCGCAAGCTCAGACGATATCGCCTGGCTCAAGCTGCAAGTCGTATCTTCGCGCGGCAGCGGCGTGTTGACCGGCGTCACCACCGTGCAGCGGATCAACACCAGGGGCGGCAAGCTCGACGGCGCTTGCGAAAAGGCGGGTGGCTTCAAGTCGGCGCCTTACTCGGCGGAATATGTGTTTCTGAAGAAGGTTTGAATTCTTTGTCATGCGCGGGCTTAGACCCGCGCATCCATCTCCTTCAGAAATCCTTGCCTGATGTATGGCCGGGTCAAGCCCGGCCATGACGAACACCGAACTGCTTCACCAATCTCGGCTCGCGTTGGTGAACGCCACGGAACTCGGATTCGCGCACCGTGCCGTCGCGCCGATATCCGGCGGCCTCATAGACCGCGATCGCCCGCTCGTTCTGCTCGTGGGTGTATAGAAAAGCTTCGCGACAGCCGGCTGACCGCAGCACCTCGTGCGCGGCTTCAAGCAACGCCCTGCCGACGCCACGGCCGGCGTGATCGGGATGCACGAACAGCAGAAACATTTCGCCCTCAGTGGGGTGCACGGCAGTGAACCCGATCAGCCGGGCGGCTTCGTTTATCGCCACCAGCATGGCATTTGGCGGCGCGTGTTTGGCGACTTCCGCGTCCCACTCCTCCGGCGGAAACATCGGACGCGCCGCAAGCTCGCCCATGTACTTCCATCCCTCACGAACGGCCGCGTCGAACACTGCGCCGATCGCTTGCGCATCAGTCGCTTCCGCGCGCCGGATCGTCAGCATGGCAGAGTCACGCCCCCGCCATCGCCTTTTCGATCGCCGCAAGTGCGGCATCGGCTTTCGCGCCATCCGGGCCGCCGGCCTGCGCCATGTCGGGCCGTCCGCCGCCGCCCTTGCCGCCGAGCGCCTCGGACGCCACGCGCACAAGGTCAACCGCGTTATAGCGCGAGGTGAGATCCGCCGTGACGCCGACGACGACGCCGGCCTTGCCATCCCCGGTGACGCCGACGATCGCGACCACGCCGGAACCGAGTTGCTTCTTGCCGTCATCCGCAAGGCTCTTGAGATCCTTCATCTCGATGCCTTCGACCGCGCGCGCCATCAGCTTGACGTCGCCGACCTCGCGCACGCCCACCACGCTAGCGCCATTCGAAGCGGATGCGCCACCGCCCATCGCGAGCTTCTTGCGCGCGTCCGACAACTCGCGCTCGAGTTTCTTGCGTTCGTCCATCAGCGCCGCGATCCGCGCCGGCATGTCTTCCAGGGGCGCGCGCAACTCCAGCGCCGCATTCTTTGCCAACTGCATGGTGTCGTTGGCATGCTTGCGCGCGTAATTCCCGGTCAGCGCCTCGATACGGCGCACGCCAGAGGCGACCGCGCTTTCGCCGGTCACCGAGATCAGGCCGATGTCGCCGGTGCGCCTGACATGCGTGCCGCCGCACAATTCGACCGACCAGCCGAGCGCGTTCGCGCCGTGCTCGCGTTCGGTTTTGCCCATCGAAACCACGCGGACTTCGTCGCCATATTTTTCGCCGAACAGCGCGCGGGCGCCGGCCTCGCGCGCATCATCCACCGCCATCAGGCGCGTGGTGACTTCGTCGTTCTCCAGCACCACGCTGTTGGCGATGTCCTCCACCCGAGACAGTTCTTCCGGCGTGATCGGCTTCTGGTGAACGAAGTCGAAGCGCAACCGGTCCGGCGCGACCATCGAGCCGCGCTGGGCGATGTGGTCGCCGAGCACCTGACGCAGCGCCTCGTGCAACAGATGCGTCGCCGAATGATGGGCACGGATCGAAGCACGCCTGGAATGATCGACCTCGAGCTGCAACGCCGCGCCCGCTTTCAGCGCGCCCTGCTCGACGGTGCCGAGATGCACGAAGAGATCGCCGGCCTTCTTCTGGGTATCAGTGACGCGAAACTTGACGCCGTCCCCTAGCAAGACGCCGGTGTCGCCGACCTGGCCGCCGGATTCCGCATAAAACGGCGTCTGGTTCAATACGATCGCGCCGCTCTCGCCGGTCTTGAGTTGCGCAACCTCGGCGCCGTCCTTTACCAGCGCGCCGACTACGCCTTCGGCGGTCTCGGTCTCATAGCCGAGGAATTCGGTGGCGCCGAGTTTTTCGCGGAGCGGAAACCAGATCGCTTCGCTCGCGGTGTCGCCGCTTCCAGCCCACGCGGCCCGCGCTGTTTTACGCTGACGATCCATTGCGTCGGTGAACGAGGCCTGATCGACGCTGATGCCGCGCGACTTCAGCGCGTCCTGCGTCAGGTCGAGCGGGAAACCGTAGGTGTCGTAGAGCGTGAACGCCGTGTCGCCGTCGAACATGTCGCCCTTCTTGAGGCCCGCGCTCTTCTCGTCGAGAATCGCAAGGCCTCGTTCGAGCGTCTTGCGGAAGCGCGTTTCTTCCAAGTTGCAAGGTTTCCTCGATCAGCTTCTCGGCGCGCACCAGATCCGGATAGGCCTGCCCCATTTCGCGGACCAGCGCCCAGACCAGCCGATGCATCAACGGGTCGCGCGCGCCGAGTAGCTGCGCGTGCCGCATCGCGCGGCGCATGATCCGGCGCAGCACATAACCGCGGCCTTCGTTCGACGGCAGTACGCCGTCCGCAATCAGGAACGACGAGGTGCGCAAGTGATCGGCGATGACGCGGAACGAGGCGATAGTCGCTTCTTTCGGACTCTGCCCGAGCGCCGACGGCCGTCGCATCGATCAGATGACGAAAGGTATCCGTCTCGAATACGCTGTCGACGCCTTGCATGATGCAGGCCATGCGCTCGAGACCCATGCCGGTGTCGATCGAAGGACGCGGCAGCGGATTGCGCACCCCGCCCTCGAGCTGCTCGAACTGCATGAAGACGAGGTTCCAGAATTCAAGGAAGCGATCGCCGTCCTCTTCCGGACTACCCGGCGGGCCGCCCCAGATATGTTCGCCGCGGTCGATGAAAATTTCCGAGCACGGCCCGCACGGGCCGGTGTCGCCCATCTGCCAGAAATTGTCAGAGGTCGCGATCCGGATAATGCGATCTTCAGAAAAGCCCGCAATCTTCTTCCAGAAGCCGGCCGCCTCGTCGTCGTTGTGATAGACGGTGACGAGCAGCTTGTCCTTTTTCAGGCCGAACTCTTTGGTGATCAGATTCCAGGCGAGCTCGATCGCGCGTTCCTTGAAGTAATCGCCGAACGAGAAGTTGCCGAGCATCTCGAAAAAGGTGAGATGGCGCGCGGTGTAACCGACATTGTCGAGATCGTTGTGCTTGCCGCCGGCGCGCACGCATTTCTGCGAGGTGGTGGCGCGCTGATAGACCCGCTTCTCGACGCCGGTGAAGACGTTCTTGAACTGCACCATGCCGGCATTGGTGAACATCAGGGTCGGGTCGTTGCGCGGCACGAGCGGCGACGAGGACACGACTTCGTGGCCGTTGTCGGCAAAGAACTTGAGGAAAGTCGACCTGATCTCGTTAACGCCGCTCATGGGGTCCAATCGCGAATTTGTGCCGGAATTCAACGAGAACGCTTTTAGACAAGGGGGAAAGCCGTGTCCAGAAACAGTGCAAAGAGATCAGAGACTTGACGGTAATGCCTCTAATTTGACGTTGATTGCCACTGTGGCTTGCATTGACAGGCTTGGCGCGGCTCTGTTTTTCGCTTATCTAACCAGTTGTCACGTCGGGAGAGATCGGCTGAAAGGCCGGCGCCGAAGGAGCAACCGCCCCGGAAACTCTCAGGCAAAAGGGACCCTCGTGACATTGATGCATCTGGAAAGAGGCACCTGCCGGGTTTGACCCGTGAGGTGCCCGCCGACGGGATAATACTCTCAGGCACAGCGACAGATGGGGCTTTTTCGGATTGTTGAGGGAATCACCCCTCGATAAATCCGCGAGGGCTCTGTGATGCTTGCGACCGATGCTGCGATCTCCCCTCTCCTGAAGCAAACGCCTTTGCACGCGCTGCATCTTTCCCGCAGCGGCAAAATGGTGCCGTTCGCCGGTTACGACATGCCGGTGCAGTACGGAACCGGAGTCCTAAAAGAGCACCTCCACACCCGCGCCAGCGCCGGCCTGTTTGACGTCTCGCATATGGGCCAGATCGTGCTTCGGCCGAAATCAGGCCACCTCGAGGATGCAGCCCGCGCACTCGAATGGCTGGTGCCGCAGGATATTCTGGCGCTCGCGCCGGGACGGCAGCGCTACGCCCAGTTCACCAATGAATCCGGCGGCATTCTCGACGACCTCATGGTGGCGAATTTTGGTGACCATCTGTTTCTGGTGGTCAACGCCGCCTGCAAGAGCCGAGGACGAGGCGCTGCTGAAGGAGCACCTCTCGGATGTCTGCGTCGTCGAGCCTCTCCCTGCCCGCGCGCTGATCGCCCTGCAAGGACCCAAAGCGGAATTGG
>CAVVZW010000051.1:0-50045 GCA_963752265.1 uncultured Alphaproteobacteria bacterium
GAGAAACACACTCTGCACGAGGATCGTGAAGCGCTCGCTTACTGCAATCGCGCCTTGAAACTCGACCCGGACAACGCGGACGCCTGGTGTGTCAAAGCGATTTCCGAAGAGGCGCTGCACAACACCGCTGCCGCCATAACTGGATACAGCACCTTCCTCAAACTCCCCGCCGCCCAGACCGCGCAATATGCCGCCTGGCGCACCTATGCCTCAAGCCGCCTCAAAGCATTAAGAGGTTGGTAATCAGTGATTTGAGGCGATTTTCTTTCTTCTGCAAGATTTCCCAGCCGGGCCGGTAATGGCTTATGAAGGCAAGCGGTAAAAGCCGCCCCTCGGTGGAAAACGAAGAAAGAGAAAGTTGAACTTATGAAAATCAAAAAATTACTTGTTCTCGCTGCGGTTCTGAGTGCGGCTTCCTTGTCAGCGCACGCCGGGGTCAGTATCGGCATCGGACTGCCCTTGCCGCCGCTGCCGGTGCCCATTTTTGCCGGGCCGCCCGTAGGCAGTACGACCGCGCGCCGGATGTTTGAGGTCGCGACCTCGAGTGGCACGTCCGGCAGTGCGTCGAAGGATATCGTGGTCGACGGAAACGATTGCGTGTGGGTCACCGACAACGGCGCCAGATCGCGCCTGTAGTGCACCAGCGCCGATAACGGAATTTGTGTGTCGTTGGCGCCGGCGACGAAGATACGCTCAAGGTCGGCCGGATCGTTCTGGAATTTCGGGTCGACTTCCAGCACCACCTGGTACTGGTTGCGCTGGGTATAGACCGTCGAGATCTGGCGCTGGGAGAAGGCGTTGTTCAACGCATTGTCGATGTCTTGAACCTGAGCGCCCACGCTCGCCGCCGCTTTCCGGTCGATCATCAGGGTCAACTGAAGTCCGCCGGGATCACGATCGCTCGACACGTCGGCGATGCCTTCAACGCTCTCCATGCGCTTGGCCACCAGCGGCGCCCACTTCTGCAACAGATCGAGATTGGTGCTCGACAGCGTGTATTGATAATTGGAGTCGCTTTGCCGCCCGCCGGCGCGGATATCCTGTGCAGCAACCATGAACAGCCGAACGCCCGGAACCTTTCCGAGATTCTGGCGCAGCCGGTCGATCGCCTGTTGTGTGGTCAGTCCGGGCCGCTCTGCCATCGGCTTGAGGCTGATATAGATGGTGCCGCGATTGGAACTGCCGCCAAGAACCGATCCGACACCCGCCACCGCCGGATCAGCCATCACGATGTCCGCGATCGCCTGCTGAAGCCCGCGCATATACTGAAACGAGATGTCGGCGGAGGCCCGCGTCGAGCCCACCACAAAGCCGCTGTCGTCGATCGGAAAATATCCCTTCGGCGTCTTGACGTACAACGTCACCGTCAGCGCGATCGTGGCGGCGAACACCAACAGCGTCGCATAGGGGAAATCCAGCACCTTACGCAGCGTTTTCTCGTAAAACGTCACGACCCGCGACAGCGGGCCTTCGATCATCTGATCGAACCAGGTCGCGTTGTCGGATGTCGCTTCCTTGATGTAATGCGCGCAGATCATCGGCGTCAGCGTGAGTGACACAACGGCCGATACCGCAATGGCAAATGTCAGCGTCAGGGAAAATTCCCGCAGCAGCCGGCCGACAATTCCGTCCATGAAAATCAGCGGTATAAAGGCTGCGACCAGCGACAGGCTGATCGACAGCACCGTGAATCCGATCTGCCTCGCGCCTTCGAGCGCCGCCTGATAGGGTCGCATGCCGAGTTCGAGGTTGCGGTACATATTCTCGATCATGACGATGGCATCGTCGACCACGAAGCCCACCGATATCGCCAGCGCCATCAGTGACAGATTATCGATCGAGAATCCCGCGAGCCACATGCCGGCGCAGGTTCCGGCCAAGGCGAGCGGCACCGAAACGCCGGCGGCGATGGTTGGCGTGACCCGGCGCAGGAACACGAACACCACGATCATCACCAGGACCGCGGTCGCGAGCAGCGTGAGCTGCATGTCCTGGACACTGGCGCGGATCGTTCCGGTACGGTCGGTCAGGACCGAAACCTCAACTCCGGCCGGTATCCACCGTTTCAATTCGGGGATCAGCGCCGTAACCCGATCGACGGTATCGATGACGTTGGCGTCGCCCTGTTTGGTGATTTGAACCAGCACTGCCGACTGCTTGTTGTACCAGGCGATCGAGCGGACGTTGCGGACGGAATCCTCGACCTCGGCGATATCGGAGAGCCGGCAGAAATTACCATTCGAACTCTTGATAATTATATCGCGGAATTCGGCCGCGGTTCGCATCTGCCGGTTGATCGACAGGGTTTCGCTTTGGCGGCCGCCGTTGAAAATGCCGACCGGGCCTAACGGGTTGGCGTTGACGATCGCGTTTCTGACGTCGTCGGTCGATACGCCGGCATTCGAGAGTGCGACCGGATTGAGCGCGATGCGGACCGCCGGTTGGTCGGCGCCGCTCACGGTGACTTCGCCGACGCCCGGCACCTGTGAGATGCGTTGCGCGATGACCGTGTCAGCGATGTCGTAAATCTCGCTTGAGGACAAGGTCTTCGAAGTCAGTGCCAGGATAAACACTGGAGCCGCGGCAGGATTGGATTTGCGAAAGCGAGGCAGGGTCGGCAAATCGCTCGGCAGATCCGCGAGCGAGGCGTTGATCGCGGCCTGGACGTCGCGCGCGGCGCGGTCGATGTCACGGCCGATGGAAAATTGCAGTTGGATGCTGGTTGAGCCAAGTGAGCTGGTGGATGTGATCTGGTCGATTCCCGCGATCTCCCCGAGCCGCCGTTCGAGCGGGGCGGCAACCGTCGCAGCCATCACGGAAGGATCGGCGCCCGGACGCGACGCCGAAACCCGGATCGACGGGAAATCGACGTTTGGAACGGACGCCACCGGCAGGAATTCGTAGGCGACGGCACCCGCCAGAAAAAGCCCGATCGAGAGCAAGATAGTGCCGACCGGCCGGCGGATGAACGGCTCCGAGATCGATGCCATTACGGCAGCCCCTCGGCGGTATCAGCGGTTGGCGCCGCTCGTTCTATTGAGCGGGTGAGCCGGTCGAGCGCCAGATAGATCACGGGCGTCGTATAGAGCGTCAGCAATTGGCTGAGCAATAATCCGCCGATGATCGAAATGCCGAGAGGAAACCGCAGTTCCGAACCAGTGCCGCTTTCCATCGCCAGCGGCAGCGCGCCGAATAGCGCCGCCAGCGTGGTCATCATGATGGGGCGGAAACGCAACAGGCAGGCCTGTACGATCGCTTCCGACGCAGGCATGCCCTGATGCCGTTCCGCTTCGAGTGCGAAATCGATCATCATGATGGCGTTTTTCTTGACGATTCCCATCAACAGGATGATGCCGATGAGGCCGATCACCGAGAGGTCCTGCCCGAACAGCATCAGCGCCAGAATGGCGCCGACGCCAGCCGACGGCAGTGTCGAGAGAATGGTGATCGGATGAATGTAGCTTTCATAGAGCACGCCGAGCACGATGTAGATCGTGGCGAGCGCGGCGAGGATCAGCCACGGTTGCCCGGCCAGCGATTTCGAGAATTCGGCGGCGTCGCCGGCAAACAGTCCGACGATGCTGGTCGGCATGCCGATCCGAGTCTCGATCGCCTTGACCTCCTCGACCGCGTCGCCGAGCGCGGCCCCGGGCGCAAGATTGAAGCTGAGCGATGCGGCCGGGAACTGGGCCTGATGCGAAATCACGAGCGGCGCCGTGGTCCGCTTCAGCGTCGCGATCGCCGACAGCGGCACTTGTACATCGAGCGCGCCCGGCAAATAGAGCTTCGAAAGGATCGAAGGATCGCGCTGATACATCGGGAGCGCTTCGAGCACGACACGATACTGGTTGGCCTGTCCGTAGATGGTTGAAATCTGGCGCTGCGCGAAGGCGTCGTTCAGGGTATCCGTGACAGCCTGCAGGCTGACGCCGAGCTGGCCGGCGCGCAAGCGATCGATATCGAGGGCTGCGCGCAGTCCGCCTTCCTGCGCTTCCGAAGAAACGTCGCGGAACAGCGGATCGCGGCGCAATTCGGCAATCAGGTTGTTGGCCCAGAGCGCAACCAGCGTGGAATTGGTCCCGGTCAGCGTGTACTGATATTGTGAACGGCTGGTTTGCGTGCCGATCTGTACATCCTGAACCGGCTGAAAATAGATCTTGATACCCGGGATCGAGGCCACACGCGCCTTCAGCCGTGTAACCACGGCATCCACGTCGTCGCGCCGTTCGCCGCGTGGCTTCAATGTCATCACGAGACGGCCGACGTTCGTCGTCGGATTGACCGAGCCTGCGCCGATCACCGAGACAACGCCGATCACATCCGGATCGGTCTTGATCGCGTCGGCAGCCGCGGTTTGGCGGCTTTGCATTTCGGCAAAGGACACGTCGGGACCGGCCTCGCTCACCGCGACGATAGATGCGGTATCCTGCAAGGGGAGGAAACCCTTGGGCGCGGCGACATAGAGTAGCAGCGTCGCCGCGATGGTTGCGAAGGTGAAGGCCATCGTCAAGCGCTGGCGCTCGAGCACCCACAATAGCGTCCAATGATAGAAATCGACCATGCGGTCGATGCCGCGCGTGATCGTGCCAAGACCAGGAATGGAAAATTCGTCGTCGACATGTTTCATGAGACGCGAACACATCATCGGCGTCAGCGTCAGCGAAACGATCGCTGAAGTTATGACCGCGATCGTCAGCGTCAGCGCGAATTCGCGGAACATGCGCCCGACCAGCCCCGACATGAACAGGAGCGGAATGAACACGGCGATCAGCGACATCGTCAGCGCGATCACGGTAAAACCGATTTCGCTCGCGCCTTTGAGCGAGGCCTGCATCGCGGTTTCGCCATTCTCCATGTGACGGGCGATATTTTCGATCATGACGATGGCGTCGTCGATCACGAAACCGGTTCCGATCGTCAGCGCCATCAAGGACAGGTTGTCGAGGCTG
Source organism: uncultured Alphaproteobacteria bacterium (assembly GCA_963752265.1). Classification (GTDB taxonomy): domain Bacteria; phylum Pseudomonadota; class Alphaproteobacteria; order Rhizobiales; family Xanthobacteraceae; genus Bradyrhizobium. The sequence continues at coordinate 4,950 of CAVVZW010000051.1, forward strand.
AAGCCGGAAAAATACATGATGCCGAAACTCGTGATCAGCGACAGCGGTAGCGCCACGCCCGCAATCAGCGTCGCCCGCAACGAGCGAAGGAACAGCAGCACCACCAGCGTTACCAGCACGACGCTGAGCACCAGTGTGAATTGCACGTCGTGGATCGAAGCGCTGATGGTGACGGTGCGGTCGCTGACGACGGTGAGATTGACACCGGCAGGAATGGCGCGCTGCAGCTTGGGAATTTCGACGCGAATCTGGCGGACCACCTCGATCACGTTGGCGCCGGGCTGACGCTGAATGTCGATGATGACGGCGGGCGTTCCCTGATACCAGCCGCCGGTGCGATCATTCTCCAGACCGTCGACAATTTGCGCGACATCTCCAATGGTGACGGGAGAGCCGTTGCGATAAGCGATGATGATCGGTTTGTAGGCGTCAGCCGCGGCAATCTGGTCGTTGGCGGCGATCGTGTAAGCCTGCTGGGCGCCGTCCAGCGATCCCTTTGGTCCGGAGACGTTGGCGCCGGCAATGGCGTTGCGCAGATCCTCCATCGCAATGCCATAGGCGGCAAGCCGCGCCAGATCGGCTTGAACCCGTACCGCCGGTTTGAGCCCACCGAGCACGGCGACGCGACCTACGCCTGAAATCTGACTGAGGCGCTGGCCGAGGATGGTGTCGGCGAGGTCGCTCATCGCCCGCAGCGAAACCGTTCCCGACGTCAGCGCCAGCGTCATGACCGGCGCGTCCGCGGGATTCACCTTGGCGTAGGTCGGCGGGTAGGGGAGGGTTTTCGGCAAGACTCCAGCGGCGGTGTTGATGGCAGCCTGCACATCCTGCGTGGCGCCGTCGATGTCGCGGTTGAGGTCGAACTGCAAGGCAATCTGGCTGACGCCGAACGAACTCGTCGACGTCATCAGCGACAGCGACGGAATCTGCCCGAGCTGACGCTCGAGCGGCGCCGTGATCAGCGAGGCGATCACGTCGGGGCTCGCGCCCGGCAATTGCGTCGTCACTTGTACCGTCGGGAAGTCAACCTGCGGCAGCGCCGATACGGGGAGCGCCCAGTAGCCGAGCGCGCCGCCGATCAAAAGCGCCACGCCCAAAAGCGAGGTCGCGATCGGACGGCGAATGAACGGTTCAGAGACGCTCATGGATGCGAGCCCAGTTTTGCACAGTCAGGCATTCACCTGATGAACTCCGTCATGGCTGCGACTTGGCGGCATTGCCCGGTTGGTCGCTACCTTGTCCGCTTCCTTGCACAAGCCCGGTCTGGCCTTGTTGATCACCTTCATTCTGAACGCGCTCGCCTCGTTTGCCGCGGCGCTCGCGTTCGCCCTGCCATTCCTTGGCCGGTTGACCGTCACGAGCTTCTCTGCCTTCCCTGACCCTGCCGCCTTCGCTGCCTTCGCGCCGCCTCTGTTTCGTTTGCGCGGTGCGATGTCGGCGACCGGTGCCGGCTCGTCCTTGCCGACAGAGACTTTGGCGCCGTCTGACAAGCTGGCAAAACCCGTTGTCACCACGCGGTCTGAAGTCGACAGTCCATCTGCTATCACCGCTTCGGTTTCGCTCTGCTGGGTCACCGTCACCGGCTTCGCGCCAACCGTGTCGTTGTCGCCAATGATGTAGCTGAACGTCCCGGTCGGGCCGCGCTGGACCGCCGACGTCGGTATTATCATCGCTTGCGCGAGGGTTTCGATTCTGAGGCGTACGTTGACGAATTGTCCCGGCCATAATTGAAGATTGGCATTCGGAAATTCAGCCTTGAGCTTCAGGGTGCCGGTGGTCGGATCCACCTGGTTATCGATGCCGGCGAGCTTGCCGGTATCGACCACCGTTGTCCCGTCGTTGCCGAATACATCGACCGCAAGTGCTCCCTTGGCGGAGGCCGCGTTGACGCGCACGATCTGCTGTTGCGGAAGACTGAACATCACTGCGATCGGCTGCAGTTGGGTGATGATGGCAACGCCGGTGGCGTCGGAGGCGTGCACGATGTTGCCCTGATCGATCTGACGGAGACCCGTGCGGCCGGATATCGGCGCAATGATCTTGGTGTAGCCGAGCGTCGCCCGCGCATTGTCGATGGCGGCCTGATCGGCATCTACCAGCGCTTCCTGCTGGGCGATTACGGCACGTTGTGTGTCGTATTGCTGCTTGGAGCCGGCATTGGCGGCGGCTAACTGCTGATAGCGGATGAGGTCGAGGCGCTGATTTGCCAAAAGCGCTTCATCCTGGGCCTTCTTGGCAACGGCCTGATCGAGCTGTGCCTTGTAGATCACCGGATCGATCTCGCCGAGAATATCGCCCTTCTTGACGTCCTGCCCTTCGACGAAATTGATCGAGATCAGCTTGCCGTCGACCTGGGGTCGCACCAGCACGTTGTTTAACGCGCGCACGGCACCGACGCCGTCGAGGTAGACCGGCACGTCTTTGATGTGTGGGAAAGCCGCGAGTACCGGCACTGCCTGGTCGGGACGCGCGCGGTTGTTGGCCTGCTTCTGCTGCCACGATGTCCAGCCGACATAGCCAAGTCCGCCGAGAACCAGCAGCAAGACGACAACGGCCACGCCGCGGCGGCCTCGCCGCGCCACTGGCGCGCCGCGTTTTTTGTCCGCCTTCGCCGCTTCGTCCAAATTGGGTTTCGAGTCGGGTTTAAAAAGCATTGGCCGGCTTCTCCATTTTCGGCTCCCAGCCACCGCCCAGCGCCTGATAAAGACTGACGATCGCCAGCAATCGGGCGAGCTGCGCCTGCCATAACGCGTCTTCCGCCTGAAACAGCGTCAATTGGGTGTTGAGTACCGTCACGATGTCGGCTGTCCCGGCGTCGAGCTGTTTCTCGGAGAGCGAAAAGGCCCGCCGCGAAGCGGTTACGACCTGCCGCTGCAGCCGCAACTTGTCCGTGGTGTCGCGGATCGCCACCAGCGCATTGTCGACGTCGGTAAACGCCGAGATCACCGTCTTGCGATAGTCAGCAAGCATCTCCTCTTGCTGGGCTTTGGTGAGCTCAAAATTGCCCAGGATAGTGCCGCCGTCGAAAATCGGTTGGTTGATGCTGGCGACCATATTGAAGAACGCCGCGTGCGGCTGGATCAACGATACCAGCCCCGAACTCTGATAGCCTCCGCCACTCGTCAATTGAATGCTCGGAAAGAATTGCGCGCGGGCGCTTCCGACGCTGGCGGTGGCTGACGCGAGTATCGCCTCCTGACGTTTGATATCCGGACGCTGCGTCAGCAGTTCTGACGGCAATCCCGGCGTCACCCGCGGGATCGCCAATCGATTCATCGAGCCGCCCGCCACCTTCAGGCTTTCCGGAGGCCGCGCGAGCAATAGCGCGAGCGCGTTGATGTTCTGGTCCAGCGTCTGGCGCAACGTCGGGATGGCCGCGCGCTGGTTGGCCAGCACACTTTCCTGCTGCGCCACATCGAGGTCGGTTCCTGTGCCGGTTTTAAAACGAACCTTGATCGCGTCCAGGATACGCTGCGCGCTGGCGACGTTGCCATTGGCTGTCTTGATGCGGTCCTGCGAAGCCAGCACCTGGAAATACGCGGTGGCAACGGCGGTCAGCGTCGTCAGCGCGGTCACGTCACGGTCAAAGCGGTTCGCGGCCGAAGTTTCCTCGGCGGCTTGCGCCGCGTCGTGATACTGGCCCCAGAAGTCGAGCATATAGCTGGCGCTCAGTGCCGAATTATAATTGACGACCTCCCGGCCGCCGGTCGACAGACCGTTGAGGCTGGAGCCCGAGACTCTGGAATAGGATTCCTGCAACAGATTACCCGGGCCGCTGGCGGCAAGCGTCGGCAACAGTGCGGCGCCGGCGATACGCGCGTTGGCGTCGGCCTCCTTGAACCGCGCCACGGCGGCCGCAATATCAAGGTTGACCGTCTGGGCTTCCTCCATCAGGGCCGTCAATTCAGGCGAACCGAATCCGCGCCACCAGTCGAGCGGCGGCGGCGCGTCCTTGCCGGTCAACTTCCCGGCCTTGTCGGCTTTATAGGCTTGCGGAAGGTCCAGGCCGGGAACGGGGATGTCCTGCGTCAGGATGCAGCCGGCGGAACTCGAAACAATACAAAGCGCCGCGATCCATCTCGCGGCCCGATCGAAGCAAGCGAGACCGACGGAAAAACCGTCGCTAGCAATTGCCGGACGTCTCTGCCTCACATGTGCTCTCCGCCGGGCAAGCCGGGCAGCCCGTCCCGCAACGAGCTTCTCGCCGGTTCGCGGAAAGCGCGTGGGAGTATTGCCTGTACGACTTTCACTGGCGTGATGCTTTTTCCGAGGGACCCACCCGCCATTCTATCCGGGGGATGACCGGGCGGACAGCCCCGTTTTGCCTGAGGCCGGCCGGCTTGCATGGCTGACGTCGACGGGTGGCGCGGCAACCGGCGAGTTTCATCTGCGGGACAAGGCTTTTTGCAGATCTGCGCCTTTTCGGAGCGCGGCAATCTTACCAAGATTTCATGTAGCTGCGGCAGCCCAAGGCCGCTCCCGGAAGCCGACACGTCATTGGGCGTCCGCGGATTGCGATGCCCGCGAAACGCCTTGTTACATCGAGAAACAATCGGGATCTCTTCCTGAGATTAGGGGTGGCGCGATGGCATTTCTGCTCAGCCTGAGCCTGGAGCGTCGCGCGGCCGGCCGCTGGAGGCTGCCCAGCGCATACTTGAACTCGCTTCCGCCAGTGCGGAAGCCGAGAGTTTGGCGGCACAAGCACTCAAAATTGCACTCGAAGCGAACGACCGGCTGATCGGGCAGCTTCGTGCGCGAGCGCGCGGCCGTGCTGATGACCCCCGTCGGAGAAAAATTTCCTGCAGTCAGCCGCTTTATCGTGCCGCTCATGAACTGAGTCCGCCAGTTGATGGAAGTGGAATCCCTGAGCATCACGGTTGGCGATTGCACGCCGATTAAACTTCGTGGAATTCGCGTTGGAACCGAACAGGCTTTCGCGTTCACCCGTTCAAGATGTGCCTCGCTCTTGTCACACTCAAGCCCAATCGTCTCCCGAATCGCGCGAAGCCCAGTCGCCTTTTTGACGGATTCAAAGAGCTCAATGATCGCTCTCAGGCGGGCGCCTCTAAGTAAAACAAAAAAAGAGTTCCGCGCACGCCTCTCTGTTGCGTCTCAGGTGTGGAGTGTCGCCATGGTGGAGCGAGCATACGGATATAGATCAGGCTACGCCGATGATCCGTTTGACTTTGACGAATCCGATCGTCGCGTGGCGAACGCCGGGTTACAGATCCTGTCCCGGTCAGATGCCCTTCCAGATGCTTCGGTTCCATCGTTTCTCTCCGAGCCTCTTGAGGAAGCGGATTATGTCGCTCCGTTACGGCGGAAGCGAAAGGTCTCGATCTCGTCGCGCCTCCTCATAGCCGTCGTGGCCGCCAGTGCGGTGGCAGCTCCGCTCTCGATGCTTTCCTCGGAAACCACGCGAAGTGAGTTTCTGAATCTCAAAGCGTCGATGGCTGCAGTCCTGCCATTTCCTTCCGCTGCAGCACGGTCGGATGCGCCGCAGCTGACACAACGTGTCGGACAGCCAGGTGAGACCCCGCAGCCGCCGGTGCGTGAAACTTCGGCGCCCGCCGCCGGAAGTGTCGCGATGGCCGCCGTGGCGCCGACGCGCGAGGACATCAAGAATGCGTATCAGAGCGCGCTGCAGAGCGTTGCTCCGCTGGAGGCGCCTGTCGCTGAAAGTGTCGCTCCACCAGCTCCCGTTCACCATCTCGATTCCAGCGAGATCGCCGCCGCACTCAGCCGCGGAACGGCTTTGATCGGGAGCGGCGATATGGCCGCGGCTCGCCTCGTGCTGCGGCGGGCGGCCGATGCCGGCGATGCGCGTTCGGCGATGATGCTGGCCGAAACCTACGACCCCGTGATTCTCGAGAAACGGGGCGTCCATGGGGTGGTGCCGGATCTCGCGAAGGCGCGAGGCTGGTACGAAAAAGCGAAACAATTCGGAGCGGCCGAGGCCAATCAGCGGCTCGAACTGCTCGCTAGCCGGCAGTAGTGATCCGCACGCCGTAACACCGGTCTGCAAGCGACGATGGCTGCGGCAGGTTTTTTGCCGCAGGCCAACAAGGCCAACCTGAATTTCGTACACCGCACTCAACTTGAGTGCACCCACTCGGGCACCGCAGACCACAGCAAAGGGCAAAGCAATGGGCGTCTCTACCGCAACCGCTAGAAATCTCCTGATATACCTGCCGTCGCTGGCGTTACTTCTCACCTCAACCTTCGCCTTGCATCCTGCTCTGGCCCAAAGCCAAAAGCCGGCTGTAGTTCAAAGCCAAAAGCCGGCGCCGAGCTACGAGGACAAGAAGCGCCAGGCCAACGATATCGCGGTCAGCGTCGTGGTGTCCGGCCTTTCGTGCACATGTGCGCGGTTCACCGAGGACATCCGCAACGTCGTCAACGATTTGAGTCCGGACGGTATCCGCATTCTGCCGGTTCTGGGGGTCGGCGGACTTCAGAACGTGAATGACGTGCTGTTTCTCAAGAACATCGACATGGGCGTCGTCGACGAGGACAATCTTCGTCTTCTGAAGAAAAAAGATCCGGCGCTGTATGCCAATGTCGAACAGCGCATTCAATATATCACCAAGCTCTACAATTCGGAGCTTCACGTTCTTGCGCGAGACGACATCAAATCCTATGACGACCTCAAGGGGAAGAAGGTCAACTTCAACCTGAAGGACAGCCAGACCGAAGTAACCGCCGACACCGTGTTCAATACGCTTGGCATCCCCGTGCAGCGCTCCTATTACGACAATGATGAAGCCATCAAGCGGCTGATCTCGGGAGATATCTCCGCCATGATCATCCTCACGGGAGCGCCTCAGGCCGCGCTTGCGAAGCTGAAAAAGGAAGACGGTGTCCATTTCCTGGCGCTGGATCAGGAAAGCCTGCCAAGGCACGATCTTCACGAACTGTCGGCGAATTATCTTCCCGCCGAACTCACCCACGAGCTCTATCCGAATCTGGTTCCGGAGGGGACCACCGTCCCGACCATCGCAAACCGCGCGCTGCTGGTTGCCTATGGCTGGCCGGAAAATTCCGAGAAATACAAGAAGGTCGCCAAATTCGTCGATGCGTTCTTCAGCAAGATCGATCAATTCAACAACTCGTCGCGGCATCCAAAATGGCGCGAAGTCAATCTTGCGGCCGAAATGCCCGGCTGGGTGCGCTTCAAGCCCGCGGCCGATTGGCTTGCCGCTCACCAAAATCAGGCGGTGTCTGTCAATCCTGTCGGTCCTGACAGCACATTGAAGCCGGCATTCGAGAAATTTGTGCAGGACTACTTCGCTTCCACGGGCCGCAGGTCGCTCTCGCCCAAGGAACGGGAGATGCTGTTCACTAAATTCGAAAAGATGCTCACCGAGTCCAGGGCGGAAGCCTCACGCTAGGCTTGGATCGGCTTTCTTGGATCAGTTCCAGAGCGAAAGGTCGCAGGCGTCGCCATGTCCCGCTATTTGGTTCGACAAGGAAATACCGGGAGGGGATGGCTGGTCTGGGACCGGGTGAAACGCGGTCCTGCCGTCGTCGAGGGTCGCGAACTGGCGCGGTTGCCTCACGACGATGCCAATATCGCCATCGCCTTGCTGAATGGTGCGAACTTCGACGCCAAGAGCCTGCCGATGCCATCTGCGTGGCAGCTGACCTACAGCGACATCACCGTCAACTGCCGCGATGAGCAGGATGCGAAGAGGCTGGCGCGGTTGCTGCTTCGAAAAGGATTTCGGGTTACGGCCCGGACCGTTGAAGGGGCAACAGTGGGCCGCAGCATCCCGCCTGACGAGATCGCAAATTGGGTATCGTCGCGGCAGCCGTAATCAGCAGGGGCTGTTCTTCCTAAGGGCTGCGCTTTCTCAAGGACCGCCCTGGCTGGTCTCCTTTTGAATCCAGCCGAGGTATTTTTCAAAGCCGGCTTCGACAGGTAGCTGGATGATTTCCTGAATCTGAACGCAAGCTGCGAGACGAGCCTCCAGGACGGCCCGCGCGATTTTCTCGGCTTGTTCATTGCTGGATACGGTCGTCATGACCACGCAGGCTTTTGCACGATTCATCGTTACCTCTACTCGAATGTCAAACAGCCTATCACAGCAGAACGCGATCTCACGACACGATCGTGCCTGAGGTCTGGACGAACACCACCCTTAACAAAGGGCGCAGGGAAAGCCGGGTGCCTTAGCGCACCCGCAGCTTGCGTGAAAAACACGCGAGTAGTCGCCGCAGGTTCGCCGGAAACGCCCGGCCTTCCCTGCGCAATGGTTTTAACGGTTTCCTTCGTGCTCGCCCCGGAGACCGGCTTTGTTGTCTCCGTCGCCGGCGCAATGCGCAAGCATCGCTGCCAGTTTGACATCAGCGTCGGGATGTCAGGCCCACACGACTTCGCCGTCCGCAGCCGTCTTCACAAAACCGCTCGACGGGCTTGGTACCGGTCCCGCCGAGGCTTGTGCGAAGGCGGATCAGCGGCGCCCGTCTTGCGCCGCCGCCGCGTCCACTGCATCCCGCACCCAACGTTCGTGACGATCGCGATACGCCCCTTTATTCGGGGCGGGACGGCTGGAATCAGTAAAGCTGCGTCTAGCAAACGGCCAAGCGAAATATTTTTGCGGGCAGGGCTGGACACGATTCCAGGTGATTTGCCCGTCGGGCAAATCACCCCGTACGCGCGGCGATGGTGGCCCAGGGTGTGAACCCACAAATCAGTAGTCGGCGGTGGAGTCTGCTTTGGTGAGCACAACGGACTCAAACCAGATGTCGCTTTATGTCGCTAAGTGCCAGGAGCGGAAGTTTGCCTTACTCAGCGGATGCTTTCGCTTGTGTCACGAGGCGCCCGCAAGCCGCCTCCAGATCATTCGACACAGTTTGAACCCGACGTCGTGATCTCGCGAAACCGCTGTAAGGGATCGCGTAACTACTACTACCTGACGCTTTACTGTGGTCTCTTAGTACCATCTAGTCGCTGGGAGGTCGGCCCACCGGAAGTTCGAATATAAACCGTGCGCCCCCCAGGACGGACTCGTTATCCGCTCGAATATGCCCGTTAATGGCTTCAATGATCGACTGCACCATTGGTAAGCCCAGGCCCATGCCAAACTCTTTCGTGGTAAAAAAGCTGTCGAACAGATGCGGCGCATGCTCGGGGTCAATACCAGGGCCGCTATCTTCAACGACACAACGCAACGTGTTCGGGTCGCACTGCAAGACCCGAATAGCGATGCGTTTCTCCGGCCTGTCGCTATTTGTCAACGCTTGCACCGCATTGATTGTTAAATTCAATATGACTTGTTGCAACTGAGTACGGTCACCGATAATTGTCGGGAGACCCGGCGCCAAGTCGAGAAAAACCGATACGTTCCTGGTCTCCAATTCGTGCTGCAAGAATGTCGCGGATTCGGCAACGATTTCGGCAAGGGAAACTTCCGAGTGTTTTGGTGGCCTGCGACTGGCCATGGTTCGGATGCGATCGATGACATTCGCAGCACGGCGAGCGTCTTCAACGGTGCGAGCAATGAGGCTTCGAACCTTCTCCAAATCAGGGTCGGGTCGCGTCAGCCAGCGTAAACCTGTCTCCCCGTTTGTTACGATCGAAGCCAGCGGTTGATTGACCTCGTGAGCAATTGATGCGGTCAATGCGCCTAAGCTGGCGATCCGGCTGACATGCGCCAGCTCCGATCTGATCTTATCGCGCGCCTCTTCGGCAAGCCGTCGCCGCGTGACATCTTGAACCGCGCCAAGACATTCCAGACGGCCACCTTCATGCGTGACCACACGACCGAATACCTGCATGTATTTTATGCGTCCGTCCGGCATGCGAAGACGAATCTCATATTCGGAATTGTCTTCGCCAGCACGGACCTGCGCCTGTTTTTCTATCAGCGTCGGGATATCGTCTGGATGAACCCGTTGGCTAATTAACTCCATGGTCACCTCCGCGTCTGATTCAAACTCGAAAATGAGCTTAAGTTGCTCTGAAAAAGTCAGTTCGTCGGTGTCGACCTGCCACAAGAACGAACCCGTTGAGCTGATCCGTTGGCCTTCGGCGAGAAACATCTCACTTCGCCTGAGAGCGGCCTCCGCCTGAGAGCGCTCGATCGCTATGCTCGCGAGATGAGTAACGTGAGAAATAATCTCCTGGTGATGCGCAGACGGACTTCCTGGTTTCCGCTGGTAGACGCAAACGGTGCCCACTACTGATCCATTCAAAGAGCAAACAGGTGTACTCCAAACAGATCTGAGCCCGTGTTCCAGCACGTGTACGCGGCACGGGGCCGTCATCCAGCGAGCGTCGGATTCAATATCCCTTGCGATCACTTGCACCTTCTCATCGATGGATCGACCGCGTGGCGAATCGTCAGAACTAACCGGCGCTCCTTCGAGCGAATCGGTATAACTCGCAGGAAGAGATGGCGCGACGCCGTATTGGAACGTTTTTCCGTCCCAATCGATCGGATAGATCCCGCAATAGCAATCTGGCGCAAACGTCTCAAAAAATTTGCATAGTGTCGAAAGCACCTCTCGAAGCGGACGCCTCGACGCGATCATTTCCAGGATCTGTTTTTCGCCGGCGAGGTGAATCTCGGCGCGTTTTCGGTCTTCGATGTCGGTATTCAATCCGTACCATTTCACGACATTCCCGTTGTCATCGTGCAACGGATTTACGCGTGCCAACAGCCAGCGATATTCACCGTCGGCCCTGCGAAACCTGGCTTCGGCCTCGCCCCCTTTGCCGGAAGCCATCACTTTGCGCCAAATGTCTGTCAGCTCACCGATATCATCCGGGTGAACCGCCGCCGTCCAACCCCAATCCAGGAGTTGCTGTGGGGTGATGCCGACATAATCACTGTAGTGCTGACTGATGAATTCCACAGAACCGTCGGCCCGTGTCGTCCACACGAGCGCCGGTATGGAGTCAATGATCAGGTGGAGACTGCGCTCGCTTGCCGAAAGTGCTCTTTCGGCCTGCGAAAGATTTGTTGGCGGGGGTCTGTCTACGCCAGCCGAATGATGGTTGCCGGTGGTACTCATTTCGCCTTGGCTCCCCAGGTCAATCATTGAAGACGACAAGCCCGACCGGTTCGCTTAAGCCCGTGCAAACGGTCAGCGGAATTACTATAGACAGTTTAGACAGTTTTTACTGTTTAAACAAGCTAAAGTATTTTTAGCGCGTGCTTCTCTGCCTAACCTCATGTATTGTGTTGGAAATTGATGCCACGCCGTCGCTCAAAATTGGAACGACCGGTGGTAACGGAGGAAAGACGTGATCGTCGGCGACACGCAGCAGAAGCTGCTGACAAAACTTCTGGAATCGAAAGACGGACTGACCGTCGACGAACTGGCTGATGCTGCCGCCATCACACGCAGCGCGGTCAAACAACACCTGACGGGACTGGAGCGCTCCGGTTATGTGCAACATACGTCATCGAAAAGCGGCGGGCGGCCGCGCTTTCTGTACACCCTGACAGAGAGCGGAATTGACCTGTTTCCGAAACGATATTCGTGGTTCTCCCGCGTTATGTTCGAGAGCTTGCGCAAGACAATCGGCGCCGATTCGTTCGGCGCTTACATGTTTGAACTTGGGGTCGACATGTCGGCAATGGCGATCCCAAGGTTAGTGGGAAAAACACGGACGGAACGCGTCGTCGAGATCGTGAAGATAATGAACGAGACAGGGTTCGCGGCCCGCGTGACCTCGCCGGAAGACGGCGAAAAACTTCCCCGCATCGAGTGCAAGAACTGCGTATTCCACGATCTCTCGAAAGATTACGTCGAAGTCTGCCAGTTCGACATCGGATTCCTTTCCGGCTTGATGGGTGCTCCGATTGAGCATCAGGAATGCATGCAGCGCGGTGGACAGTCCTGCCGTTTCAAGTTCCTACCGAAGGCCTGAGTTTCAGATGGGCGGCGCCTTCTTTGCAAATGGGGTCGCCAGCGAACCCGCGATTGCACGTGGATCGAATTTCGGGTCGGCCATGACCGCGCAGATCTTCCGCATCTGCATTCCGATATTGCCGGCATCATAGAGCGGGAACACCGCGGCCTCCCTGAGATAACGCTCTAGCGGATGGGATCTATCCAGGGCATTTACGCCGACTACCTTCATGGCTTGAAAGACGGCGGCGAACAGCATCTCGCTGCAGAATACCTTGGCCATCGGACCGATCGCATGGCCGTCGGAGTTGTGAAGATCGTGATAGTGAGCGGCCTTCCACGCGAACGCGCGTCCCGCTTCGACTTTCATCGCGACTTCCGCCAGGGTGTAGGCAACCACCTGATGATTGATGATCGGTTCGTTACCGCCGCCGGTGTATTTCTTGGCCCAGGACAAGGCATATTCGTAGGCCGACCGCGTCACGCCGACCGACGCAATCGCTGCGACCGGTCCCGACCAGGTGAATGCCTTGTTGATGACGAGATCGCCGTCACCGATCGCGAACGCGTTTTCTTCGGGCACGCGGCAATCCGAAAAAACAACAGAATTGTTCTGGCAGATGCGGTGACCGAGCTTGGCGATCGGCTGCTCGTAGGAGATGCCTGCTGTGCCGCGCGGGACAACGATGGCGCTAAGTCCGCGTGATCCTCCAGCCTTGGGATCGGTGCGGACAATGCAAACGTTGACGTCCGCACCCTGCAAGTCCCAGCCGCCTGCATTCGCCGGCCAGCGCTTGCGGCCGTTCAGGATATATTCGCCGTTCTTCCTGTCGTGGACAGCACTCAGCGCTATGCCGGCGGGATATGACGCAGGCCCGTCGAAGTTTGCAGTGCCGCCGGGGCTTCCTGCGGGTTCGCTCACGGTCCAGCCAGCCAGGTACTCGCCGCGCGGGTCGCTGGTGGCCGTTATCAGCCATCGCTGTTTCTGCTGCTCGGAGCCGAACCAGACCAGCGGCATCAGAGCCAGTCCATTGACGAGGAGGATGGTCGCGAAGCCGGGATCAACCGCGCAGATTTCCTCGACCACGATTTGAAGGTCGAGGTTGGATATGCCGCCCCCGCCGTACTGCTTGGGAATGAAGCCGGTGGCGAAACCCAATTTGTAGCTTTCCACATAGGCGGCGCGAACGGCTTGGAAAGCATCTTGTGGATTGGGATCCTCGTCGGCAGCGGCGACCAGGGGAGCGAGGATTTCGTTGGCGAACTCGCGGGCGACGCGTTGCAGACGTCGCTGATAGGATGTCAGCGTGAAATCGATGGCCATCGCCGTACCCGCCCTCAGAACAAGCTTACCTGCCTAAGGATTCACGAGTTTGCTTGCGATGTCCACCGGACCAGTCCTTGCAGTCTTCGCGTCGCGGTAACTGGCAACGCCGCAGTAGGGCTGAAGTGGGAGTTTTTGCGAAGATAACCGAGGCCAGTCGGTACGGAGTAACGCTTGCAAGCCACGGCCTGCGCAGTTCGATCATTTTATGAGCACCGTCCTCTCCGCTGCTCATACCTTGGCCAATGACCCCAGACTTAGCTCCGCTGCGGCGACGCTAACCTGCCGTGGCACGTCGGACGACGTTCGTGAGTTCAGGCGTAAAGCTTGTATCACCCGCCTCGATGCCCCCGGTCAACCGGACCGTGACCTCCTGAAAAACCCAGCCGTTGCCATCCGGATCGTTGAACGAGGCGTAAGAGGCGTAACTCTTTCGTTGCGGATTTGCGCCGGTCACCAGGCTTTTTGCACTGGCGTGGTGGAATATGCCGGCTGCGTCGTGAAATGGTTCGCTGATCTCGATACCGCGGCGGAGCAGGTCGTCCCGAGCAGCCCGAATGTCGGAAACAATCAAGTGCAGCCCCTTCACAGAGCCCGGCATCGCCGTGGTGACGTTGTTGCCGAAGATCACTGAGCATCCGGATCCCGGCGGCGTGAACTGGATTACGCGGAAATCGTCCTCGGCCTTGTAGTCGATGTCGAGCCGCCAACCCAGGTCGCTATAGAAGCGCTTGGCGCGATCGACGTCCGAGACGGGTACGACGACGACCTCGAGCTTCATATCGACCGTTGCCGCGCGCGCGGCATTTGCCGTTGGCTTTCCTCGCATCTCGGGATTACCCATCTCTTGCTCCTTTGAGGTGACTCGCGGTCGCTCACCGATGGCAGGTGCGCTGTGCGATGTGCCGCCTTCACGACGCAGCGGCGAGGGTGGGCATTCAGGCTTCGCGAAGTGCGGCTTCGAGGATGGCGACGTCCTGCTCGACGGTGCCGCCGCTGACGCCGACGCCCGCCACCAGTTGGCCATCCTTGGTGAGTGGCGCTCCGCCACTCATCGAACAATACCTTCCCTCTGAAAGTCCCATCAGAGGGAAGAGCGGCTGCCCAGGTTGCACGAGCGGAGACATCTCAGCCGTCCGAATGCCCACCAGCGCAGACGTGTAGGCCTTTCGCTCCGATATATCGATCGAGAAAGCTGGCGCTCCGCTCATACGGTGTTTGAGAACGACGTTTCCGTGAATATCGATCACACAAACAGCGACCGGTACTTTGGCGCGTACGGACGACGCTTCAACGCGGTCAGCAATATCCTTTGCGAAAGCAAGCAAATCCATCATCGAAATCCTCTCTGGCGTGTACTGCATGGACGCAAAAATTCAGGGCCGCGTGCCTGGTGCACGCGCCTCAATCGCTGAGTTGTCCCAAATACGTCCCCAGGCGATTTTCAGCGTCACCGGGTTTGTGAAATCCCCGCTCAATTAGAGCTTTGATTTTTCCTTGCGCCGCCGGCCGGGCGATCGAGGCCATGCAGGCATCCCAGCCGGCAGATATCTCGACGTCGGCGGGCAGGCAAGCGGCATTCACAAGCCGCTTGGTGTTCGCTATCGCCCATTTGTCGAACGTCGCGATACGCCTCGCCAGCGCATCGACAAAGCCATCGAGTTCGCCGTCGGGCAGCGACCTGTTCACATAACCGTAAGCCTCGGCCAGGTCGCCTCCGATATCATTTGAGCTCAGGAGCACTTCCAGGGCTTTTTGTCTGCCCATCTGGCGCGGCAATCGCGCCATCGGGCCTCCGCCTGCAACGAGGCCAACACCCACTTCCCATTGTGACAGGATCGCCTTCTCGCGGCTGGCAAAACTCATATCGGAGGCGAGGGCGATCTCGCTTCCGTTACCCGTCGCGCGCCCGCGGATCAGAGCGATCGACACCACCGGCGCCCGCGTCAGACGGACGAGGGCATCTGGCCATGCCTCCAACCCCGTCGGCCCTTGGGGCATGTCAGTCAGATCTTTCATGTCGGCATGGAAATCGCTGTGATTAAGGAAAAATCCCTCGACGGCACTCTCGAACACCAGCACTTTGACTTTCTCATCAGCCTCAACGGTCCCGATGATTTCTCTGAACTCCCGGACGAACTGCGGGCCCATGACGCTCAGCGGTGGATTGTCGAAGGTGATTCGCCAATACGCTGGCGACAAACGAGTGAGTCTGATCTGGGCTTTATCGGTCGTCGCTTTCATCCGAGCCTCCGTGTGTTCCGTTATGGTCAACAACAATCCGAAAGCTGATGAGCGAACATCGGCTTCATTTGGTCAGCCGCCAAGAGACGCTAGTCAGAGGCGCCTCTCCAACACGAGGCAGCGCTGTATCGAAGGAGAAGCGTTTGATCGCCGCGGCAATCTTCGGGCCTGCTAAGCCCGCGCAGCACCAACCCCTTTGCCTTTTTGGTTCAGAGCCGCCAAAAGTGTCTTTGCGGCTGGTCCCGAGGAGTGTGGGTTCTGTCCCGTGATCAGGAGGCCATCGCTGACCACATGAACCTGCCAATTGGCCTTCTTCGAGAACACGGCGCCCAACTTCATCATCTCGTCTTCGACAAGAAACGGCACGACTTTGGTGAGGTTGATCTCTTCTTCCTCGCCATTGGTAAAGCCGGTTACTTCCTTGCCCTGCACCAAGGGCTTGCCGTCCGGCGCCTTGACGTGACGCAGCGCGCCCGTGGAATGGCACACGATTGCGATGGTCTTCCCGGCAGCGAGGAAAGACTCAATCAGCTTTGCGGAATTCTTGTCCTCGGCGAGATCCCACATCGGACCATGGCCACCCGGATAAAACACGGTGTCGAAGTCTTCCTGCCTGACGGTGTCAAGGCGAACGGTCTTGTCAAGTTGCGCTTCTGCCGCGGCGTCCTTCTCGAACCGAACCGTAAGTTCGGTGCGCGATTCCGGCTCGTTACTCTTCGGATCGACTGGGGGTCGTCCCCCCTTCGGCGAAGCGAGTGTGATCTCAGCGCCGGCATCCTTGAATACGTAATAGGGCGCCGCCAGCTCTTCCATCCAAAAGCCCGTCTTTCGTCCGGTGTTGCCCAACTGATCGTGGGACGTGATCACCATTAGCACCTTCATCACTCTCTCCTTTTTTCATGCTGCCAGACGAAGCGTAACGTCACACGACAGACCCGCCCAGGCGCGGTGCCATCCACGGAGACCCGAAAGCAATTGTTTCTAACTGTAAACGAACGACCACGTGGCGTTCACTCATACGCAGAGTGCACATCGCTCATACTTCCATATGAGAGATATCTTCCGAACGTTGAATGGTTCGCGAAAGAGCGTGGACGTGGACCGCTAACCTCACGCGCATCGCGCGGGCGACCGGGTCACTCGCGGCAGTTACCTCGTCCAGCAAGTGATTGGCAACCCAGAAACGGGACCGCAAACGATCGAGTGTCCGTTCCTGGTCAATCGCGTCGATCTTGGCACGTCTGCCGCATGTCCGGTTACGGAGGAATCTCGGAAGTTCTGGTTGTCCGATTTTGCCGGTTAAAGGCATCGGTTTGGCCGTGGTTCAAGCGACCAAATGGGAGCCTCGAATTATAGGGTATTAATTCACGGGCTTTGAATGGTCAGTGCCCGCCGCCCGCCGCAGCTCCGCCTTTCGGTTTTCCCGTAAGCATGATGGCGATGCCGGCCAGCACCAGCACCACGCCGACCACCGCAAACGTGTCGCTGAAGCCCATCACCAAGGCTTGCTGCTTGACAGTGTTGCCGAGGGCGATGATCGCTTGCTGATGCGCGGTCGCGGGGTCGGTGACGCCATGCGCCTGGAAGAAATTGGTCATCTGCTCGATCCGCGCGCGGACTTCCTCGCGGCCGAGATGGACGGACTGGCCGATGATGTTGGAGTGAAACTGCTCGCGCTTGGTCACGATGGTCGAAAGCAGCGCGGTGCCGACAGCGCCGCCGAGATTGCGCATCATGTTCGAAATGCCGGAGGCAGCCGCCGCATCCTGCGGCGCCACGCTGCCGAGCGAGATCGCGCTTAAGGGGGCAAGCGTCAGTGCCTGGCCGATCGCGCGGATGATGTTGGGCACGAACAGCTGGTCGCCGGAATAATCGAGCGACATCGTGGTGTTCATGAAGGCCGAGAGCGCGAACAGGCCCATGCCGGTAAAGGCGATGAAACGGACGTCGAAGCGCTGCATCAGCTTCGGCACCAGCGGGATCAGGAGAAGTTGCGGCAGGCCGGTCCATGCCAGTACCGTGCCGATTTGCTCGGCGTTATAGTGCTGCACCTGGCCGAGATAGGCCGGCAACAGATAGACCGTGCCGAACAAAGCGAAGCCGAGGAAGATAGCGGACAGGGTGCCGAACCCGAAGCTGCGCTGCGTCAGAAGGCGCAGGCGCACCAGCGGCTTTTCCACGATCAACTCGTTGGTGATGAATAATGCAAGACTAACCGCGGCGACAATCGCAAGCTTGACGATGAAGGGCGAACCGAACCAGTCGTCCTTGTTGCCTTCTTCCAGCACGGCCTGGAGCGAGGCGAGGCCAACCGCCATGGTGACGATGCCGAACCAGTCGCCTTCGGCCAGCAGGCCCAACTGCATCGGCTGGCGCTCCAGCGTGAAATACAGCGTCGTCACCATGACCGCGGTCGGGATCACGTTGACAAAGAAGATGGTCTGCCAGCCGTAGTTTTCCGTCAGATAACCGCCGATAGTAGGTCCAATCGCGGGCGCAAATGTCACCGCGAGCGCGAACATCGCAAGCCCGATCGGCTGTTGACCCTTCGGCAGCCTGGTGAAGACCAGCGTAAAGGCCATCGGAATCAGCACGCCGCCGAAAAAGCCCTGGAAGCCGCGCATCGCGATCATCGAGGGCAGGTCGTGGGTGAAGGCGCAGGCCACGGAGAAGATCGCAAACAGCGTCGCAAAGGACAGGATGACGTTGCGGTAGGAAAACATCCGGCTGAGATAGTCGGTCAGCGGAATCACCACGATCTCGCCAATCAGATAAGACGTCGAGATCCACGACCCGTTGTCGACGCCGGTGCCGATGCCGCCCTCGATATTCAATAGCGAGGCATTGGTGATCTGGATGTTCAGGATCGCCATGAACGCGCCGATCATGGCAGCCATCACGGAAATCCACACCGTGGCGCTGGCGCGGTCAGGATTGGCCGGCGTCACAGTTGGCGTCACGTTGCGGCGGATCGGGGAGGTCGAGAGTGCGAGGTCTGACATGACGTCACCTTTGATCTCTTATTCGGCATCGTGTCTTTGAGGTCACTTCTGCAAGGCGAGCAGCGCCACACTGGAGGGTGTGCCGGAATGCGGCGTGCTCACCGCGACCGGCTCTCGCTTCTGGGTCTGAATGGTCGGGATCACCGACATGCCCGGACGAAGCTCGACGTTTGAGACGTCCAGCGCGATCTTGACGGGAATCCGCTGCACCACCTTGGTGAAGTTGCCGGTGGCGTTGTCCGGCGGCAGCAGTGCGAATTCCTGGCCGCTCGCGGGCGCGAGGCTGTCGACGTGGCCATGCACGGGCCTGCCCGGGAACATGTCGACGTCGATATCGACGGGCTGACCGGCCTGGACGTTGGTGAGTTGCGTCTCCTTGAAGTTCGCAATCACATAGGCGCCGCTGGCGGGAACCAGTGACATCAGCTGCGTGCCGGCCTGCACATATTGACCCGCACGCAGGGTACGGTTTCCGACCACGCCGTCGATCGGCGCAATGATTGTCGTGTAGGAAAGGTTGAGTTCGGCCTGTTGCTGCAGGGCATTGGCGCGTGCGGCGGCTGCGACCGATTGCGCGATTTCGGCCTTGAGGAGTTCAACCTGCTTCAAGGCCGAAGCAAGATTCGCCTTGTCGCGCTCGATCGCGGCGAGGGCGCCGGCATTGCGTGATTGCGCGCCTTGCGCATTCTGCACGCTGCCATAACCAGTGGCGGCGAGGTCGGTGTAGCGCTTGTTCTCCTGTGTGGCGAAAGTCGCGTTCGCGCTATCGACATCCAGAGTCGCCTTGGCCGCGTCGATGATGGCCTGTTGCACGTCGAGCTGGGCGCGCTTGCTGGTGATCGCGGCTTCCGCGGCCGCGACGTCTGCCTTCGCCTGCTCGAGCGCAACCCTGAAGTCGCGATCGTCAATTCGCGCCAACACCTGGCCGCCCCTCACGCGCTCGTTATCGCCGACCAGCACTTCGTGCAGATAGCCGGAGACCTTCGGCGCCACGGTGGTGTTATCGGCCTTTACATAGGCGTCGTCGGTCGAGACCAGGAAACGGCCGACCGTCCAGTAGTCCCAGCCGTACCAGGACCCTGCAGCCAGCACCGCGACCGCCGCACCCGCCATCAAAAGGCGGCGCAATCCGCCTCTTTTGGCGGATTTCGCCGCGGTCGCGGTGCTTTCCGCAGGCAGCTGGGGGACGAGCTTCTCGGCGGTTTCGGCCGGAAGCGCCTGTTCGGCCTCGAAGGCGGTGGAATGACGGGTCATGGTAGCCCTCCGTTTTGTTTAACCCTCTGCTTAAACAAGAGAATTTGGTCTTGCTCGGCAGCCGAGATAATTAGGAAACTTGACATTTTCCAAAATACATCGCATATTGGGACTGTCAATAGAATGACAGTCATCATTTAAAAGCATGGCTCGTTATGACGAACACGAAGACCGAAGCAGAGCTCGAAGATCCCTGCGTGGAAGTGCGGCGGGGCCGCGGCCGGCCGCAGGCGCGATGCGACGATGAAACGCGGAGCATCATCTTCGATGCGGCAAGGCATGTATTCGCCGCCAGCGGCTACGCTGCGACCAGTATGGAGAGCGTGGCGCGCCGCGCCGGCGTCTCCACCAAGACGTTATATCGGCTGATCCCCAACAAGGCGGCGCTGTTCGAGGCGATGATCACCGATCGCATCGACACCTTCACGTCCGTGGTTCGCCTGGGAGCGTGCGACGGCCGGAATATTGAGGCCGCGCTGGTCGAGGCCTTGATTGTTTGCGGCGAACTCATTCTGGACAGCGACGTGATTACGCTTCAGCGCGTGATCCTGGGCGACAGCGAGAAATTTCCGGAAATAGCGGAGACCTTCTATCACAAGGCGATCCGGCGTACCGAGCATACGCTGGCCACCTGGCTGCAAGCGCAGCACGAGCGGGGCCTGATCAACATCTACGACCCCGAGGCGGGGGCCGGGATATTGCTCGGCATGCTGGTTTTCCAGCCGCAGCGCGCGGTGATGTTTGGCCATGCGCCGACGCTGAGCCGGGACGAACTGGAGCGGCGCGCGAAAACTGTTGCGGCCTTGTTTCTGCGCGGTTGCGCCCGCTAGGTTAGAATTCCGCGGATTTCGGCTTGAGGCATTTACGCCCTTTGGGGGGCCTGATCCGCATCATAGACCAGAGCGGCGATATCACATTCGGCATCGAACATGGCACGCGCTTTCTTTTTAGAAAGTTACGGGACCGCGGCGGTAAGGCCGCGATCCCGCTTATCGCTGGATCAGGCGCTGGCGGCCGGACCGTTGATGATCTGGAGCTGAGTAAATTCCGCCAGACCTTCTTCGGCGAACTCGGTGCCGATGCCCGACTGCTTGGCGCCGCCGAACGGAATGTTCGGAGCCATGTCGAGATGCTTGTTGATCCAGACCGTACCGGCCTCGATCTGGCTCGCAACCGCATGGGCCCGCTTGACGTCGGACGACCAGACCGAAGCGCCGAGGCCGTAGTTCGTGCCGTTGGCGCGGCGGATCACGTCGTCGTTGTCGGAGTACTTGATCAGCGGCAACACCGGTCCGAACTGCTCTTCGTCGACCAGCCTTGAGCCTTCCTTGATGTCGCGTACGATTGTCGGCTCGATGAAGTAGCCCGGACGATCCATCGCCGAGCCGCCGGCAACGATGTTGCCGTTCTTGCGGGCGTCTTCAAGGAAGCCCTTCACCTTCTCGTACTGCATCTTGTTCTGAAGCGGCCCGAGCTTGGTGCCCTGCTTGGAGCCGTCATCGACCACGGTATTCTTCGCGATCGCGACCAGTTCGTTGCAGAGTTCGTCATACACGGACTCATGCACATAGAGCCGCTTGATGGCGAGGCAGACCTGGCCGGAGTTCTGGAACGCGCCTTCGAAGATGCCGGGCGCGACCTTCTTCGGATCGACGTCGTCGAGCACGATGCCGGCATCGTTGCCGCCGAGTTCAAGCGTGATCCGCTTCAGCGTCTGGGCTGCGCTCGCCATGACCTTCTGGCCCGTGGCGGTCGATCCCGTGAACGAGATCTTGCGGATGTCGGGGTGCTTGGTCATGTGATCGCCGAGGTCGTTGGCGTCGGTGATGACGTTGAGCACCCCCTTGGGCAGCACATCCCTGACGAGTTCGGCGAAGCGCAGCGTCGCCAGCGGCGTGGTCGGCGCGGGCTTGACCACCAGCGTGTTGCCGGCGAGCAAGGCCGACGGCAGCTTGAAGCTCAGGATGAGCAGCGGATAGTTCCACGGGATGATGGCGCCGACGACACCGAGTGGGCGGCGATAGGCCTCGACCTTGCGGTCGCCCGAGTCTTCAATCACGCGCATCGGCAGGTCGAGCGAGGCTAGATAGCGGAAGAAGGCCGCCATGCCTAACACTTCGCCGGTCGCGTCCCCAAGCGGTTTGCCCTGTTCGCTGGTCAGCAGTCGCGCAAGTTCGCCCGAATTGGCCTCGATCACATCGGCCATCTTGGTCACGAGCTTGCGGCGTTCTTCGATCGGGGTCGCGGCCCAGGCCGGGAAGGCCGCTTTCGCCGCCGCGACCGCCTGGTCGAGCTGTCCCTTCGAGGCGCGCGGGCACTGGGCCACGACTTCTTCGGTCGCAGGATTAAGAACCGGCATTTTAAGGTCGCCGGGAACCATCTTGCCGTCGATCAGAAGATTGAAGTCACTCATAGGCATGCTCTCCCTCGGATTGTGGCCCGTTTGGGCCTCGTTATATACGTGAAGATATCACGATCCCGGATAGGAGGCTATTGCTCTGGCGTCGGGTTCGTCACATCCGCCGCAATATGTTCATTGAAATATAGCGGCAAATGGACCGCTGATTTCGCCTAGTGGAAGGCGAAGCCTTCCAGCCGGCTTTCGCTCAAGGCCTTGCGTCTACGGAGCTTATCTGGCCGAAGGCTGGCACAGTACCGCGATCGAGATACCGGTCACTGAGACAGCGGAGAGTGATATTTGCGCAGTGCGGTTTCGATCAGGTGGTTGTCATAGGTCAGGCTAAAATCGATCTTGGCCTGTTTGAGGGCGGGATCGAGCACCGCAATCGAGGCCAGCACATTCTCGGCGGCTTCCGGCGTAACCAAGCCATCCCATTGGAATGCCGACAGGTTTTTCTCCAGCGACACCCGGTATAGCGCCTCGTCGCTCCTGTAATAAGCGGGCGGGAGAGATTTCACGATGTCGTCGATCGATGCGGTTTTCAGCCACTGCATGGCGTGGACGACCGCGTTGGTAATGGCCTGCACCGTGTTGGGATTGGCTTTCAGAAAGTCGTTCTTCACGATCAGGCAATCGGCGAGGTAGCCGCCGCCAAAGGCTTCCTGCGTGCCGTCCGCCGTCCGGCTGTCGGACAGGACCACCGCATCGCCGCCATCCACCAGCGCGTTGATGGCCGGATCGAGATTGACCAGCGCATCGAGTTCGCCGCCGGTCTTCATCGCAGCGACCGCACTCGGGCCCGTGCCGATCGAAATGTAGCTTGCGTCCTTCCAGGACACGCCGGCGCGTTCCATTAATCCCGCGACGTAGTTTTGCGTCGAAGAGCCTGGCGCCGAGACACCAATCTTTTTGCCTTTGAGATCGGCAATGGTCTTGATCTTGTCAGCTTGCGATTTCCGCACCACCAGCACGTTACCGGGATAACGGCCGTAGGGTACAAGGCAGGTGATGTTGACGCCCTTGGTCTGCATGCGCAGCGTGTGCTCGTAGGCGCCTTCGGCCACGTCCGCGCTGCCGCCGATCAGGCTTTGCAAGGCGGCGGTGCCCGACGCAAAAGCGTTGGAATCGACGCTCAAACCTTCCTGTTCGAAGTACTTGCGATTCAGCGCCACGAAATAGGCGACCTTGTTCATCTGGCTGATCGAACCACCGACGGCGATGGTGATATTCTTTTTCTCCAGCGCCGGGCCATCCGCGCTCGCGGGGCCGTGGGCCACCAGCGCCGCCAGGCTGACGGTTACCATCACCAGACAATGCTTCATCGTTTCCTCCGTCGTCGTTCGGCCGCGTCTTTTTGATTTTCAGATCGCGTCAAAGCGGCTCGTTCTTGAGAATATCCTGCAGCACATCGCGGGGAACGCGGATGTCGACGCCAGCGCGCTCTTCCTGAATCAGCATGGCCGAGCGCGAGTCACGCTTGCCCCAGCCCTTGTTCAGGGCTTCCGTCATTTCGGCGAGCGTCATGTTGGCAAAGCGCATCGGCACGCCGGTCTCGCGGCCGAGGGCGGTGGCCAGCGAAACATCCTTGTGCGCCAGTTCCAGCGCAAAGGCCGGATTGTCGAACTCATGCGGCAGGAACTGATCGGCCATGCGGTCGACCGCGCGCTGCCGTCCGAGCGAACCTTGTCGGATTGCGGCCCACAGGGCCACCGGGTCGACGCCAGCTTTCACGCCGAGCGTAAAGGTCTCGGCCAGCACCATCTGGATGCCGTAATTGGTGCAGTTGTGAACGAGCTTGGCGACCGAGGCGTTGCCGCTTGCGCCGAGATAGCGCACCTGATCGCCGAGCAGATCGAGGATCGGTTTGCAATGATCGTATGTTGCTTTCTCGCCGCTGACCCAGATCGCGAGTTTGCGGGAGGCCGCGCCCTTCGGGCCGCCGCTAACGGGCGCATCCAGCATGGAGACGCCAATGCCTGCAAGATTAGCCGAGAGTTCGCGCACCAATGCCGGGGAGTTGGTGGAGAGATCGATATAGGGCGTTCCGCTTTTGAAGCCGGCTCGCAAGCCGTCTTCGCCCGCCATGATCGCTTCGATCTCGGGAGGACCGGGGAGAACGGTGCAAACAAGATCCGAATTCGCCGCCAAATTCTTCGGCGTTTCGGCCCAGATCGCGCCTCTGGCAATGGCGGCAGCGGCGGATTCACGATGCCGCGTCAGCACATACAGCGTGTGCCCGGCGTCGAGCAGGTGGCCGGCCATGGGGCCTCCCATGGCGCCCAGTCCTGCAAAACCGATTTTCATCCCGCTCTCCTTGTTGAACGTTTATTCGCTCGGCGGATCATCGAGCCGCACGACAATGCCTTCGAGCTCGGGGCGCGGCGCCTTGTATCGTTTCATCACCAGCGGATCATGGCCGGGAATGATGTGCTGGGGCGAGGGCGCTGCGGCCTTCAACTTGTCGAACCCCTCGAGCATCTGGCCGATATGGAAGGCCGTCACGAAGGGTTTGTAGGTATCCATGTTCTCGTAGAAATGCGTGACGTCGGAGGCCAGAACCACCCAGCCGCGCTTGGTATGAACGCGCACGAACTGCAGCCCTGCCGAGTGGCCCGGCGCCGGATGGATCGTAATGCCCGGCGACAACTCCGCTGGTCCCTCGTAGAAATTGACGCGGCCTGCGTAGTTGGCGCGGACGATCCCGACAACGTCGTCCACTTCATAGGAATGCTGCAATCTCTTGTAGCGCATGTAGCGGCCGACCGCGTAATGCAGCTCGGTCTCCTGCAAGTGGAACTGAGCTGCCGGAAGCTTGTCGAAGCTGCCGACGTGATCGTAATGCAGATGGGTCAGAATGACGTCGGCGATCTTCGCCGGGTCAAGGCCGATCAGCTTCAGCGACTCGATGGGGCAGCGCAGATAGTCGCGCTTTCGCTTGGCGGCGATCTCGGCGGTGAATCCGGTGTCGATGACGTAACTTCGATCCGGTCCAATCGCGGCCCACACATAATAATCGAGCGGCATCGGCCCGTCATGCAGGTCGCCGCCGATGAAATTTTCCGACCGCTTCGCGGCGCGGGTGGCATAGCGGATGGCATAGACTTCGAAGTTCGGAAGATCGGACATGAATCACTCGTTGATGGAACGGGAGAGGTGGCGTCGAAAAGTTTCGGCATATTCAGCGATGCCTGCCTCAAGCGGCCATTTCGGCGACCAGTTCAGGAGGCGCTTGGCGGAAGTAATGTCGAGCGAAGCCCGCATCTTGACATTCTGCTCTTCCAGCGGCGTTAGATCATCATTGATCTCGATATCGGCGCCCGGAATT
Source organism: uncultured Alphaproteobacteria bacterium (assembly GCA_963752265.1). Classification (GTDB taxonomy): domain Bacteria; phylum Pseudomonadota; class Alphaproteobacteria; order Rhizobiales; family Xanthobacteraceae; genus Bradyrhizobium. The sequence continues at coordinate 30,362 of CAVVZW010000051.1, forward strand.
GTATTGCGGACGATTTTGGCGACTTCAGCGGCGGTCCGTGCGTTGCCGCTCGCGATATTGATGACGCGTTGCTCGCCAGCCTTCCATGGCGGCGCTAAAAGAGCGGTGACAATACCGTCGCTGCAATCCGCGACATGGGTGTAATCGCGTTTCATCCGTCCGCCGGTCTTAAAGCGCGTCGGGAGGCCGCGAACGGAATTCTCCACCATCGGCTTGATGTACATCGGGCTTCGCATGCCGAAGCCATAGATCGCGGTAACGCGCACGGCGAGGAAGTCGAGGTTCTGGAAGCTCGCATAAGCGAGACCAATGGCTTCGCCGGCCATTTTGGAGGTGCCATAATGTCCGGCCGGATTGCCGTCGTGGATTGAAAAGGCCGGATCGGTTTCAACCAGCGTTGCGCCTGAGCCTTTGTGATAGGCGGCGTTGCTCGAAACAAAGACGACGCGCCGCATCTGAAGTTGTCGCGCCACCTCGCAGACATTTACCAGACCCATGATGTTGGTTTGGTAAGTCGCAATCGGCGCCTCCAGCGACGGCTCAAGGCCGACCATCCCTGCTGAATGGATAATGGCTTCGATCTTCTCAGCTCGGCAGACAGCGAAAAGCCGGGCGATGTCGTTGATCTGCCCGGCCCGAAAGCGCTCCGCAATGCCGGATGAAACCGCTGACGTGTCTGCGCCGGGTGGCGCGATGTCGTAAGCGAAGGCCGCGTGGCCCTGTTGCCCGAGCGCGGCCATGATGTAGCCGCCGAGAAAACCCGCGCCCCCCGTCACCAAGACGTTCATCGGCCTGTCCGTTGGTTCGGCCCGCTGGTCGGGACCGGGTTCAATGGGCGGCGTTCCGTTCAGCCAGCATCACGCTCATCAGCGCGACCGCATGTTCGCTCATATGCTTCGAATGCACCTCGGCGGCCTCGCGTCCAAACTTGCGAAGCAAGCCCATCGCCTTTGGGTCGAAGGCGGCCATCTGATTAGCGACTTCCAGTGCGCGTTTCAGCGTGGTTCCGGCGGGCACGACCTCGGTCACGATGCCAGCGTCTGAGGCTTCCTTCGCCGAAATTTGTCGGCTGGTGACGGCAAGCTCAAAAGCGCGCTTGTAGGGGACGAAACGGAACAGGTAGGTGAATACGATCAGCGGCGGCAGGCCGTGCGACATCTCCGGCAACGAGAACACGGCGTCGTCGGCCGCGATCGCATAGTCGACCTGGGCGGTCATGCCGAAGCCAAATCCGAAGGCCTGACCTTCGACGGCGACGATGACGGGAACGCTCAACGCATTGAGCGCCGTATTCACCTTCAGAATGGCGTTGAGGTCTTCGGCCACGTCTGAGGCGCGTGTCAGGCCCTTGGCGCCGATGCGGCCGCCGCAAAACGTGTGATTGCGCCCGGTGATCACCAGCGCCCGCAAATCCCCGTCGGCGGCGCAGGTCGCGAGCACCTTGGCCAGATCGAGCAAATCCTGGGTGTAGAGAAAATTATTGGTATCATGGCCCGCCAGGGTGATCACCGAAACGCCCTTTCCCTGGGCACTGATCTCAATCGCCACGGCAGCATCCTCCTTTTTTTGGCTTTCGCATTGGGCTCTGTACAGGGCCGGAAAGAAAAGATTGTGTAACAGCCTGTCAATCCGTTTGTCACGCTGGTTCTCCGCGCCGCGGCGGCGCGGCCCCGGTTCTTCTGCATGACAGGCATCGTCAGGCGTAGCGGTCGGTCGCTTTACGGTCTTAGTCCACCGTTATAAAATACCGGAAATACCGAAAATAACGGTGCCGCGAGGTGCGGAGCCGATCAGGGAAGGACGACAGGCACCATGGCTGTTTCACAGGCAATTCCGATCACGCGCCATCCTTACGCCGACGGTTCCTACAAGAAGATGCTGATCGACGGCCAATGGGTCGATGCGGCTTCCGGCAAGAAATTCGAGACGCTCAATCCTGCCACCGGCGAAGTGCTGGCGACGGTCGCGGAAGGTGACGCCGAGGATATCAACCGCGCCGTTGCTGCTGCCCGCCGCGCCTTCGAAGGTCCGTGGAGCAAGGTCAAACCGTTTGAGCGGCAACATCTGCTCTTGAAGCTCGCCGATCTCGTCGAGAAACATTTCGAGGAACTGTCTCAGCTCGATACGCTCGACATGGGCGCGCCGATCAGCCGCACTCGCGGCAACAAGCTGCGCGTGCTTGGTATGCTCCGCTATTACGCTGGCCAGGCGACCGCGATCCACGGCGAGACCATCGAGAACTCGCTGCCCGGCGAAGTCTTCTCCTACACGCTGAAGGAGCCGGTCGGCGTTGTCGGCGCGATCATTCCCTGGAACGGGCCGCTTGGCGCCAGCGTCTGGAAAATCGGTCCAGCGATTGCGACCGGCTGCACGGTGGTGCTGAAGCCGGCGGAAGAAGCGCCGCTGACCTCGCTGCGGCTGGCCGAGCTCTGCATGGAGGCCGGCATTCCCGCAGGTGTCGTCAACGTCGTGCCCGGCTATGGCGAGACCGCCGGCGCGGCGCTCGCTTCGCATCCCGGCGTCGACAAGGTCGCTTTCACCGGCTCGCATGTTACCGGACAGTCGATCGTGCGGGCCTCGGCGGGCAACCTCAAGCGCGTGTCGCTCGAGCTCGGCGGCAAGTCGCCCGACATCGTGTTCGCCGATGCAGATCTCGATGCGGCGGTGCCGGGCGCGGCGATGGCTGTGTTCGCCAACTCCGGCCAGATCTGCAGCGCGGGAACGCGTCTCTTTGTCGAGAGCAAGATCTATGACGAGTTCGTCGGCCGCGTCGCCGAATTCGGCAAGAAGCTCAATGTCGGTAACGGCCTTGATCCGAACACGCAGATCGGGCCGCTGGTGTCGCAGCAGCAGCTTGAACGCGTCTCGGGTTATCTCGATATCGGCCAGAAGGAGGGCGCCAAGGCGCTCGCCGGCGGCGCGCGGTTGACCGAAGGCGCGCTGTCGAAGGGCTATTTCGTGCCGCCGACCGTGTTTGCCAACGTTCAGGACAATATGCGGATCGCGCAGGAAGAAATCTTCGGCCCGGTCATCTCGGCGATTTCGTTCAAGGACTCGGACGACCTGATCAAGCGCGCCAATGCCACAAGCTTCGGTCTCGGCTCTGGCGTGTGGACCACCAATGTCAGCAAGGCGCATCAGGTTGCCAAGTCGCTTCGCGCGGGCTCGGTCTGGGTGAATTGCTACCAGGCGATGGACCCCGCCGTTCCTTTCGGCGGCTACAAGATGAGCGGCTATGGCCGGGAGTCCGGCAAGCAACACGTCGAGGAATATCTCAACGTCAAGGCGGTCTGGGTCAAGACGGCCTGAAGCGTAAAGCGAATTCCGAAAAGCAAAACGGCGGCCCGCGGGCCGCCGTTTTTTCTCTCCTTGGGCCGGAGTCTATTTTCGTGTGACTTCCGGGAAAATCCACATTGCGACAACCATGAACGGCGCCAGGAACATGATCGCAATTTTCGGCCCGTGCTGGCCGATTGAGTCCTGATAAAAGTAAGCGGCCATGGCGACCAGCAGCACGATGATCGACAACGCGGTCTTGATCGGGAAGGGCATGGCGGTGATCCCTAGATGGCGGACAAGTTCTGAAGCGGAAATATAAGCAGTGCAAGCGAGGCGAGTTGTAGCGCGCCGAGGAAAACGAGTCCGCCGCGGCTGTCGCGCCACGTGTTTGGGACGATTTCAAAGATCGACGGTACGAACAGAAAGATAAGACCACCGGCCACAACCACGGAGGTCCAGCGCAGCATCTGGTGCGCAAACAGCGCGACGCCGCCCAGAAGCATCGCGAGCAGCGCCAGATTGAAGAGCACAAGCAGGCTGCCGACGTGCCCTGCGACCGCAAGCGGCCGTGCTCGCGCCGGAAACATGCCCGTGAGCGTAAAGAAGCTTAGACAGCAAGCCGCGAATGTTGCGGCAAACAGCAGCAGCGCCAGGACGTTTGGTTCGATCGTGTTCATTCTATTCGGCCGGAACCGAATGAATTTGCGGGGTGCGCGACGTCTTGCGCATATCGCGCTTGATGAAGCGCGTATCGTAGCCATTGAAGAGATGGCCGAGCAGACCCCGATTGAGATCGGAGGTGCCAAACAGCCAATCCATGATCGGGAAGGTCAGGTTCATGTTGCGCTCCATCATGATCGATTGATCGTGATGGGCGGCGTGGTGGCGGCGCAGCGTATTCACCATGGGCACGTTGCGCACGAACCAGTTCTCATCGACATGGCAGCAGAAGTGCATGAACTCATAGATCAGATACATCGAGGTCGTCGTTGATATCAGCAGCCAGCCGACATTTGGCGAGATGATCGCACCTGCGATCATCGCGAGCGGTATGGACATCAGGGTAAAGGTCGCAAGTGCGTAAGGAGGGAAAAAAGTCACGCGCCAGTCGAGATGGTCGGCAAAACGCATTTCGCTGTCGGTGAAGAACTGGTGATGCATCAGGGTGTGCCGGTTGTAGATCGCGCGGAACGCCTTGACCTGGGAGGGGCGGTGCATCACGTAGCGGTGAATCCACCATTCGAAAAAGTTTGCCCCGAGAAAAGTCACAGGGACGATCAGAAGCTCCCACACGCGCAAGGAGTGGACATTCGCCAGATAAATGTAGAGCGCGGTGAAGCCGATCGCATAGATGATGAAGACGTGCAGCCAGCCATTGTACCAACCGGCGACACGCTCACGGTACGTCGCGCGGTAGCGGCGCTGACGGTCTGACATGGGGGTTGTCGAGAGTTCCATGAGTTATCCTTCCATGTCGAAATTGACCGTGACATCGAGTATGCCATCTGATATATCACCAGTCTATCAAAGCCGCAAGCCGGCTGGCAGGGACTTCCCATGAAGACATTTAGCGGCGACCGCACCATTGATGGCGTGAAGGTCAGTGTCGATGGCCGGCCACTTGATCAACGACTTGATCTTCATCGCTATTCTCCGAATGGCTTTGAGTGGAGCTATGAAGGCGACGAGCCGCGGCAATTGGCGCTCGCGATCCTGGCAGAACATCTGGCCGATCCCGCCAGCGCCAAAGTGTTGGTCGAACCTTTCATGAAGGGCGTTGTCGCCAATTTCGGCAATGAATGGGAAATGACCTCACCCGATATCGACGCCGCCCTTGCTGCGCTTCGCGGCGGTTCGCTCCGCGCCGCGTCCTGATCGAAGCGCAAATTTCCAATGGCGCTCACCTATAAAGCCGCCGTGCTTCATGCGCCGAAGTCGCCGCTTTCGATCGAAACGGTGGAAGCTGCCGACCTTGCGCCTGGCGATGTGCTGGTCCGGATCAAGGCGGCCGGCCTTTGCCATACCGATCTCGAAGTGATCGAGGGTTCCTTGCGCAATCCGATGCCGATCATCCTTGGCCATGAGGCGGCGGGCGTCGTCGAGCAGGTCGGAGGGGAGGCGCACGGCGTTGCCGTTGGCGATCATGTGGTGCTGTCGTGGAATCCGCATTGCGGGCATTGTTTCTATTGCGACCGCGATTTGCCGATCCTCTGTGAAAGTTATCTCGACCAGGCTCCGCTCGCCGTGCAATTCGACGGCGCGAGCCGGGCGCGCTTGCCTGGCGGGCGCGAATTGAAACACCTGATGTATCTCGGTGCGCTCGCCGAATACTGCATCGTGCCGGCGCAGCAGGCCATTGTGGTGCCAAAGGAGTTGCCATTCGAGCAGGCGTGCCTGATCGGCTGCGGGGTGATGACCGGCGTGGGCGCCGCGCTGAACATCGCTTCAATCCGATATGGCGATGCCGTGATGGTGATCGGTTGCGGCGCGGTGGGACTTGCCGCCGTGCAGGGCGCGCGCATGGCGGGTGCGGAGACGGTGATTGCCGTTGATCTCGCCGACGACAAGCTGCGCCTGGCCGAGAGGCTCGGCGCGACGCATGCTATCAATGCGGCGAGCGCGGATGTTGCCGGTGAGATAAGGCGGCTGACCAGCGGCCGCGGCGCCGATGTCGTGCTCGAAGCGGCCGGCAGCCCGCGCGCTTTCCGGCTCACCAGCGAAGCGGTCCGGCCGGGCGGCGAGGTGATCTGGCTCGGCAAGACCGACGTCAATGAAGACGTGGCGTTTCGCTGGGGCTCCCTGATGCAGGAAAAGCGCATCCGCCGCTCCAGCTATGGCGGCGCGCGTCCGTTGCGCGACTTCCCGATGCTGGCGCGGGCCGCGCTCGACGGAAGGCTGAATTTGAAAGACCTGATTACCGCGCGCATTTCGCTCGAACAGGTCAATGAGGGCTTTGCGGCGCTCAAGCGCGGCGAGGCGATCCGAAGTGTTGTGATATTTTAATCAAGCCTCGATCGTCTTGCGCGTGAAGCTCTCGATATAGTCGATCAGGCGGTCGGAGGCTTTCGCAGCCGATTCCGGGTTTCGTTCGGCAATCGCTTCGGCGACCTCGGCATGTAGCCGCGCGGACAACGGCAAATCGCCGGATTCCCGGTAGTGCTGATACCAGAACCGGCGGGACAGGCCGTGCATCAGGCCCATAGCGCGTGAGGCAAACTCGTTGCGGGCGGCCTGGCTGACCAGTTCGTTAAACTGGCGGTCGAGGCGCATGAACGTCATATCGTCGTTATCGTCGGAGGCGCGGCGCATCTCTCGGGCGATCGTGGCAAACGAGACACTCTCTTCCGGTGTCGCGCGCTCGGCTGCGCCTCTCGCCATCAGCCGCTCCATTTCACGGCGCACTTCAAGTAGCCGCATCTGGGTCTTCAGGTTGATTTGCGAGACCAGAATGCCTCGCCGCGGCAGGATGACGACAAGGCCGTCACGCGCCAGCCGCTGCAAGGCTTCCCGGATCGGTGTTCGCCCGATTCCTAATCGCGCGGCGAGGGATTGTTCCGAAAGAATGGTTTCCGGCGGCAGCGCAAGCGTAACGATCAATTCCTCGACCAGCCGATAGGCGCGGTCGGTCAAGGTTTCCTGCTCGTCGGTCTCGGTATCGATAACTTTCGAAACCTTGCGCGCGGCGGGTTTAGTCGCGCGCACCCGCCCGGCTGGTCTCTGCACGGCCATTTGATTCCGACTCTCCCTAGCTACTGGTTAGCAGGGATATTTCACAGGCGGACACAAGGTCAATCCATCTGGCCGCGATACGCGCGACCCCTTCAATGTGAAATGCTCTCGAGCGTGCGGCCTCGGGTCTCTTCGCCGAGCACGAGTACGACGAGGGCGGCCAGCGTAAACGCCCCGGCGCCGAGCGCAAAGACGCCGGATTGTCCGGCGGCCGGCAGGATGAAGCCGATCACCGAGGGGCCGATCAGCGATCCGATCCGCCCCACTGCCGACGCAAAGCCGGTGCCGGTCGCGCGCACATGCGTGGGGTAAAGCTCCGGCGTATAGGCATAGAGCGCCGACCACATGCCGAAGGCGCAAAACTGCATGCAGAGACCAGCGACGATCAACTGGGTTTGATCGGTCGCGCCGCCGTAGAAGTAAGAAGCGATGGCCGCGCCCAAGAGCGTTGCGATCAGTGTCGGCTTTCTCCCCAGCGCCTCGATCATCCAGGCCGCGGTCAAGAAGCCGGGAATGCCCGCAAGTGAGATGAGGACTGTGTAGTAGACCGATTTGGTGACCGGGAAGCCTTTGGCCTGGAGCAGCGCGCCGAGCCAGGTGGTGAGGCCGTAAAAGCCGAGCAGCGCGAAGAACCACAGGCACCACAGCATGATCGTCCGGCGTCCGTAGCCGGCCGAGAAAAGCGTCGATAACCCTTGCGGAGCGCGCGGTTCGACCGGTTCCGGATGCGGGGCCGGCAAACTCGCGCCGTTCAGCCGTTGCGAGACTTTCGCCTCGATCTCCGACATCACGCGCTCGGCGCGGGCCGCATCGCCATGGCTTGCAAGCCAGCGCGGGGATTCCGGCACATAACGGCGCACGATCAGGACGAAAATCGCGGGGATGCCTTGCAGGATGAAGACCCAGTGCCAGTCGGCGACCGACAGCACGGCAAAGGCGAGCAGGCCTGAGCAGATGAAGCCGAGCGGCCAGAAACCCTCCAATAGCGCAATATATCTGCCGCGCTGCCCGGCCGGGATCATCTCCGAGACCATCGATTGCGCGACCGGAAATTCCATGCCCATGCCGAAACCGAGCAGGATGCGGGCTGCTGCCAAAGTCTGCACTGTCGGCGAGAGTCCGCAAAGGATGCTGCCCAATCCCCAAAAGATCATGCTGACCTGAAACACCCGCGTGCGGCCAAAGCGATCGGCGAGCAGGCCTGCGGACCCCGCGCCCAAAAACATCCCGAGAAAGCTCATACTGGAAAGCAATCCGGTCTCGGAGGCAGAGAGCCCAAAGCTCTGGCGGATCGGGCCGAGCACGAAAGTCAGCGCGCCGAGATCCATGCTGTCGAAGAACCAGGCGGTGGCGATGATGGCAAACAGGCCGCGTTGGTAGGACGTCATCGGCAGCCGTTCCAGACGCGCGGCAATCGCGGCGGTCTGCGCCGCACTGGCAGCGCTGCCAGCCGCCGATCGCGGCAATTCGATCGAGCCGCCCGTCGTCAAAGTGCTCATGAAATCCTCCCGCGCTAATATTAATTTTTTATATGTCTGACATATTAGTGACATTTCTGCAAGTTGGCCCGATCAACCGTACCGCTTCCACCGCTCGATTTTGCGTGGAACGTATTGATCGGACGTTCAGATTTGCCAGATGCGCGAAGCCGGTTTCCGGCCGTTATGTCGTGCGCTCGATCAATGGAATGAGCGAGGCAATGTCGGGAAAAATGTAATCCGGCTTGGGCACCGATGGCGCCAACGGGATGTTGCGCCGGTTGATCCACGCGATCGTCAACCCGAGCGGCTTGCCGCCGACCATGTCGGTAAATTGCGATTGCCCGGAATGCAGGATCTGATTCAGGGGAACTCCGGCGTGTTCCAGCAGATAGCGGAAGAGAGCGCCGTCCGGCTTGTAGCCGCGCGCCTTTTCGGCCGTACATACCAGATCGAATTCGCGCCGTAACGGCGTTGCAGCCAGAAGGTCGTTGTCGATGTTGGAAACGATTGCGAGCCGATGATGCCGGCTCAAGCTTTCGAGCGTGATCAGAACATCCGGATAGAGCTGGAATTGGCTGAACGCGTCGAAGTAGCGGGAAATCGCAGCCGGGTCGCCCGAAACGCCAAAGTGGGCGAAGGCCTCACCGAGCGACAAGGCGCAGATTTCCTTGTACGGCCGATAGGTCTCCCAATAATGGGCAATGTTACGTTCTTCCCAGTGTTCCCAGAACGCGCGCACGTCGACGTCCGGTCGGCCATATTCGCCAAGGATCGAGCGAAAGGCTTCGTACGAGCTCTCTCGTACGTTGATGAGGGTGCCGAAAACGTCGAACGAAAGAAGCATGAGCGGTTTATCCAGTCTTTCTAATAAGCCTCGCATGCGAAGATAATGTACCTCACGTGCAACTGAATTGCCGTTCCATCTGCGCACTTATAGAGCGATCAAGATGCGGTAGCGCTGCTGCAAACGACGCCATGGCCGGCTGGCCCGCTCGCATGCGGAGTATAACTTCCCGGCGGGCCGCTTCCAGATCGATGCCGAGCACGCGGCCGTCTCGCACGACCGTGCGTCCCGCGATGATGAGTTCGTGGATGTGACGCGCGCTCGCTCGCCCAAACACCAGATTGACCGGATCGAGGTCGTCGCGAAGCTTGTCGTCATCGAGCGCGTCATAGTCCAGCAACAGAAGATCGGCCGGTGCGTCCGGTGCGATGTTGCCGCCATCCTTTGAATTGGTCACCGACAGGCGGCCCGTAACCGCAGCAGCGCTCAGCATGTCGTTCTCGTTCACTTTCGGCGTGAACCCGGAACCGAGATGCAAAAGGTGGGTGAGACGAAGCTCGCGCAACATATCGTCGTCGTCATCGAGTGCGCCGCCATCAATTCCCATGGCCACACGGCAACCGCAGCCGAGCATCTTCGCGACTGGTGCGACGCCTGAGCGCAATTTCAAATTCGAGCTTGAGTTGGTGGAGATCGTCACGCCGCGCTCAGCCAGCAGTTCCAGTTCGTCAGGCCGGGTCCAGACGCAATGCGCCAAGGTCAGCCGTGGGGAGAGCAGGCCGATGCGATCCAGGAATTTGACGACGTCGCCGCCGTAGAGCTGGTCGAGATAGCCGCGCTGATAGCGGGTTTCCAGCAGATGCATGTGAACCCGCCGGCCGGACAGGTGTGAAGCTTCGGCGATCGCCTGAAGCAGCGCATCGCTGCACCATTGCACGCCGTTCGGGCCGTATTGCACGTTGAAGATGGGGTCGTCGGCGGCGGCTGCGACGTCATCGACGAGCTTGATGTAATCCTTTGGCGCCAGCGGCGCGCGGACGAAACGGCGGACAATTTCGTCACGCGCGTCTTGCGGAAGCGCATTGAGCAGTGACTCGGGCGGCCCGTATCCGATCGGATTGCGGTCTTTCATCGAAACGGCAAACCCGACACGCACGCCGACATCGCGCGCCGCGCGCGCCACTTCGGCCGCTTCCGCCGGCAAGTCCGTAAAACCCTGCGCGCGCGTGTAATGCATCATCACTACGCCTGCGCCGCCGAGCGCGCTGTTGCCGAGCGAGACGGCTGCGGCGAGATAGGGGTCAACGGAGGGAAACAACGCCAGATATTGCAGCCAGGCCTCCAGCGGCTTGCCGCCGGCACCGATTGAGGTGGTACGGACAGCGCGGCCATGGTCATGGGCGTTGACCAGTGCCGGCATGGCCAGAAGACGCGGTTTTGAAGATCCGGTGAAAGGACGGAGCGAATGGATACGATCGCCGTCGATTGCAATCGTTTGGTTGTTCTGAACACCTGTTCCGGTGAGGACGTGGGTGCAGTCGATCTGGCGCATCTTACGTCCCGCTTTGTCAGTGATTGATGACTGGAAGCTGTCGCTCTGCCTTGGGCGGCAGAAAGCTGCGATCGAACACTTGCGCCGCATCCGGCTGCCGCGGCAGTTCAAAGGACGCTGAGATGATGTCGATGGAGGATTTCAGCCTGGTGTCATTGACGTCGCCGATTCCCAACTGTTGCGCCTCCGGCGTGTCAATCAGCGATCCCCAGACATATGTCAGACGGCGCATCTCGATGTCCTTCTTCAGCAACGGTTCTTCCGTTGCCAACAGGTCGATCGCCGCTTGCGGATCGTTGATGGTCTCGCTGATAGCACGGTTGATCGCTCGCAAGAGACCTTTGACGGCCTCAGGCTTCTCGTGTGCGAGTTTTGGGGAGACCATGACGCCGTTCGAATAAAGGTCGATGCCGTGATCGGCGTAGAAGAACCAGCGGAAATCCTTGTCGGGATCGAGTTTGAGCGACACCAGATTTATATAGCTGGTGGCGCTGAACACGGCGATCAAGTCCACCTGGCCGCGCAGCAGCATTTGTTCTTGCAGGTTTGGCGCGACCTGCAAGATGTCGAGGCTCGCATAGTCGATCTGGTTGTTCTTGGCGAGGACCGGCAACAGTTTCAGCGCCGCAGCGCCGGCAGGCGCACCGATTTTGGTGCCGGGCAGATCCTTCAGCGACTTTAAAGGCCCGCTGGCCTTGGTAAGGAGCGCGAACGGCGCCTTGCTGTAGATCATGTAGATCATGACCGGCGTCTCCGCTGGCCGCGTCGCCGCGTTCTGAATAATCGCGTTGATGTCGCCGAAACCGGCATCGTAGGCGCCCGACAGGATGCGGGTTACGGTCGCGGCAGAGCCTTCGCCTTGATCGATACTGACGTCGAGATTTTCCGCTTTGAAGTAGCCCTTTGCCTTAGCCCAATAAAACCAGGCATGAATGCCCTGGATTTTCCAGTCGAGCGTGAACCTGATTTTGGTTGCGGGCGCTTCGGCCCGCGCGGGCGCCATAGCCAAAATCAATGCCATCGCCGCGGCCGCTAGCCACTTGTTCATTTCACGCTCTCTGTTCTCATTTGCGCGCCAGCAGATGGAGTATCCCACCGCCGCCGACGGCAATGATTAAATTAGGTGCAGTTACTGCCTTTTTTATAGCAGCCGCTTATCCAATTTTTTGTGCGCCCCAAGACAAGCCAGACCGGGAACTCCGAACCTACGCTTCTTCCTCGGAATTGGAGCATGGCGCGGCCATGCCAGTGTCGAAGGAGAAGAAGATGCGGAAGCGGTTGTTCGTTGAAGAACTGAAGCGGCGCCTGCATGTCGCGGGCTCGCGTGGCGTCGTACTCGGCGCCATGGTCCTGGCCGGTCTTTGCGCACCGGTGACGGCAAAGGCGGCGCCGTCCGCCTGCGCCGAATTGCAGGCCAAGTTTCCGGACTGGAAAGGCAAGACGCTGGTCAATGCGATCAACCCGCATACGCCCGGCTATGAAGCGATCGATCCAAAGGACCCGAACAAATATATCGGCTTCGACATCGATCTCGGCGAAGAGATCGGCGAATGCCTCGGCTTCAAGGTGACCTACAAGGCCGTGACCTTCGCCGCACTGCTGACGACGTTGGCGAGCGGCCAGGCCGATATTGTGATTTCCGACATCTATGCCACCGAAGAGCGCGCCAAGGCGGCCGACTTCATCACCTATTCCAAGGTGTTTGACGGCGTGTTGGTTGCCAAGGGAAACCCAAAGAAGATCGACGGCATCAATCTGTCGCTGTGCGGTGCTGCGGCGGCGGAAAATACCGGCTTCGTCGAAGTCCCGCTGGTGCAGGACATGGGTCCGAAATGCAAAGCCGCCGGCAAGCCCGAACCGACGTTGCAGCTCTATGACAACAACGCCAACTGCATCCAGGCGATCCTCGCCGGCCGCGCCGACACTTATGTCAACGACGTCAACACCGTGGACAATGCGGTGAAAGGCCAACCCGGACAAACTTGAAAAGGCGATCGCGGTGACGATCCCTTATTCCGTCGGCATCGCCGTGCCGAAGGACAAGCCGAAATTCCGCGAAGCGGTGATGGCGGTCATGAACGAGATCTACAAGTCGGGCGACCAGGCCGCGCTTTTGAAGAAGTGGGAGCTCGATCCTAACAACCTCAAGGAACCGGGCCTGTTGACGGTCAAGTAATGTCGCTGTTTCTCCATTATCTCAGCCTGCCGTATCTGCTCGAGGGTATCGCGATCACCTTGCAGGTGACCGGCCTCGGCCTGATCGGCGGGCTGATGATGGGAACAGTTCTGGCGGCGATGCAATTGAGCCGCTTTCGCGTGCTCGCGGCTTTCGCGCGTGGTTACAGCGTGATTTTCCGCGGCACGCCGCTGATCCTGCAAATGGTATTCGTCTACGACGCGTTACCGCATATCGGCATCAAGTTGCCGGCGATTCTCGCGGCCGGCACCGCGCTCGCCGCCAACGAGTTCCCTTTCATTTCGGAAATCCTGCGCGCCGGTGTGCTCGGCGTCGATCGCGGGCAAATCCTCGCCGGTCAGGCGCTCGGCATGACGCCGGGCGTGCTGATGAACCGCATCATCGCGCCGCAGGCGATCCGCACCATGATTCCAGCCTTCGGCGCGGAAACCATCAGCGCGCTGAAGAATTCGTCGCTGGCCTCCGTGATCGCCGTGCAGGAATTGACGCTGCGCTCGACGCAATTGGCGTCTTCGACCTTCGACTTCTTTTCGATCTTCTTTGCCTCCGGCCTGATCTATCTGTGCCTGACCGGTGCTGTGGCCGTGATCCAGCTTGTGGTCGAGGCCTGGCTTGATCTCGACCGCAAATCTTCGCATCAGCGCCTGATGCGGTTGTTGCCCTGGTATCGCTTTCAGCCGTTGGACGAGCCGCTGGACGTCGCACCGGAGGTGATCAAGGACGCAGGCGTTGCCGAACTGCCGCCGCTGCGGCCAAAGTTCGATCTGGCCGACCATGCCAAGCGCGCCGAAACCCTTCGCCGGAACAACGTGGCGGTCGGGGTCGAGGGCTTGCGCAAGCGTTACGACAAGCAGGCCGTGCTCGACGGCGTCGACCTGACGGTGCATATCGGCGAGGTGGTGGCGCTGCTCGGTCCCTCCGGCTCCGGCAAGAGCACGCTGCTGCGCTGTATCAACCATCTCGAGGGCTGGGATGGCGGCACGATCAAGGTCGGCGGAAGGCGACTTGGTTTCGGCGACAACGGCAAGCCGTTGTCGCCGCGCGCGCTCGCCAACGAACGCGCCGAGGTCGGCGTTGGCATGGTGTTCCAGCAGTTCAACCTGTTCGGCCACCTGTCGGCGAAAGAGAATATCGCGGGGCCGCTGCGTTGGGTGCACGGCTGGAGCCGCACCGATGCCGACCGGCGCGCGAGAGAATTGCTCGAGCGTGTCGGCCTGACTCAGCGCGCCGATGCGCTGCCGCGTCATTTGTCGGGCGGGCAACAACAACGCGTCGCCATCGCGCGCGCGATTGCGCCCAATCCAAGCGTGCTGTTGCTCGACGAGCCGACCTCGGCGCTCGACCCCGAACTCGTCAACGAAGTGCTTGAGGTGATCCGGCGTCTGGCGATCGAGGACGGGCTGACCATGATCATTTCGACGCACCAGTTGCGCTTCGCCGAGGAGGTCGCCGACCGCGTCCTGTTGTTGTCGGGCGGCGCCATCGTCGAGGAGGGGCCGGCGAGGGAGGTGCTGACCAACCCGAAAACGCTGGTGGCCCAGCGCTTCCTCTCAGCCATGGCGGAGGAATGATCATGGTCGCCGGCCGCTCGCCTGTCGTATTTCCAGAAAACTCCAGCTTTCGCCTGAGGTTAGCCGCATGAAACATCATCTGCTGCCGGTATCACCCAAGACCATGCACTGGGGCTATTTCAGCAAGAAAGTCGCGCCGTCGCTGACGCTGAAATCCGGCGACCGGGCGACCATCGAAACGCTGACGCACCACGCCAATGACGATTACGAGCGCATGATTGCGGATGATCCCGGCGCGGAAGCCATCTTTCATTGGACAAAAGAACAAAAGACCATGTCTCGCCGCGGCTCGGGCCCGACCGAGGGGCCGTTCATTCGTGGGGCAGGCGAGGGCGTTGGCGTCCATCTCCTGACCGGCCCGGTCGCGGTCGAAAATGCCGAACCCGGCGATATTCTCGAGGTGCGGATCCTCGACATCCGGCCGCGCCCGGCCTGCAAGGCCTGTTACGCCGGAAAATGCTTCGGCTCGAACGCAGCGGCGAATTGGGGCTTTCACTATCACGACCTGATCGAGGAGCCGAAGCCGCGCGAAGTCGTGACGATTTTCGAGCTCGACACATCAGGAGAGCCATTCGCCAAGGCGGTCTATAACTATGTCTGGACTCCGCAAACCGATCCCGATGGCATCGTGCATGCGACCATCGATTATCCCGGCGTGCGGGTCGATCACGCCACCATTCGCAAGCGCGAGAACATTCTGACCGGCGTCAAGGTGCCGGCGCGGCTGCATTTCGGCACCATGGGGCTCGCGCCGTCCGAGCAAGATTTCGTCAGTTCGATCCCGCCAAGCTACACCGGCGGTAATATCGACGACTGGCGGATCGGCAAGGGCGCGCGGATGTATTATCCCGTCGCGGTGCCCGGCGCGTTCTTTTCGGTCGGAGATCCGCATGCGGCGCAAGGCGATAGCGAGCTGGGTGGAACCGCGATCGAAACCTCGCTGACGGGCGACTTCGAGTTCATCCTTCACAAGAAGAACGAGCTTGCGGGCACCGTGCTGGACGGCCTCACTCATCCGATGCTGGAGAATGAGCAGGCCTGGTCAGTCTACGGTTTTACCTATCCCAATTATCTGGCGGAGCTTGGCGCGGGCGCGGAGACCGAGATCGCCAATCATTCGAGCCTGGACCGGGCGATGCGAGATGCCTTCCGCAAATTACGGCGGTTCCTGATGACCGTGCATAAATTGAGCGAGGACGAGGCGATTTCTCTGATGTCGGTCGGCGCGGATTTTGGCGTTACCCAGGTGGTCGATGCCAATTGGGGCGTCCATGGCACGATCAGGAAAAACGTCTTCAGATGCGACTAGACCTTCGATTCTGATTGAATCAGAACCGAAGCTCTAGTTTGTTTTTTGACGCGTTTTCTTCACGCGAACCGGTTCCCACTTCGCTCGAAAACACTCTAAGGAGCTGACAGGAAAACAAAAATAGCCAGAGCTGAGGTTTTACTGCAACGTCCGTCATGGGTCGGGCGACATCGTGCCAGTGGCACGGAGGTTGCTTCGCTCAAGCGCGGTGGTGTGGGTTGCAGGCGCATGAGCTTTCGTCCGTTCACGAGTGAATCCTATGCCGAGCACGATCGGCCGGACGCGTGGCGTGACGTTTTGGGCACCGCCGGGCTGCAACCGCTGTCGAACCCGACTTTTTATGCCGGACATGCCACCGCCTCCCATCGCGGCGCCAAAGGTGTCACGCTGGTCAAGCTGGCGGCCGGTTCGCAAGGCATCGCGCCGTTGTCCGGCGCTGGCGACGACGCTTTGCCGATCGCGTTGCTTCCGACCGAGGACGGTGTCGTGCTGCACAGCGGCGGACATCAGATCATTCCAGCCGGGCATCTTCTGGTGCTGCCGCCGCAAGGCGACTGGACCCTGTTTTTCCAACGCGACCTGCGTGCGATTGGTCTTTATGTAACGGGTGAGGCGTTCCACGGCCGCAAGACGGGCGCTGTGGGGTGGATCGAGCCGCGCGCGGTGGCCCCACAAGGCTTTGCGGGAGTATTCGCCCGCGCGCTGGCGTCAGCCGTGCAGTCGCTGGATGCGCTATCCGAGCTCGAGTGGGATGCGGTGGCGCAGGGGCTCGCCGATCTGCTCTTTACGCTAACCCGGCAAATGGCGGCGCCGGTCTGCGACGGCGGCAGTTCAACCAAAGCGGCCATCATGAATCGCGTCTGCCGGACGATTGAACGCGGGCTCGAAGATCCCGACCTGACGCCGGCGCGGGTGGCGCAAAGCGAAGGAATTTCCGAGCGATACCTGCAAAAGCTGTTCGAAGGGGTTGGCGACAATTTCAGCCACTACGTCCGCGAGCGGCGGTTGCAGCGCGCCTGGGCCGACCTCGCCAATCCGGCGGAGGGCAACCATACGATTTCGGAGATCGCCTACCGCTATGGTTTCGGCGACTCCGCGCATTTCAGCCGCACCTTCCGCGCCCGGTTCGGCCTTTCGCCGCGTGAATTCCGCCAGCAGGAGGCTGAACGTAACGCGACGTCGACGATCGCGGCGGGCCACCGCGGCTGGCCGCAGGACGCCCTCGCGCAGCTTCGCCAGCAGCGGACGATCACAGCATCCAGTGAGCTTGCCGCACTACCTGCCGCCAACGACGACGCGGAGACCGCTACCGAGCCGGCCCACCATCATTTGGCGATCAAAGCCGAGCGGATTCATTGGGGGTTCTTCAGCCGGTCGCTGCAGCCGCAGGCCGAGATTCGTTCCGGCGATACCATCACGATCGAAACCCTGACGCAGCATGCCTCTGACGACGCCGAACGGATGATTGCGGGCGACACTGCTGCGGAAGAAATCTTTCGCTGGACCCGCGACGGCAAGACCGTGGATCGGCGCGGGGCGGGTCCAATGGATGCCTCGGTGTTCGGCCGGGGCGCCGGCGAAGGGTTTGGGGTGCACATCTGCACCGGGCCGGTCGCCGTCAGGGATGCTCAGCCCGGCGACGTGCTGGAGGTGCGTATTCGCGACATCGTGCCTCGTCCGAGCCAAAGCGCTGATTATGCCGGGCGGGTGTTCGGCTCCAGCGTGGCGGCGTGGTGGGGCTATCACTATGACGAGTTCGTTGCCGAGCCGAAGCCGCGCGAGGTGGTGACGATCTACGAGATCTTCGACGATGCGACGGGGCCGCATGCGCGCGGACTTTACTCGTATCGCTGGGAACCGCAGACCGATCCGTTCGGTGTCGTCCATCACACTTATGATTATCCCGGCGTGCCGGTAGAGCCGCGCAGCGTCAAGCGACGGCACGATGTGCTTGACGGCATTCGCATTCCCTTGCGGCCGCATTTTGGCGTGATTGCGCTCGCGCCGCGCGAGGCGGATTTCGTCGATTCCGTGCCACCGTCCTATTTCGGCGGAAATCTCGACAACTGGCGGCTCGGCAAGGGTTCGACGATCTACCTGCCGGTATCGGTCCCCGGCGCGCTGCTATCGGTCGGCGATCCCCATGCCGCGCAAGGCGATGGAGAAATCAGCGGCACGGCGATCGAATGCTCGATGACCGGCACCTTCCAGGTCATTCTGCACAAGCGGGGCCAGTTGGCGGGCCGCCCATTCGCCGATTTGACTTACCCTCTGATCGAGACCGAGACCGAGTGGGTGCTGACGGGCTTCAGCCATCCCAATTATCTCGCCGAATTCGGCACCCAGGGCCAGAGCGAGGTCTACGCGAAATCGTCGCTCGACCTTGCGATGAAGGATGCGTTTCGCAAAGTGCGGCGCTTCCTGATGAACGTGAAGGGGCTGAGCGAGGACGAGGCGGTTGCGCTGATGTCGGCAGCCATCGATTTCGGCGTCACGCAGGTGGTAGACGGAAATTGGGGCGTTCACGCCGTGCTACGCAAGAGCCTGTTTGACAACCCGGCCAGCCCTGCGAAGTGAGGACGTCAGTTTGAAATTTCACATGATTACCGGCGGCCCGAAGCCGGTCGCGCCGTTCAGCCATGCGGTCGAGACCGATGGCTTCGTTTTCGTCACCGGGCAGATGCCGGATCGCCCCGAGACGCCCGGCGTATTGCCCGACGGCATCGTCGCCCAGACGCATGCTGTGATGGCAAACCTCAAGATCGTGCTCGCCGGAGTTGGGCTCGGCCTCGAACACATCGTGATGTCGCGCATCTATCTGACGCGCTTTGACGAAGACTATGCGGCCATGAACGAGACCTATCGCGGCTATTTTCCGCCCAATCGGTTGCCGGCCCGCACCTGTGTCGGCGTCACCGGACTTGCCTACAAGGCGCTGATCGAGATCGATCTTGTCTGCAAGCGGCCGGCCTGACAGGTCTTCAACACGTCAAGCCGCGGCCACGTCCAATAGCTTTGCCAGTTCAGAAGCGGTGATTTCGAGCGGACGTCCGCTTCGCTCGACGCGCGCCTGGATCAACGCGCCTTGCAAAGCGGAGGTGCAAAGGATCGCGAGCGCGTCGGCGCGTGCTTTTTGAAAGCCGTCCGCGACAAGTCTGTCGGCCAGGATCGAGACGCGGACCCGATAGGCCGCGCGGCCGGCTTCCGTCACGTCGCGATCTCCCGGCGCAAGCTCCAGCAAGACGGTCGTGATCGGGCAGCCGTCGCGAAAGCCGGAAGCCCGCATCCAGCCAGCGAGCAGTTCGGCATGCCGCCGAAGCAGTTCACTGGTCGAGCGGCATTCCTCCGCGAGTTTTGTCAGGGTCGCCGCGACGCGATGCCCCGCCTCCTTGACAGCGGCAACCGCGATCGAAGACTTGCCGAGCGGAAAATAGTGATAGAGCGAGCCCTTTGGCGCGCCGCTGACGTCGACAATTTCGTTAAGGCCGGTGCGTGAATAGCCCTGCCGCCGGAACAAGGTCACGGCCGTATTGATGATCGGCTGCCGGTGTTTGGGAAGGGCGGGCATGTCTCACCTCCTGATTATATTGATTGGTCTACATCAGAACTCTCACTGTCGAGCCACGCAAAAACAGGAGAGGCGAATGCAGCAGCGTGTGAGCTATGTCGAGCAGGAGAGGGTGGCGTCGATCTGGCTTGACGATGGCAAGGTTAACGTGATGTCGACGGCGATGCTGACCGATATTGCCTCGGCGCTCGACCGGGCGGAGAAAGGCGGTCCT